>RBWT01000061.1 GCA_004010275.1 Streptomyces huasconensis
GTGGCGGGCCGGGGCCGAGCCCGCGGCGGGGGCGGCGCGGAGATCGGGACGGAGGCCACCGGGGACGCCGCTTCCTGGGGGCGCAGTGCCGAGGGCCGGGCGGCCGCGGCGCCGGGCACACCGCGCACGGTGCGGTCGGGGTCGAGGAAGGCCGGGTCGCCGCCGGGGACCATGCCGAGCTTGTCGGCGCGCCGCTGGAGGGCGTCGGGCGCGGCGTAGCCGTCCACGTCGCGCTGCAGCTGCTGCTTCTCCTCGGTGAGGTCCTTCGTCTGCCGCTTGAGTTCGCTCACCTGGAACGAGCCTTCGTTGAGCGAGGAGTTCAGGATGAGCAGCGTGATCAGGCCACCGCCGAGGAGCAGCACGACGAGGAGCACGAAGGGCGTGCGCGCGGCCTGGTTGCGGCCCTGCGGGAGCAGTTGCGCGAGGCGGGCGGCCCTCCCCCGCAGCTCGGGCTTCTTGCTCATGGAGCCTCCTCGCGTGACTCAGCTCGGCGGACGGTGCTCACGGGCCCTGCGGCCGCGGTCTGGCCTCAGCTCACGTCCTCCCGGACGCGTTCGGCGCCCCGCAGCCGCGCCGGGGCGGCCCTGCGGTTCTCGGCGACCTCTTCCTCGGTGGGCAGTTCGGCGCCGCGGGTCAGCAGTTTCAGGCGCGGCTGGTAGCGCTCGGGGACGACGGGCAGGCCGGGCGGCGCCGTGTTCGTGGCACCGGCCGCGAACACCTGCTTCACCAGGCGGTCTTCCAGGGAGTGGTACGAAAGGACGGCGATCCGGCCGCCGACGGCGAGCGCCTTCACGGCCGCGGGGATCGCCCGCTCCAGGACGCTCAGCTCGCCGTTGACCTCGATGCGCAGGGCCTGGAAGGTGCGCTTGGCGGGGTTGCCGCCGGTGCGCTTGGCGGCCTGCGGCAGGGAGTCGCGGATCAGCTCGACGAGCCGCGCGCTGTTGCTGAACGGCTCCTTCTCGCGCTCCCGCACGACGGCGCTGACGATGCGCTTGGCCTGCTTCTCCTCGCCGTACTGGCGCAGAATCCGCACCAGTTCGCCGGGCGCGTACGTGTTGAGGACCTCGGCGGCGCTGATACCGGTCGTCTGGTCCATGCGCATGTCCAGGGGCGCGTCCTGGGCGTACGCGAAGCCGCGGTCCGCCTCGTCGAGCTGCATGGAGGAGACGCCGAGGTCGAAGAGGACGCCTTGGACGCGGGGGATGTCCAGCCGGTCGAGCACGTCGGGCAGTTCGTCGTAGACGGCGTGCACCAGGGTGGCCCGGTCGCCGTAGGGGGCGAGCCGTTCGCCGGACAGGCGCAGGGCTTCCTTGTCCCGGTCCAGGGCGACGAGGCGTGCGGCGGGGAAGGTGGCGAGGAGGGCTTCGCTGTGGCCGCCGAGGCCGAGGGTGCAGTCGACGACGACCGCGCCCGGTTCGGCGAGGGCGGGGGCCAACATGTCCAGGCACCGCTGGAGCATCACCGGGACGTGTCGGCTGTTGTCGGTCAAGGGGCCCTCTCAGGTCCGGCGCGGCGTTCGTACGCACTGCCGGGTCCCCGCCCGCTCCGTGAAGGGGAATGGTCCGCCGGCGCCGGGGAAGTGGCGTCAGCCGACCGGGAGCGGGAGGAGGCCGAGCCGTACGTACGCGCCGCGCACGTGGGGGATTCCTGGGAATCTCCGGGATGTGCGGTCCAGCGGGGAGCAGGTCACGTCTCCCGCTTCGCGTCACTTTAGTCCACGGTGTCTCCCGGTCAATCAACCGGCCTGCGCGTCGCGGACCGGTCCGGAAGACGGGCCGAATCCCCCGTGACCACCCGTTCGGCCGCAGCCGCCACGCCCCTGTGGGGTACCTCACAACAAGAGTCTTTGGCGATCTTTGTCCCTTCTCACAGCGAGCCGTACCCATCGGTGACCACTAACGTCAGCACCATGTCGACTTCCGCATCCCTTTCGGGCCACACCCCCGCAGAGCCGGTCGGTGACACAGCCGTCGGCTCCGTCACCGACCGTCTGGTCGAGGCGAACACGAAGTACGCCGCCGCGTTCACCGACCCCGGCATGGACGCCCGCCCCGTCCTGAAGGTCGCCATCGTCGCCTGCATGGACGCCCGCCTCGACCTGCACGCCGCGCTCGGCCTGGAGCTGGGCGACTGCCACACCATCCGCAACGCGGGCGGCGTCGTCACCGACGACGTCATCCGCTCCCTGACCATCAGCCAGCGTGCGCTCGGCACCCGCAGCGTGGTCCTCATCCACCACACCGGCTGCGGTCTGGAGTCCCTCACCGAGGAGTTCCGCCAGGACCTGGAGAACGAGGTCGGGCAGCGGCCGACGTGGGCGGTGGAGTCCTTCCGCGACGTCGAGCAGGACGTACGCCAGTCGATGCAGCGCGTACGGACCTCGCCGTTCCTGCTGCACACCGACGACATCCGCGGCTTCGTCTTCGACGTGCAGACCGGTCTGCTGCGGGAGATCGAGTCCGCGTAATCGACCCTGCGTGACGGACAAAAGGTCGTAAGACCCGACAAATCGGCGCCAGTTATCCACAGGCGAGTGACACGACCCGGTATGCCCAACAACAATGCGGGGATGGCACCACGCACACCGATCACGCGTGGTGCCGGTGAATTCGGGGTGGACCGGGTCGTGCGCTTGGGCGGCGGCCCGGAAATGGGGTACCCCCCGCTCCTCAGGAGCGCGGGGGAAGGGCCGAGGAGGGCCGGGTGACCACGTATGACGATCGAGCGAGCCTCACAGATCTGACCACCACAGCGGAGCGTGTCCGCAGGTCGGTGGAGGGTGTGATCGAGGGCAAGCCGGAGGTCGTACGGCTCTCGCTGACCGTGCTCCTCGCCGAGGGGCACCTGCTCATCGAGGATGTGCCGGGCGTGGGCAAGACCATGCTCGCCAAGGCGCTGGCGCGGTCCATCGACTGCTCGGTGCGGCGCATCCAGTTCACACCGGACCTGCTGCCCTCGGACATCACCGGGGTCTCCATCTTCGACCAGCAGCGCAGGGACTTCGAGTTCAAGCCGGGGGCCATCTTCGCCCAGATCGTGATCGGCGACGAGATCAACCGCGCCTCTCCGAAGACGCAGTCCGCGCTCCTGGAGTCCATGGAGGAGCGCCAGGTCACCATCGACGGGCAGACCTACGAACTGCCCAGCCCCTTCATGGTGGTGGCCACGCAGAACCCCGTGGAGATGGAGGGGACCTACCCCCTGCCCGAGGCGCAGCGCGACCGCTTCATGGCGCGCGTCTCGATCGGCTATCCGGCCCCGGAGGCCGAGCTCCAGATGCTCGACGTGCACGGCGGCGTCTCCCCCCTGGACGACCTCCAGCCAGTGGCGCACGCGCACGACATCGTCAAGCTCATCGACGCGGTCCGCGCGGTCCACGTCGCCGAGACCGTGCGGCGGTACGCGGTGGACCTCGTCGCCGCGACGCGCAGCCACCCGGACCTGAGACTCGGAGCCTCCCCGCGCGCGACGCTGCATCTGCTGCGCGCCGCCAAGGCCTCCGCGGCGCTCAGCGGCCGGGAGTTCGCCCTGCCGGACGACGTACAGGCGCTGGCCGTCGCGGTCCTCGCGCACCGCCTGCTGCCCACCGCGCAGGCCCAGCTGAACCGCCGCACGGCCGAGTCGGTCGTCCTGGAGATCCTCCAGCACACCCCCGTCCCCGCCGCCGCCCAGCCGGGCGGCGGTTTCTTCGCCCCGCAGCCGCCCGGCGCGCGGAGGCTGTGATGACCGCCGGGGGGATGCCCGCGGGCTCCGCCGAGGGCGACAAAGGCGGGCTGCGCACGGCGCTCGCGGGCCTGACCACCCGCGGCCGCTCCTTCCTGGCGGCGGGCATCGCCGCCGCCGTCTGCGCCTACGTCCTCGGCCAGGGCGACCTGCTGCGCGTCGGGTTACTGCTCGCCGTGCTGCCGCTGGTCTGCACCGTGGTCCTCTTCCGCACCCGGTACCGCGTCGCGGGAAGCCGCAGGCTCTCCCCCGCGCGCGTGCCGGCCGGTGCGGAGGCCCGCGTCCACCTGCGCATGGACAACGTCTCGCGACTGCCCACGGGCCTGCTGATGCTCCAGGACCGGGTGCCCTACGTCCTCGGGCCCCGGCCCCGGTTCGTGCTCGACCGGGTCGAGGCGGGCGGCCGCCGCGAGGTGTCCTACCGCGTCCGCTCCGACCTGCGGGGACGGTATCCGCTGGGGCCCCTGCAACTGCGTCTGACGGACCCGTTCGGGATGTGCGAGCTGACCCGCTCCTTCTCGACGTACGACACCCTGACGGTCATCCCGCGCGTGGAGGCGCTGCCCCCGGTGCGGCTCACGGGCGAGGCGAAGGGGTACGGCGACGGCCGCCACCGCTCGGTGCCGCTCGCCGGCGAGGACGACGTCATCCCGCGCGGGTACCGCCGCGGCGACGACCTGCGCCGGGTCCACTGGCGCTCCACCGCACGCTACGGCGAGTTGATGGTCCGCCGTGAGGAGCAGCCGCAGCGCGCCCGCTGCACGGTGCTCCTGGACACCCGGGGCACCGGCTTCCGGGGTGCCGGACCCGACTCGGCGTTCGAGTGGGCCGTGTCCGGCGCGGCCTCCACCCTGGTGCACATGCTCGAACGGGGCTTCTCGGTCAGGCTGTTGACCGACGTCGGCACCTCGGTGCCGGGCGAGGGCTCCGACGGCTTCGCGGGGGCCAGCCAGGAGTCGGCGGACGCGGCCGGGCTGATGATGGACACCCTCGCGGTGATCGGCCACTCGGACGGCACCGGCCTCTCCCGCGCCTACGACGTCCTGCGCGGCGGCAACGAAGGCCTCTTGGTCGCCTTCCTCGGCGACCTCGACGAGGAGCAGGCGGCGGTGGTCGCCAAGATGCGCCGGCGCAGCGGCGCCGCGGTCGCCTTCGTCCTGGACAGCACGGTGTGGGCGCAGGGCCCCGGTGGTGTCCCGGCCGGTGACGTACGGGTGCAGACGCTGCGCGTGGCGGGCTGGACGGCCCTCGCCGTGCCGCCGGGGGCGAGCCTCACGGACCTGTGGCGCCAGGCCGACCACGCGCGCACCACCGCGGGCCCGGTGCCCGTGACGGGGACCACGACCGGGGGCTGGGCATGAGGACGCGGTACGGATCGCCGGGGCGCCCGCGCGCGGGAGGCCCGGCCGCACGGCACGGGTGTACGACAGTGGGGGGACGGTCATGAGCGGACGCGCGCGGCTCGCGCTGTCGCCACCGCGGCGACACTGATGGCGTCGTGCGCGCTGCTGCCGCTCGTCGACCCGGCGTCGTGGTTCCTCCAGGCCGTCATCCTGCTGGCGGTGCAGAGCGGTGTCGGCGCGCTGGCCGGCTGGATGCCGCTGGCCAGGGCGCTCACCGTGGCCGTGCAGGCGCTGGTGTCGCTGCTGCTGCTCACCCTGGTCTTCGCCCGCGAGCAGGCTCTCGCGGGCCTCCTGCCGGGCCCCGATGTGTTCCGGCGCTTCGCGGTGCTCCTGGAGGCGGGCGCCGAGGACGTCGGGCGGTACGCGATCCCGGCGCCGCTCAGTGACGGCATCCGGCTGATGCTGGTCGGCGGCGTCCTGGTGATCGGTCTCGCGGTGGACGCCCTCGCCGTGACGTTCCGTGCCGCGGCCCCGGCCGGGCTGCCGCTGCTCGCGCTGTACTCGGTCGCGCGGGCCTCTCCGGGGACGGCGCGGGCTGGCTGTGGTTCCTGCTCGCCTCGGCCGGCTACCTGCTGCTGCGTGGCGGAGGGCAGGGACCGGCTCTCCCAGTGGGGCAGGGTGTTCGGCGGGCCGGCGCGCGCTCCGGGGCGGGTCTCCGGGGGCCTGGACAGCGGCAGCGGGGTGATCGCCCCGGTCCGCACGGGCCGGCGCATCGGCGCCCTCGCCCTGGGCATCGCCCTGGTGGTGCCGCTCGCCCTGCCGGCCCTGGACGGCGGTCTGCTGGGCGGCTCCGGTGGCCCCGGTGGAGGCGGTTCGGGCGGCGGCGGGACGATTTCCGCCGTGAACCCCCTGGTCGCGCTCCAGGACAGCCTGAACCAGCCGGAGGACCGCGAGGTCGTCTCGTACCGCACGAACGCCCGACGGACCGACGAGCTGTATCTGCGGATCGTCTCGCTCGACCAGTTCGACGGCACCACCTGGAAGACCACTGTCCGGCGCATCGAGGACGTGCCCTCTCCCCTGCCGACCCCACAGGGGCTGCTCCCCGACGTCCGCAGGACCGAGATCCAGACGAACCTCTCCGCCGCCGACGGCTACGCGCAGAACTGGCTGCCGATGCCCTTCCCGGCCAGCCAGGTGGAGATCGGCGGCCGCTGGCGGTACGAGCCGGTGGGCCGCGCCCTCGTCGGCGACCGGGGCCAGACCACGCGCGGCGCGAGCTACCAGGTCAAGAGCCTGGTCGTGGAGCCCACGGCCAAGCAGCTGGCGAACGCGCCCTCGCCCCCCGCTGACCTGCGGAAAGAGTTCACCAAGGTGCCGGACTCGCTGCCGCGGCTGGTCGCGGACACGGCCCGCCGGGTCACCAAGGGCTCCGCGAACCCCTACGAGCAGGCGATCAAGCTCCAGGACTACTTCGCCTCCGACGGCGGGTTCACGTACAACACGCAGGTGCGGGCGGGCAGCGGGCCCGCGGCGATCGAGAAGTTCCTCAAGCAGAAGGAAGGGTTCTGCGTCCACTTCTCCTTCGCGATGGCCTCCATGGCGCGCACGCTCGGCATCCCGGCGCGCGTCGCGGTGGGCTTCACGCCGGGTTCCGCGCGGGCCGACGGCACGATGTCGGTCGGGCTGCGGGACGCGCACGCCTGGCCCGAGCTGTACTTCGAGGGCGTGGGCTGGACCCGTTTCGAGCCGACGCCGAGCCGGGGCACGGTGCCCGAGTACACCCGCTCCGACGTTCCCTCGGGGGACGCGAGCGACCCGGACACCCCGGAGCCGTCCCGCTCCGCGGAGCCGTCCGCGGCGCCCTCGGCGTCCGACTCCTGCCCGCCCGACCTGCGCAGGCAGGGCGGCTGCGCGAGCGCCGCACCCGAGGTCGCGGCCGGGTCGGGCGGTGACGGGCCGCCGCTCGGGATGATCGTCCTGGTGGCCCTGGCGGCGCTGCTCGTCGTCGCCGTGCCCCTGCTGCCGGTGCTGTGGCGGACCAGGTTGCGGTCGGCGCGGCTGGGCCCCGGTGGCCGTATGCCGACGGACGCCGTCGCCAGGACCATGGCCGCCTGGCTGGAAGTGATCGACACAGCCTGGGACCACGGCATTGAGCCGGACGAGTCACAGACCCCCCGCACGGCCGCCGCACGGATCGTCCGCATCGGCCGACTGCCCTCTGGTCCAGCGGAGGCCGTCCACCGGGTGGCGACCGCCGTGGAGCAGGTGCTGTACGCCCCGAGCCCGCGGCTTCCGGCGACAGGACTGGCGGAGGACGTCCGGCGGATACGGGAAGGGCTGCACGCCACGTCGACCCGTTCCGCCCGGCTGCGGGCGACGCTCGCGCCGCGTTCGGCCGCACGGGTGGTGTGGGCGGTCTCGGACCGCTGGACGGTGTTCAGCGATCGCTGGAGTGAGCGGGCCGCCAAGCGGTGGGCGGCGCTGACGCGCCGGCTGCCGCGGCGGGCCTCGCAGGAGGGGTGAGGACATATGTGTAAGGGGTGACCGCCTGGGCGGTCACCCCTTACACACACTCATCAAGTCTGTTTGCTCGGCCTTGCCGGGCCGAAGCTCACTGACCGCCCTGCTGTTCGTCGCGGCGGCGCTGCCACCGCTGCTCGATGCGGTCCATGACGGAACGACGCTGCCTCGTCTGTCTGCTGCGGACATGGGGCCCATCCTGCGCGGCGGCCGCGCCGGCGGGCTGCTCGCCCGGCTTCGGGGCCTTGCGCCAACCGGTGACGGCGAGCACCGCGCAGCCCAGCATGACGAGAAACCCCACCACGCTGATCCAGATCTGCTGGGCGACCATTCCGGCCATGAGAAGGGCGATGCCCACCAGGAAGCCCACGACCGCTTGGTAGACCCGCTTCCGGGTGTACGTACGCAGCCCGCTTCCCTCAAGCGCTGTCGCGAACTTGGGATCTTCGGCGTACAGCGCTCGCTCCATCTGCTCGAGCATGCGCTGCTCGTGCTCCGAGAGCGGCACGGAGTCCTCCTCATCGTGCAGTCGCCGGGGCGACCGGGGGTCCCCTTCAGGATAGGCAGGGAATCGCCCCCGTGAAACCCGCCCCTCTGCGCCAACTTCGCCAAACCGGACCTTCACAGCGCTCCGGCTCGCTGAAGCGTGCATTCCCCAGCGGCCGAACCGTCATGCCGAACGGTGTCCTTCGATCATACGGCGCCAGTAGCCCGTTCGGGGGTCCTGTGGCGTACTCCATGTGCGGCTGCGCCCCTGATCAGCGGGGCGGCCACGGCCGCACCTCAGGCCGCCGCGCCACCTTGCGGCCCGCGTGCCTCACCGAGCACATGCAGCTGGGTGGCCACGGAGTGGAAGGCGGGCAGTTCGGCGGCGGCTGCCTCCAGCTTGAGCAGGGCGTCCAGGGCGCCCGGCTCCGTGTCCACGAGGACGCCGGGGACGAGGTCCGCGAAGACCCGCACACCGTGCACGGCGTCGACGCGCACGCCCGCGGCCTCGACCAGCTCGGTGAGCTGTCGGCGGTGAACCGGCGCGGCACGGGGTCGCCCGCGCCCCAGCGGCCCGCCGGGTCGGTCAGCGCCGTCTGGGCCTCCTTGAAGTGGCCGGCGAGAGCGCGCGCGAGCACGGCGCCGCCGAGTCCGGCGCCGAGCAGACTGAGCACTCCGGAGGGCGGCGCAGCGCGTCGACGGCGAGGCGTACGCCCTCGGCCGGGTCGTCCACGTACTCCAGGACGCTCGGCAAGGACGGCGTCGAAGCCGCCGCGCTCGACGACATCGAAGAGGCCGAGCACGTCGCCCTGGACGCCGCGCACGCGGTCGGCGACCCCGGCCTCGGCGGCCCTGCGCTCCAGGGCGAACAGGGCGTTGGGGCTGGGGTCGACGACGGTGATGTGGTGGCCGAGCTGGGCGACGGGCACCGCGAAGTTGCCGCTGCCGCCTCCGGTGTCGAGCACGTCGAGTTCGGTGCGCGACTGGCGGCCCGTGACCTCGACGCGGCGGTCGAGGGCCTCCTTCAGGACGTCCCAGACCACGGCGGTACGGAGCGAGGCGCGGGGACGGGGGGAGTCCGAGCGCGGCGACGCCGTCTGAGCGTGGTGGTGGGAGGCGGGCGGGCGCATCGGGTCCGACACGGCAGTTGACTCCTCGGCGCGTGGGGTGCGATCTCCCCCACCCTATTGCCTGCCGCGCGGTGCCCGGGCACCCGTCCCGGGGCGCGGATGCGCGGTCAGCTCGCGTCCGGCGGCTCCTGCCTCGCCTGGGGCAGCACGGGCTGGAGCACCAGCATCCGCTCGACCAGGCGCAGGAACATCGCCACGTCACGGAGGAGGTCGTCGGCGTCGCGGGCGGTGGCGGCTCCCTGAATTCCCGCCTCGGCGCGGGCCCGGCGGGCGGCCCCCGGTGAACAGCGCGCTCCACTCGGTCAGTTCGGGGGCTATCTCGGGCAGGACTTCCCAGGCGCTGCGGATGCGCTGCGTGCGGCGCGGGGTCGTCTCGGGGCGCCCGCGCGCGGCCAGGACGGCGGCCGCGGTGCGCAGGGCGGCGAGGTGGGCGGTGGCATAGCGCTCGTTCGGGGCGTCCAGACGGGCGGCCTCGTCGATCCCGGCGTGGGCCTGGGTGATCAGTTCGAGTGCGGCGGGCGGGGCGGTCGCGCGGCGCAGGACGGGGTGGACATCGCTCGCCGGGCCGGCGGTCGAGGGTGCAGGGCCGACGGCGCGGTGCCGACGTGCGGCTGCTGCGGGAGTGCTGGCCATGACGAACCTCCTGTCGTCGTGTGACGGCACGGTGGCCGTATGTACCCATCGTGGGGCACACCACTGACAATCGGCTCTGACCTGCGCCTTTGCCTCGATCGTGGGTTCGGGCCTATTTTTGAACTGACTGGTCAGTTCAAAAGAGGTTCACCAGAGGGGCGGGGAACTGTGCACGATGACCGGACCGACGGCGCGCCCGGAGCCGCCGTCACCGCCGAGGGGCTCGGGCTCAAGGGGCCGCGCGGCTGGGCGTTCCGCGGCGTCACCTTCGAGGCAGAGCCCGGGTCGCTGATCGCGCTGGAGGGCCCGTCGGGGTCGGGCCGCACCTGTCTCCTGCTCGCCCTGACGGGACGTATGCGCGCCACCGAGGGCCACGCGCGCGTGGGACGCCACCAACTGCCCGAGCACCTCGCGGCGGTGCGCCGGATCAGCGGGCTCGGGCCCGTACCGGGCGTCACCGACCTCGAACCGGCCCTGACCGTCGCGGAGCACCTGCACGAACGGGCACTGCTGGAGCGGCGGTTCGGCGGGCCGCTGCGGGGACTGCTGAGGCGGCGCGCGAGCGGGCGGCCGAGACGCGGTCGCGCGTCGAGGCCGCGCTGGCCGCCGCGGAGCTGGACCTGGAGTCGCTGCCCAAGGGGCGGCGGACCTCCGTACGCGACCTGGAACGGCTGGAGGCCCTGCGCCTGTCCGTGGCGCTGGCGCTGATCGGCGGCCGCGCGTCCTCGGCGTCGACGACACCGACCTCAAGCTCTCGGACGCCGAACGGGCCGAGGCCTGGGAGCTGTTGCACTCCCTCGCCGAGGGCGGGACGACCGTCGTGGCGGTGTGCAGCGAGGCGCCTGAGGGCGCGGTCGTGGTGCGCACCGGCGGCCAGGAAACGGACCAGGAACCGCACCGCACCGACGACGACAAGGAGACGGCGGATGCGCTCGCCGAAGCTCGCCGCGCTTGAACTCAGGCGCTTCGGCAGGGGAAGGCTGCCGCGCGCCGCGCTCGTGGCGCTCCTGGTGCTGCCCCTGCTGTACGGCGCGTTGTACCTGTGCTCCTTCTGGGACCCGTACGGCCGTCTGGACCGCATCCCCGTGGCGCTCGTCAACGAGGACAAGGGGGCCACCGCGCAGGGCAAGAAGCTCGCGGCGGGCGACTCCCTCGTCGAGAAGCTGCGCGACAGCAAGACCTTCGAGTGGCACGAGGTCACGGACGCCGAGGCGCGCAGGGGTGTCGAGGAGGGCACCTACTACCTGTCGCTGACCATGCCGCCGGACTTCAGCAAGCGCATCGCGTCGAGTTCAGGGGACTCTCCGGAGACGGGCGCTCTGCGGGTGCGTACGAACGACGCCAACAACTACATCGTCGGGCAGATCTCGCGGACGGTCTTCTCCGAAGTGCGCAGGGCCGCGTCCACGAAGGCCTCGCGCTCCTTCCTCGACAAGATCTTCATCTCCTTCTCCGACATCCACGACAAGACGCAGAAGGCCGCCGAGGGCGCCGACAAGCTCGACGGCGGCATCGGCAAGGCGAAGAAGGGCACGACGGACCTCGCGAAGGGCCTCGGGGACGCCAAGGACGGCAGCGGCGACCTGGCCGCGGGCGTGAAGAAGCTCCACAAGGGCGCGGGCGACCTGAAGAGCGGCGCCAAGCGGGTGGCGGACGGCACGCAGAGGCTCGCCGACAAGGTCAACGGCACCGCGGAGAAAGTACGGCCCTTCCTCAAGGACGACGGCAAGACCATCGGGGACACGGCCCAGCTGGTCGCCGACTCCTCCAAGGCGATGCGCCGCAATCTCGGCACCTGGGTCAAGCTCGCCCCGAAAGCCGCGGCGGGCGCCGAGAAGGGCTCCAAGGTCATCGGGAGGCTCTACACGGACCGCTGCGAGCAGGCCCCCGTCCCCGACCCGGCCTGCCCGCAGCTCAAGGAGGCCAAGAAGGCCGCCGAGAACGTGTCGACCATCGCGGACGACATGAACGAGGTGATCAAGGACCAGAACAGCGACGTCAAGAAGCTCGACAGGCATCTGGCCGATCTCCAGAAGAAGTCGCAGGCGCTCGCCGACCGCGCCCCGCACCTCGACGACGACCTGGAGAAGGCCATCACCCAGATCAACACCCTCGACAAGGGCGCGGACAAGGTCGCCGACGGCGCCAGGAAGCTGCACACGGGCCTCGGCACCGCCAAGACGGGGGCGAGCGACCTGGACACGGGCATCGCCAAGCTGGAGACGGGTGCGAGCGACCTCA
Organism: Streptomyces huasconensis; assembly: GCA_004010275.1. Classification (GTDB taxonomy): domain Bacteria; phylum Actinomycetota; class Actinomycetes; order Streptomycetales; family Streptomycetaceae; genus Streptomyces; species Streptomyces huasconensis. The sequence continues at coordinate 12,080 of RBWT01000061.1, forward strand.
AGGGCGGCATGTTCAAGCTGGCCGACGGCTCCGCGAAGCTGTCCGGCGGTCTGCACGACGGCGTCAAGAAGATCCCCGACTACGGCAAGAAGGACCGTGACGACCGCACCGACGTCATGGCCGACCCCGTGCAGCTCGCCTCGCAGTCACTGCACAAGGCGCCCAACTACGGCACGGGCTTCGCGCCCTACTTCATCCCGCTCTCCCTGTGGGTCGGCGCGATGGTGGCGTACATGCTGATCCCGCCGCTCAACCGGCGCGCGCTCGCCGCGGGTGCCTCCGCGTGGCGCATCGCGCTGGCCGGCTGGCTGCCGGTGGCGGCCCTCGGGGTGCTCCAGACGGTGGCCCTCATGTCCGTCCTGCACTGGGGCCTCGGCCTCCAGATGGCCAGGGCGGCCGGTACGGTCGCGTTCCTCTTCCTGGTCACGGCGTGCTTCGCGGCCATCGTGCAGTGGCTCAACGCCCGCTTCGGAGCGGCCGGGCGCATCCTCGTCCTCGCGCTGCTCATGCTCCAGCTGACGTCGGCGGGCGGCACCTATCCCGTGCAGACGAGCCCCGGCTTCTTCGGCGCGGTCCACCCCTACCTGCCGATGAGCCACGTCGTGGACGCCCTGCGCAGACTGATCACGGGTGGCGGCCTGGCGCCCGTATGGCTGGCCTGCGCGGTCCTGGCGGCCTTCACGGCGGGCGCCCTCGCGCTCACCGCGCTCTCCGCGCACCGCAAGCAGGTGTGGACCCTGGACCGGCTGCACCCGGAGCTGAGCCTGTGAGCACGTCAGGGCCGGGCCGCCCGGCGGGACCTGTGAGAATCAAGGCCATGGACAGCAGCGCAGTCAGCACCCGGCGCGAGGCCACCCGGCAGAAGCTCTACGAGGCAGCCGTCACCCTCATCGCGGAGCAGGGTTTCTCCGCGACGACGGTCGACGAGATCGCCGAACGGGCCGGGGTCGCGAAAGGCACCGTCTACTACAACTTCGCGAGCAAATCGGTCCTCTTCGAAGAGCTGCTGCGGCACGGCGTCGGCCTGCTCACCGCCTCCCTGAAGGACGCGGCCGAGGCGACGGACAAGAACGGCGGCGGCAAGGTCGACGCCCTGGACGCGATGATCAGGGCCGGTCTCGTCTTCATCAACCGCTATCCGGCCTTCACCCAGCTGTACGTCGCCGAGCTGTGGCGCACGAACCGCGCCTGGCAGTCCACCCTCCTGGTGGTCAGGCAGCAGGCCGTCGCGGTCGTCGAGGACGTGCTGCGCGGCGGCGTCGAGAACGGCGAGCTGAGCGACGAGATCGACATCCCCCTGACGGCGGCGGCCCTCGTCGGCATGGTGCTGGTGGCCGCCCTCGACTGGCAGGCCTTCCAGCCGGAGCGCTCCCTGGACGACGTGCACGCGGCCCTGTCGCGGCTGTTGCAGGGCCGGGTGAGCGGCACGCGCGCGTGCGGCCGGTACGCCCACACGACGGCGCCGGTCCGGTGCCCCCCTGTTCTCCAGGCGCACCGGACCGGCGCTTTCTTGTCCCCGTGCGACCCCGTATGGTCGTTCCCCCGAGTCGCCCCCGTACCTCGCTCCCGCCTGGCGGCGGGAGGAGCGGCCAAGGACGCTGCGCCGTTCCGCCGCCCCGTGTCGGCGGTACCGGCGCCGCGTCCTTCTCCGTGCCCCACACTCTTCCGTCTCCGCAGGTCGCGGCCCATCCGCGCGCGTACTCATCTCACTGGCTAGGTACGGATACTCAGGCATGCGGGCTCGCCCCCAGGCCGCCCGGCCCCCGAGTGGTTACGATCGCGTCCGTGTCCGTACTCCCCCTGGTGTTCACCAGCGGCTGGGCGAGCGGGATCAACGCGTACGCCGTTGTCCTGCTGCTCGGCGTCTTCGGCGCGACCGGGATCAGCGACGAGGTCCCCGAGGCCCTCCAGCGGCCGGACGTGCTGATCGCGGCCGGTGTGCTCTTCGTCTGCGAGGCCGTCGCCGACAAGATCCCGTATGTCGACTCGGTCTGGGACTCGGTGCACACCGTGATCCGGCCGGTGTCCGGGGCCGTGGTGGGGGCGCTCCTCGCGGGGCAGAGCGGCTCCCTCTCCGACCTCGCCGCGGGCGCCGTGGGCGGGTCGACGGCGCTGGCCAGCCACGCGGTGAAGGCCGGGACGCGGATGGCGATCAACACCTCGCCGGAGCCGTTCAGCAACGTCGTGATGAGCACCGCCGAGGACCTCGGGGTCGGCGGGATCATCTCCTTCGCGATGTTCTACCCGGAGGCCGCGGCGATCATCGCGGCCGTGCTCCTGCTGCTCGGCCTCTTCCTGCTGTGCTTCCTGGTCTCCCGTATCCGCAGGTTCTTGCGGCGCAGGGCGCAGCGGCGCGAGGAGAAGCGGCTGGCGGGGCGGACGGGGCCACCCCCGCTCTGAGGGCCTGCGGTGTGACTGTCAGTGGCGGCCGATAAAGTCCGTGGCATGGCACGGATTGTGGTGATCGGCGCCGGGATGGGCGCCATGACGGCCGCCGCCCGGCTGGCCGTCGCGGGCCACCGGGTGGTGGTGTACGAACGCGGGCGGACGTACGGCGGCGCGCTCGGCCGCGTCGAGCGGGACGGCTTCGCCTTCGACACCGGACCGGGACTGCTCCCGCTCCCCGCGGTCTACCGCGACCTGTTCGTCAAGACCGGCAAGGAGCCCCTGGAGAAGTGCGTCGAGCTCGCCCAGGTGGAGCCCGCCGTGCGCCATGTCTTCGCCGACGGCACCACGACGGACCTGCCGAACGCGTCGCGCGCGGGCGTGGGCGAGGCCCTGGACGCGGCGCTCGGCGACGGCGCGGGCGCCCGCTGGGCGGCGTTCATGAACCGCGCCAGGGAGACCTGGGACCGCACCCGCCGCCCCCTGCTGGAAGAGCCGCTGTACCCCAACTGGGAGGTGCTCGGCGCCCGCGAGCCGTACCCCGCGGTGCCCCACAAGCGCCTGCTGCGCCGCGAGCGCCGGGCGGCCACGCTCAGTGAGATCGGCGCGCTGGAGCTGGGCGCCGACGCCCGGCTGGCCGCGCTCCTGGAGCAGACCGCCCTCGCGCACGGCCTCGACCCGCGCGCCACCCCGGCGAGCGCACGCCGTCCTGCCGTACATGGAGCAGACCTTCGGCACCTGGTCCGTGCGGGGCGGCCTGCGCGCGCTGGCCACGGCGGTGTACGAGCGGTGCCTGGCCCGTCGGGTCGAGTTCGTGTTCGACGCCGCGGTGGTCCGGATCGTCGAGAAGGACGGCCGGGCGGCGGGCGTGGAGCTGGCCGACGGCACGACGGCCGATGCGGACTTCGTGGTGGCCGGTGTGGCACCCACCGTTCTGAGCAGGCTGACGTCCGGTGTGAACATACGGTCGGAGGGTGATGTGCCCGCGCGCACCGGGATGCCCAGCCGCCTGACGGTCCTGCTGGCCCTCTCCGGTGCCCGCCCCGAAGGCACCCCGCACCGGACGGTGCTGCACTCGGCCGACCGTCAGGACGAGCTGGACCGCCTCTTCGGAGAGCGGCCCGGGCTGCCCGCCTCCCCCACGGTCACGGTGCTGCGCCCCGACGACCCGGAGCTGACCCCCGACGGCGCACACGAAGCGGTGACGCTCACGGTCACGGTGCCGGCACACCTGGAGGTCTCCCCGGCCGACGTGGAGCGGGTGATCTCGCGTGCCGAGGCCGCGATCCCTGGCCTGCGCGAGCGTCTCCTGTGGCACGAGGCGCGCACCCCCGCGGACATCGCGGAGGCCACCGGCGCCGAGGGCGGCGCGGTCCCCGCCCCGGCGCTCGCCGCGGCCGGCGGCTCGCTCCTGCACCCGGCCAACAGCACGCGTCTGCCGGGCCTCTTCGCGGTCGGCGGCCTGGTCGCCACCCCGGCGGCGGCCTGCCCCACGCGGGCATGTCGGGCGCGCTGGTCGCCGGACTGATCGTCGAGGGGCCGGAGTTCCGCGGCTCGCAGTGACCGCGAAGGGTCAGCGGTCAGCGGGTCAGTAGCGGTACTGCTGTTCGTTGTGGCCCGGGTCGTAGCCGGAGTCGTGGCCGCCGCTGTGGCCGTCGGCGTGCCCGTCCTGGTACGGATAGGGCTGCTCGGCCGGGAGTTCACCGCCGTACTGCTCGTCGGTGGTGCGCTGGTGCGGCACCCAGACGCCGCCGGGCGGGGTGTCGTTGTACACCTCGCCGAGGCCGCCGTAGGTGTCGCCGCCGTACGGGGCGTACTGCTGCTGGTCGCCGTAGGTGTCGTAGCTCTGCCGGGCGCCGTAGGTCTGGGTGCCGACGTACGGGTCGGAGTACGCGGCGTACTGCTGGTGGCCGGTCTCCTCGTAGCCGTAGCTCTGCTGGTCGAAGCCGGTGTAGGCCGCGGCGTCGTAGCCCTGGCCGCCTTCGCCCTGGAAGGCGTCGCCCGCGGCCGGTGGGGCGTACGGGGCGTCGGTGTAGACGCCGTACTGCCCGGTGTCGTCGGCAGCGGCTCCGTTTCGTAGACCCCGGGGGCGTGCGCGGGCGGCGGCGGGGTCTGCTCGAACTCCAGGTCGGACACCTGGAGCGTCGGCTCCTGCGCGGCGGCCGCGCCCGCTGCCGCGCCCTGGGCCGGCTTCCTGCGGCGCTTGCTCAGGTTGGGCTTGCCGCCGAGCGCCCAGCCGGTGGAGAAGCCCCGGCGGAACGACAGCGTCACGTACGTCTGGCCGACGGCGAAGGCGATGGCACCGGCCCCGATCACCGGGACCGACCCCATCACCACACCGACGACGACGCCCAGGAAGCCCACGAACGCCAGCACGCGCCAGCGCAGCCTCGCCTTGTACTGCAACAGCACCTCGCCGAGCAGCCACAGCGCGACGAACCCGAACGCGATGTAGAGGACCGTCCAGCCCATGTACGCCCCACTCCCCTACGGCCGCCGCCCGTGGGTACGGGGGTACTGCCGTTCAAGCCTGCTGGTGCAGACCAAGATTCTCGTAGATCTCGAGCGTCGCCGTGGAGTTGTTGAGCGTGATGAAATGCAATCCCGGCACGCCTTCGGCCAGCAACCGCGCGCAGAACTCCGTCGCGAACTCGATGCCAATGGAGCGTACAGCGGCGGGATCGTCTTTGACCGCGAGGATGCGCTCTTTCAGCGCGGCCGGGAAGACGGCGTTGCTGAGCTGGGGCAGTCGGTCGAGCTGGCGGACGTTGGTGACCGGCATCATCTCGGGGATGATCGGCGTCGCGCAGCCGGCCGCCTCGACGCGGTCGCGCAGCCGAAGGTACTCCTCCGGGTCGAAGAACATCTGCGTGATCGCGTAGTCCGCGCCGGCCCGGCACTTGTCGATGAAGTGCCGGGTGTCGGACTCCCAGTCGGGCGACCGCGGGTGCATCGCGGGGAAGGCCGCGACGCCCACGCAGAAGTCGCCGGACTCCTTGATGAGTTCGACCAGTTCGGAGGCGTAGGTGAGGCCCTCGGGGTGCGCGACCCACTCGCCGAGCGGGTCGCCCGGCGGGTCGCCGCGGACGGCCAGCATGTTGCGGATACCGGCGTCCGCGTACTGCCCGATGATGTTGCGCAGCTCGGCCACGGAGTGGTCCACGGCGGTCAGGTGGGCGACGGGCGTCAGCGTGGTGTCGGCGACGATCTGCTGGGTCTCCTTGACCGTGCCGGTACGCGTCGAACCGCCCGCTCCGTAGGTGACGGAGACGAAGTCCGGGGCGACCGCCTCGACCCGGCGCAACGCGTTCCACAGATTCCGCTCGCCCTTCGGCGTCTTCGGCGCGGAGAACTCGAACGAGTACGTCGTTTTGCCGGTCGCGAGCATGTCGCGCACGGTGCGCGCGCGGTCAGTCCTGGTGGAAGCTGTGCCTGAGGCCATACCGGCAGGTTAGCCAGGCCCTGGCGCTCCCCCAACCGGACCAGTGGATTTCATCCCATTCGCCGGTTTCTTGTCCACGGATCGGACACCGCCCGGCGGGTGCGCCGAGCGGGTGTCAGTCGGCCGTACGCAGCCGCTTGGCGAACTCCGCCGCCGCGGCGCCCGGGTCGTCGGCCTCGGTGATCGCCCGGACGACGACCACCCGGCGCGCGCCCGCTTCGAGCACCTGGTCGAGGTTGCCCGCGTCGATGCCGCCGATGGCGAACCAGGGGCGGTCCGTGCCGAGGGAGGCCGTGTGGCGGACCAGGTCGAGGCCGGGGGCGTGGCGGCCCGGCTTGGTGGGCGTGGGCCAGCAGGGGCCCGTGCAGAAGTAGTCCACGCCGTCCTGGGCGGCGGCCGCGGCGGCCTCGGACTCGGCGTGCGTGGAGCGGCCGACGAGGACGTCATCGCCGAGGACGGCGCGGGCCGCGGGGACCGGCAGGTCGCCCTGGCCCAGGTGCAGCACGTCGGCGCCGATGGCGTGCGCGACGTCCGCGCGGTCGTTCACCGCGAGGAGCTTGCCGTGCCGCCGCGCGGCGTCGCGAAGACCTGGAGGTGCTCCAGCTCCTCGCCGGCCTCCATGCCCTTGTCGCGCAGCTGCACGATGTCGACGCCGCCCGCGAGGACGGCGTCGAGGAACTCGGGGAGGTCTCCCTGACGCTTGCGGGCGTCCACGCAGAGGTAGAGCCGGGCGTCGGCGAGCTGGGCGCGCGGGTGGTCGGCGGCCATGGAGAAGTCCCCCCGGTGTCGATGGGCGTGCGGGCCGCGCGTGACGCGGCCCGCACGCCGAACGGTGTGTTCAGTCAGACGACCAGCGCCTGCTCAGACGGCGAGCGCCTGGGCGCGGCGCTTCACCTCCGTGCCGCGATTCTCGCTCAGTGCCTGCGCGGGGGTGCCGGGCAGGGTCGGGTCGGGGGTGAAGAGCCACTCGAGCATCTCTTCGTCGTTGAAGCCGTCGTCCCTCAGGAGCGTCAAGGTGCCGACGAGGCCCTTGACGATCTTGTCGCCGTCGATGAAGGCGGCCGGCACCTGAAGTGTCCGGTTCTCACCACGGCGTACGGCGATCAGCTGGCCGTCCTTGACCAGCTGGCGCACACGCGTCACCTCGACGTCGAGCATTTCTGCGATGTCGGGGAGGTGGAGCCAGGCGGGGACGAGAGCGTCGGTCTTTGCGTCAATCTCGGTCACGGGACCAGCCTATCTCTGGCCGGGGGCGTGTAGCGGACGGCACCGCGCCCGGCCCGGTTCAGGGGCGTGTGATCGGGTGCGGGTCGGTGGGGGCTGGGCGCGCAGTTCCCCGCGCCCCTTTCAGGGGCGTCAGAGCGCCGCCTTCTTCAGCGGTACCGACGGGTCCGCCGCCGACGTCGGGTCGAGGTGGGTGCCCGCTTCGATCAGTTTGCGGCCCTGGGCCAGGTCCCTGGGGCGGCCCACCGCGAGGACCGCCGCCAGGGCGCCGTCCCGCAGCCAGCACACCGACCACGCGGCGCCCGTGGGGTCACCGCGCCACACCAGTTCGTCGTCCGGCGTGTGATGGCCCGCGTACTGCACGAAGCGGCCGAACTGCTCCGACCAGAAGTACGGCACCGGGTCGTACGCCGCGGGCTCCTCGCCGATGATGTTCGCCGCGACCGTGCGCGGGCCCTGGAGGGCGTTGTCCCAGTGGTGGACGAGCAGACGCTCGCCGTACCGGCCCGAGGGGAACGAGGCGCAGTCGCCGACCGCGTACACGTCGCGGCGCCGAGGTGCGCAGGTGGTCGTCGGCCACGACCTCCCGGTGGGCGCCCAGCTCGATGCCCGAGCCGGCCAGCCAGGCCGTCGCGGGGCGACGCCGATGCCGACGACGACCGCGCCGGCGGGCAGCCGGGTCCCGTCGGTCAGGACCGCCGCGCCCGGCTCGACGTGCTCCACGCGCGCGTGGAGGCGCAGCACGGCTCCGCAGTCCGCGTACCAAGCGCCATGGGGGCGGCGACCTCTTCGGGCAGCGCCCCCCGCGAGCGGCCGACCCGCGGCCGCGACCACCGGTGACGGCACGGCCTCGCGCGCGGCCGTGGCGAACTCGGCGCCGATCCAGCCGGCCCCCACCACCACGATGTCGTGCTGCGCGGCGAGCACCGGCCGCAGCCGCGCCGCGTCGTCGAGGGTGCGCAGGAGGTGGACGCCGGGGACGCCCTCGGCACCCGGCAGCCGGATCGGTTCGGCGCCGGTCGCCAGGACCAGGACGTCGTAGGGGACCGGGCCCGCGGCCGTGTCCAGCTCGTGGTCCGCGGGCCGCACCCCGGTGACCTCGCGGCCCAGGTGGAGCCCGATGCCGAGCGCCTCGAAGTCGATGTCGAAGGCGGAGCCCTCCGCCTTGCCGAGCAGCACCGCCTTGGACAGCGGCGGCCTGTCGTACGGCTGATGGGGTTCCGCGCCGAGCACGGTGACCGGACCGGCGAACCCCTGTTCGCGCAGGGCCACGGCGGTCTGCACCCCGGCCATCCCGGCACCGACGATGACGACGTGCCGCTCCCCCTGCTCGCCGCGCCGCCGCGTCCGTCCCTGCTGCTCGCTCTGCGTCTGCTGCTCGCTCACCCGATCACTGTAGGGCGGCGGACAGCGGCGTCCTCAGAGGCGGGCGGGGAGATCTCTGACACACCGTCACCGCCCGTGCGCCGGGTGGCTCCCCTACTGCCGCGCGGAGCGACGGGCTAGGGTGGCCGGTGCAGAGCACTCGCGGGAGCCCGGACGCACCGGGCTGAGAGGGAGGCTGGGACGGCCTCCGACCGTACGAACCTGATCCGGGTCATGCCGGCGAAGGGAGGGGCTGGACGCCCATGCAGCCACGTACACCACCCTGTACAGCACCGGCGGAGTCGCAGACTCCGACGGACGTCCTCGTCGTGGGGGGCGGCATCATCGGCCTGGTCACGGCCTGGCGGAGCGCTCAGCGCGGGCTCTCCGTCGCCGTCGTGGACCCTGAGCCCGGCGGCGGCGCGGCGCAGGTCGCGGCGGGCATGCTGGCCGCCGTCACCGAACTGCACCACGGCGAACAGACGCTGCTCGCGCTCAACCTCGAATCCGCGCGGCGCTATCCGGACTTCGCCGCCGAGCTGGCCGCGGCGAGCGGCCGTGAGGTCGGTGATCTCGGCTATCGCGCGTGCGGCACGCTCGCCGTCGCGCTCGACTCCGACGACCGCGCCCACCTGCGCGAACTCCACGCCCTCCAGCGCCGCTCGGGCCTGGAGTCGGAGTGGCTGAGCGGGCGCGAGTGCCGCCGCCTGGAGCCGATGCTCGCGCCGGGCGTGCGGGGCGGGCTGCGGGTCGACGGCGACCACCAGATCGACCCGCGCCGCCTCACTGCGGCCCTCCTCGTGGCCTGTGAGCGGGCCGACGTGATCTTCCACCGCGCCTGGGCCGAGCGGCTCTCCGTCGTACGCGACCGGGCCCGCGGAGTCGTCCTCGGCGACGGCACCGAGCTGCACGCGGGTCAGGTCGTCCTGGCGGCGGCAGCCTCAGCGGGCGCCTCGCGGGCGTCCCCGAGGCCGTCCTGCCGTCCGTCCGGCCGGTGAAGGGGCAGGTGCTGCGCCTGACGGTGCCGAAGGCGTACGCGCCGTTCCTGAGCCGCACCGTGCGCGCGGTCGTGCGCGGCGGCGCCGTCTACCTCGTACCGCGTGAGAACGGCGAGCTGGTCGTCGGCGCCACCAGCGAGGAGCTGGGCTGGGACACCACGGTCACCGCGGGCGGCGTCTACGAACTCCTGCGCGACGCCCACGAGCTGGTCCCCGGCATCACCGAACTGCCGCTCACCGAGACCCGCGCGGTCTGCGCCCCGGCTCCCCCGACAACGCGCCCCTGCTCGGCCCGACGCGGCTGCCCGGGCTCCAGCTGGCCACCGGGCACTACCGCAACGGCGTCCTGCTGACGCCCCTGACCGGTGACGTTATGGCGCATGCGCTGACCACGGGTGAGCTGCCCGACGAGGCACGCCCCTTCACCCCGCGCCGCTTCACCGAGCCGCCCCTCGTACCCCCTACGCAGCCGTTCGCCACGCAGTCGTTCACGGAGCAGCCCGCATGAGCACGCCGAGTACACCGGATATGCCGCATACGCCGAGTGCGCCCTTCGCCGTCTCCGTCAACGGAGAGGTGCGTGACGTGGCCTCGGGCACCACGCTCGGCGCCCTCGTCGCCACTCTCACCGCCGCGCACTCCGGTGTCGCCGCCGCCCTCAACGAAACCGTCGTCCCACGCGCGCGGTGGGCCGACACCGTGCTCGCCGCGGGCGACCGCGTCGAAGTGCTCACCGCCGTCCAGGGAGGCTGATCGGACCATGGCAGACGACCCCTTCGTCCTCGGCGGGCTCACGCTCTCCTCGCGCCTGATCATGGGTACGGGCGGGGCGCCCAGCCTCGATGTCCTGGAACGCTCCCTCGTCGCGTCCGGCACCGAACTGACCACGGTCGCCATGCGGCGCCTGGACCCCGGCGTGCAGGGCTCGGTGCTCTCCGTCCTCGACCGGCTCGGCATCCGCGTCCTGCCGAACACCGCGGGCTGTTACACCGCCGGGGAGGCCGTGCTCACCGCCCGCCTCGCGCGCGAGGCGCTCGGCACGGACCTGGTGAAGCTGGAGGTGATCGCGGACGAGCGGACGCTGCTGCCCGACCCGATCGAACTCCTGGACGCCGCCGAGACCCTCGTCGACGACGGCTTCACGGTCCTTCCGTACACGAACGACGACCCGGTCCTCGCCCGCAGGCTCCAGGACGTGGGGTGCGCGGCGATCATGCCGCTCGGCTCCCCCATCGGCTCGGGGCTCGGCATCCGCAACCCGCACAACTTCCAGCTGATCGTCGAGCACGCGCGCGTGCCGGTCATCCTGGACGCGGGGGCGGGCACGGCGTCCGACGCCACGCTCGCGATGGAGCTGGGGTGCGCGGGGGTGCTGCTCGCCTCGGCGGTGACGCGGGCGCAGGAGCCGGTCCTGATGGCGGAGGCCATGCGGCACGGCGTCGAGGCGGGCCGCCTCGCGTACCGCGCCGGGCGCATCCCGCGCCGCCACTTCGCGGAGGCCTCGTCCCCCGCGGAGGGCATGGCACGGCTGGACCCGGAGCGGCCCGCCTTCTGAGGGCCGTGCGGGGGCGCCCGCCGCCTGTCACAGCTCGGCTGCAGTACGCCCTGGCGGGACGGGGTGTCGGTGGCGGCTCGTAGACTCCCCTGCGTGGACACGACCCTTCAGGACCCCCTCGTCGGGCAGCTGCTCGACAGCCGCTATCGGATCGAGGGGCGCATCGCGGTCGGCGGGATGGCCACGGTCTACCGGGCCGTGGACACCCGCCTCGACCGCGTGCTCGCGCTCAAGGTGATGCACCCCACGCTGGCGGCCGACGCCTCCTTCGTGGAGCGCTTCATCCGCGAGGCGAAGTCGGTCGCCCGCCTCTCCCATCCGAACGTGGTCGGTGTCTTCGACCAGGGCACCGACGGGGCGTACGTCTACCTGGCGATGGAGTACGTGGCGGGCTGCACGCTGCGCGACGTCCTGCGCGAGCGCGGCGCGCTCCAGCCGCGGGCGGCGCTCGACATCCTGGAGCCGGTCCTCGCCGCGCTCGGCGCCGCGCACCGCGCCGGGTTCGTGCACCGCGACATGAAGCCCGAGAACGTCCTGATAGGGGACGACGGCCGGGTCAAGGTCGCCGACTTCGGGCTCGTCCGCGCGGTGGACACCGTCACGAACACGACCGGCACTGTCCTCGGCACGGTCTCCTACCTCGCTCCCGAGCAGATCGAGCACGGCACGGCGGACACGCGCGTGGATGTGTACGCGTGCGGCGTCGTGCTCTACGAAATGCTGACCGGCGCCAAGCCGCACTCCGGGGACTCCCCCGCCCAGGTGCTCTACCAGCACCTCAACGAAGACGTGCCGGCCCCGTCGGCGGCCGTGCCGGGGCTCGCCTTCGTCCTGGACGAGCTGGTCGCCTCCGCCACCGCCCGCACCCCCGAGGTCCGCCCGCACGACGCGGTGGCCCTCCTCGCCCAGCTGCGCGAGGCGCGGGCCGCCCTCAGCGAGGAGCAGCTGGACGCGGTGCCGCCCCAGGCGCGCGCGGCGGAGCACGGCGAGCACGACAACTCCGAGGACCGTACGAGCGTGATCCCGCGCGCGGCGGACTCGCGCAGCTCCCGCTTGCCCGCCCCGGACGGCGACGGCGGAGGCGAAGGCCAGGACGCGCTGAACCGCACGAGTGTCCTGACGCCCCCACCGCCCGCGCCGCCCGCCCGGGCACGGTCCGGCGCGGCCGGTTCGACCCGCGCCGCCGCACGGTCGCGGTGGTCGCCGCCGTGCTGTTGGCCCTCGGCCTCGGCGCGGGCGTCTGGTACATCAACTCCGGGCAGTTCACGGAGGTGCCGCCGCTCCTGGCGAAGACCGAGGCGCAGGCCAAGAAGCGCCTGGAGGAGGCCGGCCTCGACGTCAAGGACGTCAAGCGCGAGTACAGCGACACCGACAAGCGCGGCACGGTCATGGGGACCGATCCCGCGCCGGGCGAGCGCATCCGGCAGAACGACCAGGTGACGCTGACCATCTCGCGGGGCCCGGAGAAGGTGAAGGTGCCGGACGTCAAGGGCATCCCGCTCGCCGAGGCGAAGAAGGAGCTGAAGAACGCCGGCCTGGCCCCCGGCATGGTCACCAAGGCCTTCAGCGACGACATCCCGAAGGGCTCCGTGGTGAGCACCGACCCGCGGGCCGGTTTCACGCGCAAGGCCGACTCGGCCGTCGCCCTCGTCGTCAGCAAGGGCCGTGAGGTCGAGGTCCCGGACGTCGTGGGCGAGTCCGAGGCCGACGCCGTCGCGGACCTGGAGGACGCCGGACTCAAGGTGAAGATCAAGTCGGCCCGCGTCACCTCGGACGAGGACAAGGGCGCCGTCGCCAAGCAGGACCCCATGGAGGGCGAGTCCCTCGCCGAGGGGGACACGGTCACGCTGACGATCTCCAAGGGCCCGCCGATGGTCGAGGTCCCGGACGTGACCGGGATGAGCGTCGACGACGCCGTGGCGAAGCTGGAGGCGAAGGGCTTCTCGGTGGACAAGGACCGCGGTCTGCTCGGCCTCTTCGGGGACACGGTGAAGGACCAGTCGGTGGACGGCGGCGACGAGGCCCCCAAGGGGTCGACGATCACCATCGAGATCCGCTGACCCCGCTCCCCGGGGCGGCCCCGGGGAGCCGGTGAGGGCCTTTGGGCCCATGACCAATCCCACCCCGCGGTGGTGCCCGCCCGGCCCCGGCCGCGTGCCACCCTTGACGGCGTGAGCAGCAACAAGTCCCCCCGTACGGCGTCCTCGGGCGCCGCGTCCCGCAACCCCGTCGGCGCCCACGTCCCCGTGGCCGGCGGCCTCGCCTCCGTCGGACTGTCGTACGCCCGTGACCTCGGCGCCGAGGCCGTCCAGGTCTTCGTAGCCAACCCGCGCGCTGGGCGACCCCGCCCGGCAATCCGCAGCAGGACGAGGAGTTCCGCGCGGCCTGCGCCGCCGGGAACATCCCCGCGTACGTGCACGCGCCCTACCTGATCAACTTCGGCTCGCACACCGAGGCGACCGCCGAGAAGTCCGTGGACTCCCTGCGGCACTCGCTGCGCCGGGGCCGCGAGATCGGCGCGCTCGGGGTCGTCGTGCACACCGGTTCGGCGACCGGCGGCCGTGACCGGGGGGTCGCCCTCAAGCAGGTGCGCGAGCTGGTGCTGCCGCTGCTGGACGAGCTGACGCACGACGACGACCCGTTCCTGCTCCTGGAGTCGACGGCCGGCCAGGGCGCCTCGCTCTGCTCCCGGACCTGGGACTTCGGCCCGTACTTCGAGGCGCTGGACGCCCATCCCAAGCTGGGCATCTGCCTCGACACGTGCCACATCTTCGCGGCCGGCCACGACCTCACGGGCCCGAGCGGCATGAAGCAGACCCTGGACCTCCTCTTGGACACGGTCGGCGAGGGCCGCCTGAAGCTCGTGCACGCCAATGACTCCAAGGACATCGCCGGCGCCCACAAGGACCGCCACGAGAACATCGGCACCGGCCACATCGGCGAGGAGCCGTTCCGCGAGCTGATGCTCCACCCGGCCACCGAGGGCGTGCCGCTGGTCATCGAGACACCGGGCGGCAAGGACGGGCACGCGGCGGACGTGGCACGGCTGAAGGGGCTCAGGAGCGTCTAGGAAACACTTGAAGAGTACCCCCGGGGGGTATACGGTGCCTGTCAGGCGGCAGGAACCGTTGTCCGACGTTGGGGGCTCCCATGCAGCACGACACACACGCCGAGCACGCACACCACGGCCATGACCACGGCCACCACGGCGGAACCGGCAAGGTCAGCTGGCGCACGGCCGCACAGGCCACCCTCCACTGCCTCACCGGTTGCGCCATCGGCGAGGTGCTCGGCATGGTCATCGGCACCGCGCTCGGCTGGGGCAACGTACCGACGATGGCCCTGGCAATCGTCCTGGCCTTCGTCTTCGGCTATGCCCTGACGCTGCGCGGCATCCTCAAGGCGGGCGTCGATTTCAGGACAGCGTTCCGGGTCGCGCTCGCCGCCGACACCCTCTCCATCGCCGTGATGGAACTGATCGACAACGGCGTGATCGCCCTGTGGCCGGGCGGGATGGACGCGCATCTGTCCGACCCGATGTTCTGGTCGATCCTCGCCATCGCGCTGGCCGCCGCGTTCGTGGTCACGACCCCGGTGAACAAGTGGCTGATCGGCCGCGGCAAGGGGCATGCCGTCGTCCATAAGTACCACCACTGACCAGCGGCGACGCCGGAGGAACGGGCTAGAGCTCGGGGCCGTCCCCGGGCTCTTCCTGGTAGGAGTAGCGCTGCTCCGCCAGGGGTCGCCGACGTTGTGATAGCCGCGCTCCTCCCAGAAGCCGCGGCGGTCGGCGGTCATGTACTCGACGCCGCGGACCCACTTGGGGCCCTTCCACGCGTACAGGTGCGGGACCACCAGCCGCAGCGGGAACCCGTGCTCGGCGGTGAGCAGTTCGCCGCCTTTGTGGGTGGCGAAAATCGTGCGGTCGGAGGCGAAGTCGGCCATCCGCAGATTGGAGCTGAAGCCGTACTCGGCCCAGACCATGACGTGGGTGGCGTCGGCGGCGGGCGGCGCGAGTTCCAGGAGCGTACGGGCCGCCACTCCGCCCCACTCGGCGCCCAGCATGCTGAACTTCGTCACGCAGTGCAGATCGCCGACCACCGTGGTGTACGGCAGGGCGGAGAACTCCTCGTGGGTCCAGCAGTGCTTCTCGCCGTCCGCGGTGGCCCCGAAGACCCTGAACTCCCAGCGCTCCGGGCGGAACTTCGGCACCGGACCGTAGTGCGTCACCGGCCAGCCGCGCTGCAGCCGCTGACCCGGCGGAAGCTCCGGCTCCGCTGCCTGTCGAGATGCGCGTTCCGCCGGCTGACCCATGACTCCATCCTGACAGACGGGGAACAGTAGGCGTGACCAGACGAAGTCTGACAGATGCGGATTCGGGCAACTCCTACTAAGCGTGCACTTACTGGACGGCCTCCGAACACCGGTGCAAGGATGCCCGCTACCTGCCCAGTCACCGTTGGAAGGAGCCTTTGCGATGCAGGGCGACCCCGAGGTCATCGAATTTCTCAATGAGCAGCTGACCGCCGAGCTGACGGCGATCAACCAGTACTTTCTCCACGCCAAGATGCAGGAGAACTTCGGCTGGACGAAGCTCGCCAAGTACACCCGGGCCGAGTCGTTCGACGAGATGAAGCACGCGGAGGTGCTGACCGACCGGATTCTCTTCCTCGACGGCCTGCCCAACTATCAGCGGCTCTTCCACGTGCGCGTGGGCCAGACCGTCACCGAGATGTTCCAGGCGGACCGGCAGGTCGAGGTGGAGGCGATCGACCGCCTCAAGCGCGGGATCGAGGTGATGCGCGCCAAGGGCGACATCACGTCGGCGAACATCTTCGAGTCGATCCTCGCGGACGAGGAGCACCACATCGACTATCTCGACACGCAGCTGGAGCTGGTCGAGAAGCTGGGTGAGCCGCTCTACCTCGCGCAGCTCATCGAGCAGCCGGAGGGCTAGCCGGCGTCCCCCGAGCGGGCTAGGCGGCCTCGTCCAGGGCGGCGAGCACCGGCTCGCCCTGGTCCACCAGCTCCCGGCGCGGGCACGCGCCCCGGCCGAGCAGCGCCTGGATGCGTCGTACGCACGAACCGCAGTCCGTGCCCGCCTTGCAGGCCGACGCTATCTGGCGGGGGGTGCAGGCACCGTCCGCCGCGTGCTTCTTCACCTGTGCCTCGGTGACCCCGAAGCAGTTGCAGACGTACACGCGGCTCACCTCCCGGAGAAAAGGCAGGACGGACAGGACTCATCGGTGGCGCCGTCCCGATTGATCGGTGAGGCTAACCTAACCTTACCCAGGACCTCGGGCCCACGAAAGCCCCCGTACGCCGGTGGGGCGCGGATCACAGATCCGCGCCCCACTCGTACGTACTGCCGAAGATCTACTGGTCGCGGTACATCTCCGCCACCAGGAACGCCAGGTCGAGCGACTGGCTGCGGTTGAGCCGCGGGTCGCAGGCCGTCTCGTAGCGCTGGTGGAGGTCGTCGACGAAGATCTCGTCGCCGCCGCCCACGCACTCCGTGACGTCGTCACCGGTCAGCTCGACGTGGATGCCGCCCGGGTGCGTGCCGAGGGCCTTGTGGACCTCGAAGAAGCCCTTGACCTCGTCGAGCACGTCGTCGAAGCGGCGGGTCTTGTGGCCGGAGGCCGCCTCGTAGGTGTTGCCGTGCATCGGGTCGGTGATCCAGGCGACGGTCGCACCGGACGCGGTGACCTTCTCGACCAGCTCGGGCAGCTTGTCGCGGACCTTGTCGGCGCCCATACGGACGATGAAGGTCAGCCGGCCGGGCTCGCGGTCGGGGTCGAGGCGCTCGATGTACTGGAGCGCTTCCTCGGCCGTCGTCGTCGGGCCGAGCTTGACGCCGATCGGGTTGCGGATCTGCGAGGCGAACTCGATGTGCGCGTGGTCCAGCTGCCGGGTGCGCTCACCGATCCAGACCATGTGGCCCGAGGTGTCGTACAGCCGGCCGGTGCGGGAGTCGACGCGGGTGAGCGCGCCTTCGTAGTCGAGCAGCAGCGCCTCGTGGGAGGCGTAGAACTCGACGGTCTTGAACTCCTCCGGGTCGGTGCCGCAGGCCCGCATGAAGTGCAGGGCGTTGTCGATCTCGCGGGCCAGCTGCTCGTACCGCTGGCCGGAGGGGGACGACTTCACGAAGTCCTGGTTCCAGGCGTGCACCTGGCGCAGGTCGGCGTAGCCGCCGGTGGTGAAGGCGCGCACCAGGTTGAGCGTGGAGGCGGAGGCGTGGTACATCCGCTTCAGGCGCTCGGGGTCCGGGATGCGGGCCTCTTCGGTGAAGTCGAAGCCGTTGACGGAGTCGCCGCGGTAGGTCGGCAGGGTCACGCCGTCGCGGGTCTCGGTCGGCTTGGAGCGCGGCTTGGAGTACTGCCCCGCGATGCGGCCCACCTTCACGACGGGCACGGAGGCCGCGTACGTGAGGACGGCGCCCATCTGGAGGAGCGTCTTCAGCTTGTTGCGGATGTGGTCGGCCGAGACGGCGTCGAAGGCCTCGGCGCAGTCGCCGCCCTGGAGCAGGAACGCCTCTCCCTTGGCGACAGAGGCCAGTCGGGCGCGCAGCTGGTCGCACTCGCCCGCGAAGACGAGCGGGGGATACGACGCGAGGTCCGCGATCACATCGCGCAGAGCCTCGGCATCGGGGTACTCGGGCTGCTGCGCCGCGGGCAGGTTTCGCCAGGTGTTGCCACCGGTAGCGGTGGTCTTAGCGTTCACGGTCACCTCGTCAACATTACGGGGTCGGACGCGGCGTCCATTCACCCGCTCACCAAGTGAGACGGAGCAGACGCGGAAGAGCGCGGGGCCGCCGCCGCCCGCTCGCCGGCGCTCGGGGCCGCGAGGGAGAGCCCGCGGTGGTGGACGCGGCGCAGCATCAGGCGGGCCATGAAGGGGTGGGCGAGCCGGACGGCGCCCCAGTAGAGCCGTGCGTACGTGGTGTCCGCTCGCACGGCTGTGCTCAGGGTGACGTGCCGCTCGTCGACCAGGATCGAGGCGCGGGCCGTCAGCCCCGCCGTGTTCACGTCCATCAGCAGCTCGCCGCCCTCGCGGGCGACGACCGGGAAGGCGTCGCGCAGGACGCCGGGCCACGCGCCGGGGTCGCGGGGCAGGCCGGCGCGCATGTCCATGCGGTACGCGTCCTGGTAGCAGGGGCCCGCCACGGCGGCCCGGAGCAGGCGCGCCTCCGGTGGCACCTCGACGGTCCGGGGCCTCGGCCACCAGAGCCTGTTGAGCAGGCGGAGCCGGGGCGACCAGCGCACGGGCCGGGCGCAGCCGCCCGTCACCGCGCGCTCGATGTTGTCGAACAGCTCTTCCATCATCGAGTCGTGCACCGGCCGGACGGCCGTCGGCCACAGGAGCCGGTCGAGCCCGCGCTGCCGCGTTTCCAGGACGTGGCGCACGAGGCAGCGCCCCTCCCCGCGCGGCTCGACCGTGAGCTCGTGGAATCCCTCGTCCGGCGGGGTGAAGGCGAAGCGGACGCGGCGGCCCGGTCCGTACTCCGTGACGGCGTACCGGACCGGGCCGTGGCCGCCGGTCGCGCCCACGCCCAGGGGGCGGTCGAAGGTCATCGGGGCCCACTGCGGGGCCGGGAAGATCGGGTCGTCCTCTGCGGAGAGCCGGTCGATGAGCGCGCCGACCACCTCCGCCGGGGCCTCGAAGAGCCGCTCGTGTTCGTTGCGCACGACACCCATGCCGTACCTCCATACGCTGGCGTATGGTCACCGTACGGTACCGTATGGACATGGTGCAACGGCAGCGGAAGACGACCCCGGCGAAGCCCCGGCTGACCGCCGACGACTGGGCGGACGCGGCGCTGACGGCGATCGGCGAGGGAGGCCTCGCGGCCGTCGCCGTGGAGCCGCTCGCGGTCCGCCTCGGCACCACCAAGGGCAGCTTCTACTGGCACTTCGCCAACCGTGACGCGCTCATCGAGGCGGCCCTGGACCGCTGGGCACAGCTCCACACCGAGGGGATGATCAGCCACGTGGAGGCCGAGCCGGACGTCCGCAGGCGCATCCGGCTGCTCTTCGCGGAGGCGATCACCGCCGCCGCGTCCGGCTCCCTGGAGGTCACCCTGCTGGCGACGGCCGAGCACCCGAAGGTGGCGGCGGCCCTGCGGAAGGTCACCGAGCGCCGCCTGGCCTATGTCGCCGAGCTGTTCGCCGGGCTCGGCTTCCCGGCGGCGGAGGCGCGCCGCCGCGGCCTGCTCGCGTACAGCGTCTACCTGGGCCACACCCAGCTCGGCCACGCGGTGCCCTCCGTGGTGCCGGCGGGCGAGGAGCTCGGCGCGTATCTCGACGAGGGCCTCGACCTGCTGATGATGCGCTAGGGTGCCGCACATGCACGCGCAGACGACGACTCGAAACTGGTGGTGGCCCGCTCATCCGGCGGCCCACTGACTGCGCGTACCCACAGACTCGCGAAGGCCGCCCGAGGGGCGGCCTTCTGTGTTTCCCGGGCTTTCCGGGGCCGGGCCGTTCCTCTCCGAGTGAGAAGGAACAGCACCCATGCCCCACCACGACCGCCTGTCGGACCTCCTCTCCGACGACCGCCCGTTCGCCCTGCTGCGCCGCCGCACGCCGGGCCGCGACCACGACACGGTCGAGGTCCTCATCGGCCCGACGGGCACGTACGACCGCCTCGCCGACATCCCCGAGGGCCTCGCGCTCGTGCCCTTCCGGCAGATCAGGGAGCGCGGCTTCGACGTCCGCGACGACGGCACGCCCCTGACGGTCCTCAACCCCGAGGAGACGTACGAACTCCCCCTCGACGCGGCTCTCTCGGCGCTGCCCGCGCACGACGTGCGGGTCGAGGGCGGCGCCTTCGACGTGGACGACGCGGCGTACGCCGACATCGTGGGGCGTGTCCTGCGCGAGGAGATCGGGCGGGGCGAGGGCGCCAACTTCGTGATCCGACGGACGTACGAGGGTGAGATCCCGGACTTCGGCAGGGCGGACGCCCTCGCGCTCTTCCGGCGGCTGCTGGTGGGCGAGCGGGGTGCCTACTGGACGTACGTCGTGCACACCGGGGACCGCACGCTCGTCGGCGCGAGCCCCGAGGTGCATGTGCGGATGTCGGGCGGGACGGTCGTCATGAACCCCATCAGCGGGACCTACCGCTACCCGGCCGACGGGCCGACCCCCGACGGCCTGCTCGCCTTCCTCGCCGACGGCAAGGAGATCGAGGAACTGTCGATGGTCGTCGACGAGGAACTCAAGATGATGTGCACCGTCGGCGACATGGGCGGGGTCGTGATCGGGCCGCGGCTGAAGGAGATGGCCCATCTCGCGCACACCGAGTACGAGCTGCGGGGCAGGTCGTCGCTGGACGTGCGCGAGGTGCTGAAGGAGACGATGTTCGCGGCGACCGTGACCGGCTCGCCCGTGCAGAACGCCTGCCGGGTCATCGGGCGGTACGAGGCCGGCGGGCGGGGCTATTACGCGGGCGCCCTCGCGCTTGTCGGCCGGGACAGCGGCGGCGCGCAGACCCTGGACTCCCCCATCCTCATCCGCACCGCCGACATCTCCGCGGCCGGCAGGCTCCGCGTGCCGGTCGGCGCGACCCTGGTGCGCGGCTCCGACCCGGCGGGCGAGGTCGCGGAGACGCACGCGAAGGCGGCCGGGGTGCTCGCGGCGCTGGGGGTGCGGCCCGGGCGCCGCCGCGAGGATCACGCGCGGGCCGCGCTCGCCGACGATCCGCGCGTGCAGGGCGGCCCTGGACGGGCGGCGCGAGCGGCTCGCGCCGTTCTGGCTGCGGATGCGGGAGCCGGTCCAGGAGCTGGACCGGACACGCGCTCGTCGTGGACGGCGAGGACACGTTCACCGCGATGCTCGCGCACGTCCTGCGCTCCTGCGGGCTCCAGGTGTCCGTGCGGCGGTACGACGAGGCGGGGCTGCGGGAGGCGGTGCTCGCGCACGAGGGGCCCGTCGTGCTCGGGCCCGGCCCCGGGGACCCGGCCGGCCTCACCGACCCGAAGATGCGGTTCCTGCGCGCGCTCACGGCGGAGGTGATCGGCACCCATGAGCACGGCGTGCTCGGCGTCTGCCTCGGACACGAGCTGATCGCGGCGGAGCTGGGCCTGGAGATCGTACGGAAGGAAGTGCCGTACCAGGGCGCGCAGACAGGCATCGACCTGTTCGGGCGTGCCGAGACCGTCGGGTTCTACAACAGCTTCGTGGCGCGCTGCGACGACGAGGCGGCGGCAGAGCTGGCCGCGCACGGCATCGAGGTCAGCAGGGACGGGGCGAGCGGCGAGGTGCACGCGGTGCGCGGACCCTCCTTCGCCGGGGTGCAGTTCCACCCCGAGTCGGTGCTGACGCTGCGCGGGGACCGGATCGTGCGGGAGCTGCTCGGTCAGGTCTTGGCGACGGCGGGGACGAGGACGTTCTCGGAGCGGCGGCCCTCCGTGTAGTCCAGGACGTTTCGCACCGTGGTCTCGATGATCTGGGCGACCGCGTCCACGGTGTAGTACGCCTGGTGGGACGTGACGACCACGTTCGGGAACGTGACGAGGCGGGCCAGGGTGTCGTCCGCGACGACCTCCAGGGACTTGTCGAGGAAGAACAGGCCCGCCTCGGCCTCGTACACGTCAAGGCCGACGCCGGTGAACCGCCCCGCGCGCAGCTCCACGACGAGCGCCTCGGTGTCGATCAGGCCGCCGCGGCTGGAATTGACGAGGATCGCGTCGTCCTTCATCACCCGCAGCGCGTCGGCGTCGATGAGGTGCTGCGTCGACGGGAGCAGCGGGACGTGCAGGCTGACCAGATCGGCCTCGGCGAGGAGCTGGTCCTTCTCGACGTACTCCATGCCCAGCTCGACGCAGGCGGGGTTCGGCACGGCGTCCCAGCCGAGCAGGCGCATGCCGAAGCCGTGCGCGATCCGCGTGAACGCCTCGCCGATCCTGCCGGTGCCGAGGACGCCGACGGTGCGGCCGCGCAGGTCGCGGCCCATCAGCCCGTCGAGGCGGAAGTCGAAGTCGCGGGTCCGGTTGCTGGCGCGGACGATCCGGCGGTTGACGGCCATCGCGAGCGTCCAGGCGAACTCCGCCACCGAGTACGGGGAGTACGACGAGACGCGGGCGACGGTGAGGCCGAGGCGCTCGGCGACCTGGAGGTCGATGTTGTTGAAACCGGTGGAGCGCTGGGCGATCAGCTGCGTGCCGCCGGCGGCGAGGGTCTGCAGCACGCGGTTGTTCAGGGTCGCGTTGACGCTGGAGGAGATGATCTCGTAGCCGGCGGCGATGGGCGCGGTGTCCTCGTTCAGGAAGACGTCGAGGCAGCGGACGTCGTGGTGCCCCTCGAAGGCCTTCTCCATCAGCGGCTTTTCGTCGGACTGAACGCCAAATGCGAGTATTTCCATGGATGTGAGTCTATTGACCGGTTTTCGGGATGGCACCCGGGGGGCCGTCCCGTCGCGTTCCGGCTGTCCGCGCGGGTCAGCCGGCGACCGGTTCAGCCGAAGAAGACGCCGACTTCCGCGTACAGCGCCGGGTCCACCGTCTTGAGGCGGGCCGTGGCCTCCGCGATCGGTACGCGGACGATGTCCGTGCCCTTGAGGGCGACCATCTTGCCGAAGTCGCCGTCGCGCACCGCGTCGATCGCGTGCAGCCCGAAGCGGGTGGCGAGCCAGCGGTCGAAGGCGCTGGGCGTGCCGCCGCGCTGAACGTGCCCGAGGACCGTGGTGCGCGCCTCCTTGCCGGTGCGCCCCTCGATCTCCTTGGCGAGCCACTCGCCGACCCCGGAGAGCCGGACGTGGCCGAAGGAGTCCTGCGTACCGTCCTTGAGCACCATCTCGCCGTCCTTGGGCATCGCCCCTTCGGCGACGACGACGATCGGGGCGTACGACGCCTTGAAGCGCGAGGTGACCCAGGCGCACACCTGGTCGACGTCGAAGCGCTGTTCCGGGATGAGGATGACGTTCGCGCCGCCCGCGAGGCCCGAGTGCAGGGCGATCCAGCCCGCGTGACGGCCCATCACCTCGACGACGAGGACGCGCATGTGGGACTCGGCGGTGGTGTGCAGGCGGTCGATCGCCTCGGTGGCGATGCCGACCGCCGTGTCGAAGCCGAAGGTGTAGTCGGTGGCGGAGAGGTCGTTGTCGATGGTCTTGGGGACGCCGACGACCGGGACGCCGTACTCGTCGGTGAGGCGGGCGGCGACGCCGAGCGTGTCCTCGCCGCCGATGGCGATGAGGGAGTCGACCTCGTGCTTGGCGAGGTTCTCCTTGATGCGGCGCACGCCGTTCTCCACCGTGAACGGGTTGGTGCGCGAGGAGCCGAGGATGGTGCCGCCGCGCGGCAGGATGCCGCGGACCGCGGGGATGTCGAGCGGGACGGTGTCGCCCTCCAGCGGGCCGCGCCAGCCGTCCCGGAAGCCGACGAAGTCGTAGCCGTACTCCTGGACGCCCTTGCGGACGACGCCACGGATGACGGCGTTGAGCCCGGGGCAGTCGCCGCCGCCGGTCAGTACGCCAATTTTCTTGGCCCCCATGGAAAAGTCCCTTCGCCTCGGTGACCTGACCTGACGCGCGTCACGCTAATGGTGACCCAGGTCACTCCGGGACAGGGCGTACGGACAATTCCCTTGTGGGGGACCGGAGTTGATCACGGGCGTTCACTCGTACGAGTGATGCGAGGGTACGAGGGGTCAGGCGTCGTCCGCCCTGTCGATGCCGCGCTCGATCGCGTACCGCACGAGCTCCACCCTGTTGTGCAGTTGGAGCTTGCCCAGGGTGTTCTGGACGTGGTTCTGCACCGTGCGGTGGGAGATGACCAGGCGCTCGGCGATCTGCTTGTAGCTCAGCCCCTTGGCGACCAGCCGCAGCACCTCCGTCTCGCGGTCGGTGAGCTGCGGGGCCTTCGGGTCGTCCGGGGTGCCTGCGGCGGGCTCGCCGGCCAGGCGGCGGTACTCCCCGAGGACCAGGCCGGCGAGGCCCGGCGTGAAGACCGCGTCGCCCTCGGCCGTGCGGCGCACCGCGTCGATCAGCTCTTCCGTCGACGCCGACTTCAGGAGATAGCCGGTGGCGCCGGACTTGACGGCCTCCAGGACGTCGGCGTGCTCGCCGCTCGCGGAGAGGACCAGGACGCGCAGTGCGGGGTTGGCGGCGACCACCTCCTTGCAGACCTGGACGCCCGGCTTCAGCGGGAGGTTCAGGTCGAGGACGAGGACGTCGGGCACGGCGGCCTGGGCGCGGCGGACCGCCTGCTCGCCGTCCCCGGCGGTGGCGACCACGTCAAGCCCCGCCTCGGCGAGGTCACGGGCGACCGCGTCGCGCCACATGGGGTGGTCGTCGACGACCATGACCTTGACGGGGGGGTGCGCCCCCGCCGGCCTCGGTGGCCGGTTCCCGCCGCTCCACCCGACTCCGCTGATCCACCTGGCTCTGCCGCTCCGCCTGGCTCTGCTCGCTCATCGTGCCTTTCCCGCCTTCCCCCGTGCGTCCCGCGCCGCTTCGCGCGGGACTCTCAGTTCCACTTCCGTGCCCTGGCCCGGCACCGAGATCAGCTCGGCCGTGCCCCCGATGTCCCGCAGCCGCCCCCGGATCGACAGGGCGACGCCGAGGCGCCCCTCCCCCTCGGCCTCGGCGAGCCGGCCCTCGGGGATGCCCGGTCCGTCGTCCCTGACCGTCACGATCACCTCGCCCGGCTCGTCCTCGACCAGAATCCAGGCGTGCGCCTCGGCCCCGGCGTGTCTGCGGACATTGTCCAGTGCGGCACTGACAGCGGCCGCCAGCTCCCTCGCGACGGGCGGCGCGAGAAGCACCGGGGCCCCCGGCTCGGAGAGGGTCACCTTCGACCCGGCGTGCGGGGCGAGGAGCGAGCGCAGATCCCGGGGCGCCGTGTCGTCGGCGGCGCCGGTATCGTCGTCCGGTTCCTCGACGGCCCGTACGAGCGCGCCTTGCGAGGCGTCCTCCGAGGCGCGCGAGGCGGGCACCATGCCGCCCGCCACCAGCGTGCGCAGCGCCACCTCCTGCTCGCCCGCCAGCCGCCCCAGCTCCGCGGCCTCGCCGCCCATCGCGTGCCGCGCCGCGGCTCCATGGCGAGGACCTGGAGGACGCTGTCGTGGATGTCGCGGGCGAGCCGTTCGCGCTCGCGCGTCGTCGCCTCGATCTCCAGGGCGCGGGCCAGGGTGCGCTCGGAGGCGCGGGCCACCTCCACCACGTATCCGATCGCGATGGAGGCGATGCAGACCAGCAGGACGTTGTGGATGGTGTCGCGGCTGAAGGCGCCGCGCTGCACCACGTTGGCGACGCCCACCAGCAGCGACGCGAAGGCGGCCCAGCGCCAGCCGCCCTTGATGGCGTACGCGAGGACGGCGCCGGCGGTCCATATGGACGGCAGCGTCGGGCCGCCGTCGACGATCCGCTGGTGCGCGTCGGCGACAGGGGTGAGCAGGATGCCCACGAGGGCGACGGCCAGATCGACGACGAGGAACCACGTGGCGCAGCTCGCGGCGTTCGCCACGCAGCGCAGCGTGCCCAGCGTCCAGCCGGCGAGCACCACGTAGTAGGCGATGGCCACCCAGGGGCGGTGCAGTTCCTCGTGCGCCGCCGCGAAGAGCCCGATCGCGTACAGCATCGTCAGGACGCGGTAGCCGGTCAGGGCGCGCCAGAGCGGCTGCTCGACCGACATCCTCATGACACGCTCGCGTTTGGCCATGCCCCCCAGCTCCCCCGGCTCCCCCGGTCCCCGCCCGCGGTGTCCCCCTGCTACTGCTCTACTGCTCTACTGCTGCTGCTTCTCGCCCGTCTTGGCGGCCTTCGCGGCCTCGCTGAGCTGGCGCTTGGCGGCCGTCGCGTACACGTCGACGTACTCCTGGCCGGAGAGCTTCATGATCTCGTACATGACCTCGTCGGTCAGCGCCCGCAGCACGAAGCGGTCCTGCTCCATGCCCTGGTAGCGGCGGAAGTCGAGCGGCTTGCCGATGCGGATGCCGGGCCGCATCAGCTTCGGCATGACCTTGCCGGGCGGCTGGATCTTCTCCGTGTCGATCATCGCCACCGGGATGACCGGAGCGCCGGTGGCGAGCGCCACGCGCGCGAGGCCGCCCGGTTTGCCGCGGTACAGGCGCCCGTCGGGCGAGCGCGTGCCCTCGGGGTAGATGCCGAACAGCTCGCCGCGCTCCAATACCTCGATGCCGCTCTTGATGGCCGCCTCGCCCGCACCGCGGGCCCCTGACCGGTCCACCGGCAGCTGGCCGACGCCCTTGAAGAAGGCGGCCGTCAGCTTGCCCTTCACGCCGGGCGAGGTGAAGTACTCCGCCTTGGCGATGAAGGTGACCTTGCGGTCGAGGACCGCGGGGAGGAAGAAGGAGTCCGAGAACGAGAGGTGGTTGCTCGCGAGAATCGCGGGGCCTTCGGCGGGGACGTTCTCAAGGCCCTCCACCCAGGGCCTGAAGCCGAGCTTCAGCGGCCCTCCGATGGCAACCTTCATTGCGCCGTAGATCAAACCGAGTGCCTCCTGTTTCTGTGGATCAGACCTTAACCCGCGGTACGGCCAATGGGCCCGACGACCCTGGTCGGTGTCAGTCCGGTCGCGTACGGTGAGGTACTCCCTACTCCCCTTGCCACGTCTCACGAAGGAGACCGAAGGTGCCGGTCCTCCCCGGAGCCGAGCCGTACCGCCACGAAGGCGGCGAGGTCGGCGTCCTGCTCTGCCACGGCTTCACCGGATCGCCGCAGTCGCTGCGCCCCTGGGCGGAGTATCTGGCGGGGCGCGGCCTGACCGTCTCGCTGCCGCTGCTGCCCGGGCACGGCACCCGCTGGGAGGACATGCAGGTCACCGGCTGGCAGGACTGGTACGCGGAGGTGGACCGCGAGCTGCGCGGCCTCCTGGAGCGGTGCGCGCGGGTCTTCGTCTTCGGCCTCTCCATGGGCGGCACGCTCACGCTGCGCCTCGCGGCCCGGCACGGCGACGCGATCAGCGGCATCGTCCTGGTCAACCCGGCGAACAAACTGCACGGCCTGTCGCCCTACGCCCTGCCGGTCGCCCGTCACCTCGTACGCACCACGAAGGGCATCGCCAGCGACATCGCCAAGCCGGGTTCGGTGGAGATCGGCTACGACCGGGTGCCGTTGCACGCCGCGCACTCCATGCGCGTCTTCTTCCGCATGGTCGACGCCGAACTGCCGCAGGTGACCCAGCCGTTGCTGCTGCTCCACAGCCCGCGGGACCACGTGGTGCCGCCCGCCGACTCGGCCCGCATCCTCAGCCGCGTCTCGTCGACGGACGTCACGGAGATCCTGCTGGAACAGAGTTACCACGTGGCGACGTTGGACCACGACGCGGACCGGATCTTCGAGGAGAGTCACGCGTTCATCGGCCGGCTCGCTCCCAGCGTCGGTAAGGAAGGGACGGCCACCGGTGGCTGAGCACGAGGCGGACCGAGACGAGAGCCGCGACGAAAGCCGCGAGCCCGGAAACGACTCCGAGAAGAACCCGGAGAAAAATCTGGGGAAGACCCCCGAGAAGAACAGGGCGGCGGCCGCGGACGGGCTGCCGCTGGACGAGGACGCCGCCTGGCAGGCGATCGTCGCGGGGTACGGCGAGGAGCCCGCGGACCCGCCGGGCGCGAAGCCCTTCAAGTCGGTCGAGGACCTGGCGCTCCTGGAAACGGAGCCCAACGGCCCGGTGGACGGCCCCCCGAGCGGCCTCAGCAAGGACCCCGAGGGGGACGCGAAGGGCTCCGGCGACGCGGGACCCGGCGCCGGGAAGCCGCTCGGCAGCTCCGTCTCCTTCGCGCCCGGCGTCGGCGGCCCCCGCGACTACACCGCCCCGGAGCCCTCCGAGGACGAGTTCGACGCGGACGACGAGGGGCACTTCGTGCCTCCGGAGCCGCCGCCGCTGCCCGAGGCCGACGTGACGGCGAGGTTCGCCTGGCTCGCCGTGCTCGGCGTGACCCGCTCCTCATCCTGCTCGCCGTGCTGCTGGGCTGGCAGATGACGTGGTGGCTGACCACGCTCGGCATCGGCGGCTTCCTCGGCGGCTTCGCCACGCTCGTCGCGCGGATGAGCAGCGGGGACGACGAGGAGGACGACGACCCGGGACGCGGCGCGGTGGTCTGAGGCCCGCGCCTCACCGGCCGGGCGGCACCCGGAGGGTGGCCAGCACCGGCAGATGGTCCGTGGCCGCCCTCAGGTCCGCCTCGCTCACCCCGGGCAGACCCAGCGGCACCCCGCAGCCGAGGACCTCCACGCCCGGCGTGACGAACAGCGCGTCGACACGCTGGTGCGGATCGTCCGGCGTCGAGGTGTGCTCGCCGCCCCACGGCTCGGCCGTCCAGCAGTCCCGCAGCTCGGCCGCGAGCCTGCGGAACGTCCGCCCCTGGGGCCGTTCGTTGAGGTCGCCGCCCGCGACGGCGTGCTCCACGCCCAGCTCCGCGAGCTGGTCGAGGAGCATGCCGCCCTGCGCGTACCGCTCGTCGGTCTGGAGGCTGAGGTGGCAGCTCAGGACGCCGAGGCGGGCGCCCCCCGAAGCGGACGACGGCGGTCGCGAAGCCGCGCCGGTGCAATCCCGGGGTGAGAGGCAGCAGCACGTCGTCGTCCGTCTCGACGCGGGCGCGCAGCGAGCAGAGCAGCGCGGGCCCGGCCGCGGTGCCGCCGCCGGAGAGGATCACCAGGTCGGCGGCGCGCGCGAGGCGGGCCAGCTTCTTGCGCCAGCGGAAGAAGCGCGGCGCCTCCTGGACCAGGACGAGGTCGGGGGCGCAGGCGGCGATGACCCGGGCGAGCGCGTCGGTGTCGTCGCGCATCGAGCGGATGTTGTAGCTGAGCACGCGGACGACCGCCGAACCGTCGGCTTCGGTGCGGGAGTCGGGGAGCGTACCCAGGGGACTCGTCGACATGGCGCTCAAGATACGACAGTGCCCGCCGCTGCCTCGCGGGGCAGCGGCGGGCACTGGTGTACGGGCCGGGCGGGCCGGACGGTCACATGACGGGGTCGGGCTCCCGCGCGAGGTCGGCGGCACCGACGAGGCCCGCCTTGTTGCCGAGCTGGGCGGCGATGACCTGGGCCTCGGGGCGCCAGGCGGCGCCGACGAGCCAGCGCTTGAAGGACTTGCGGATCGGGTCGAGGACCAGCTCGCCCTCGTCCGAGAGGCCGCCGCCGACGATGAACGCGGACGGGTCGAAGAGCGAGGCCAGGTCGGCGAGGCCGGCACCGGCCCAGCGGGCCAGCTCGCGGTAGGAGTCGATGGCGACGGCGTCGCCCTGTCGCGCGGCCATGGAGATGTGCTTGCCCTCGATGCCCTCGGGGGTGCCGTCACCCAGCGAGAGCAGGAACTCGGCGTTCTCCGGCGTCGCGTTGGCCCGCTGGCGGGCGTAGCGCACGAGGGCGCGCCCGGAGGCGTACTGCTCCCAGCAGCCCTGGCTGCCGCAGCCGCAGAGCAGGCCGTCCGGGACCATCCGGATGTGGCCGAACTCGGCGGCCACGCCGAAGTGGCCGCGGCGCAGCTTGTTGCCGATGATGATGCCGCCGCCGAGGCCGGTGCCGAGGGTGATGCAGATGACGTTGCGGTGGCCCTTGCCGCCGCCGAACTTGTACTCGCCCCAGGCGGCGGCGTTGGCGTCGTTCTCCACGACGACCGGCAGGCCGACGCGCTTTTCGACCTCGTCCTTGAGCGGCTCCTGCCGCCAGTCGATGTTCGGCGCGAAGTAGACCGTGGAGCGCTGGCGGTTGACGTACCCGGCGGCACCGATGCCCACGCCGACGATCTCGTGACCGGCCCGCGCGCCTTCCACGGCGGAGGCGATCGCGTCGACGATGGCCTCGGAAGTACCAGGGGTCGGCACCTTGAAGGTCGAGAGGATGTTGCCGTCCTCGTCGACCACTCCGGCCGCGATCTTGGTGCCGCCGATGTCGACGCCGATGGTGAGTCCCATGAATCCCTCAGTTCGATCGAGCCCCGCTAAGGCCCACCGTACCCGAGGGGGGTCAGTCGAGATCGATGTGTTCCCCGGTGGCGGGCCGTCGTCGCGGCGGTCGGGGCCCTTGCCCTCGCCGTGCGGCGCGTCGCCGTCCGAGGTGTCGCCGCGGGTCCACCGGCTCTCCTGCTTCTCGACCGCCGAGCGGTAGGCGGCGAGCAGCTCGGAACCGGCCGCCGCCAGGTGGTCGAAGACGTCGGGGTTGCGCTCGATGACCGGTTCGACCACGGCCTTGGCCTGCTGGACGACCTGCTTCACGGTCTGCTCGACGGCGCCCTGGCCGAGCGCGCCGAGCAGCGGCGTCTGGAGTCCGGAGAGCTTGTCGGAGACGGCGTCGACGAGCTTGCGCAGCTCCTCGGCGGCCGAGCCGGGCTGCGGCCCGTACTGGGCGCGGCGGCGGGCCTGCTCCGCCGCGAGGTCCTCGGCGCACGCCTGCTCCCAGGCGTCGGCGTCGACGTGGGCTTCAGAGGCTTCGGGGCCTTCGCGCCCGGTGGCATCGCTCATGTCTCTCGACGTTACCCGAATGGCGGTGGCCCGTTCACCGTGCGCGGGGCCACAGATCGGCGTCGGGGGCGAAGCGCACCCTCAGCTCCCCCTTGCGCAGCCCGGCTCCGGCGACGGTGCAGCGGCGCAGGGCGGACGGCAGGGTGACGATGCGGCGGGCGGGCCCGGCGGTGATGACCAGCTCGTCGCCGCGCCGTATCAGCCCCAGTCTCCTCGCGTACGACGCCGGGGAGCGGGATGTGCCATACGTACGCGTGGCTCTCCTCGCCGGTGGGCGCCGCGGGTGACGGGCCACTGGACGGGCGCGGGGGCTCGGCGGGGGCGGGCGGCAGGCCGAGGGCGGTGAGGTCGTCGGCGCCGCGGGGGTCGTGGCCGAGGTGGCGGACCCTGACGACGTGGTCGTGGGCCGTCTCCCACGCGGCCAGCGTCTTGTGCTGCTGGCGCTGAAGCGCGGCCAGCCAGGTGTCGGCGGAGGCGTCGGGCAGCAGGCGGTTGGCGACCAGGCAGTCGGTGCGCAGGCCCTGGAGGGCGAGCCCGGTGGCGGCCGCCTCCAGGGCGTCGGCGCCCGCAGGGCCCGGCTCCGCGACCAGGCGCACGGTGGTGGTGGGTGCCTCGATCACGGCCTGGGCGGCGGCGAGGTCGTCGTCCCAGCGGGCGGCGGTCTCGTACAGCCAGGCGGCCGGCATGGGGACGCCCGCGAGGCGGCCGAGCATGGGGCGCAGGGCGCGGGCGGCCTGCCGTTCGGGCGGCAGCAGCTTGCGCAGGTAGCGGCGGAGTTGCTCGGGGAGCGCGAGGACGGACAGGGCCTTGGGGGCGGGCGGCAGGTCGACGACCACGGCGTCCGTACGGGGCGTCGCGGGCGGCGTCGCGCAGGGCGCGCAGCAGGGCCAGCTCCTCGGCTCCGGGCAGCGGGGTCAGCTCCTCGGCGTCGAGCCGCTCGGCGCCGAGGAGGTCGAGGGCGGAGGCGGCACGTTCCTGCAGGGCGGCCAGGTCCTCGCGGAAGCGGTCGTCGCCGGTCAGGCGGCGGGTGGTGAGGCCGGGGTGCGCGTCCGGGCCGCCGAGTGCCGTGCCGAGGGTGTCGGTGCGGTCGGCGCTGATCACGAGCGTTCGGTGGCCGGAGCGGGCGGCGGCGAGCGCGGTGCCGCGGCGACGGTGGTTCGGCCGGAGCCGCCGGGGCCGGTGATGAGGTGGGTGCGCTGGGGTGGAACGGTACGGGAGGTGCGGG
>RBWT01000062.1 GCA_004010275.1 Streptomyces huasconensis
GGGGGGGGGTGTCCCAGCCGTGGCCAGCACGGGGGCAGGGGTGGCACCGGTCGCGGTGAGAACCCATATGCGGTCGGAGACCGGTGTCCTCGTACGCCCGCTACGGTCCATGCGGTTTCGTGGGCGGGGGCTTCGTGGATGCGCTCGATGCGCAGGGTCTGGGATTCGTGGATCGCGTGGGTCGTCTCATCGGACCAGGTCCTCCACTTTTCCCAGTCGCGGTGGGCGTCGAGGAAGGCGTCCAGGAGGGCATCGTGGTCGCCGGCGTCGGCCGCGTATGCCGGGACGGTTTCCGGTTCCGAGCGTACGGGCTCAGGGTCGACGGTGCGCAGTGCGAGGGATGTTTGTGCCCTGGCGGCGGCGCGCTCGGTGTCGGTCATGGGCGCCGGTCCGGGGCGCATGGCGGCGCCGTGGAGCTTCTCGAAGGCGACAATGGCCTGGGCGGGCGAGTCGAAGGTGTTCAGCGTGAGGGCGTCATCTGTTGGCGCAACAGTATGGGCATGCCAGTTCCGCCGACCTTGCCGGTTTGCTCTCTGGGACATCGCTCAGCCCTTCCGCTGCGCGGCACCGCTTCGATCCGCCGAAGGGCCAAGCTCGCCTGAGCGGGCGGCGGGTACGCAGGTGTCGGCCGGCTCGTTGATGTCGAAGAGTCGAGCGATGGGTACGTCGGTGCTGCTATGCGCCACGATCGAGAACGCGATGCACACGGCGATGACCGTGTACGCCTCCTCCCCCTGAGGGATCCCGGCCTGCAGCACCAGCAGCCCGTAGACGACCGAGGCGAAGCCCTTGGGCCCGAACCAGGCGGCGACCAGTTTCTCCTTGGGAGTGAAACGGGTGCCGATCAAGGAGAGCAGCAGTGAGGCGGGACGGATCAGCACGATGGCCAGCACCACGGCGACGTACCCGCCGAAAGTCAGATCGCCGAACAGGCTCGGTGTGAGCAGTGCGCCGAACACGAGTAGCGCGGCGAACTTCGCCAACTCTGCTAGAGCCTCGCCCAGCGGCTCGAACGCCTCCTTCGCCTCGATGGAACGGGCGGTGAGAACCGCACCCGCGGAGAACGCGGCGAGGTAGGGGTTGGCGTGCGTGAGGTGGCACAACGCGTACAGGATCACGCCGATGGCCAGCGGCAGCAGCGGCTGCAGTTTCGGCTCCGCGCCAAGGTGGCGGAAACGGACCAAGGCAGTAACGAACATCGGCAGGACGATGCCGAAGACCAGGCCGAGCAGCAGCTCCAGGCCGATCTTCGTCAGCGACGATTCGGCATGTCCCGATGTGGGGGCGGCCGCCGCGATGAGGAGGAGGACGACGGGCAGCGCCAGACCGTCGTTGATGCCGCTTTCCACATTCAGCAACTGACGCAGCTTCGACGGGACTTCCTTGCGGCCCACGATGGCAGAGGCGAACACCGGATCGTCGGTGCGAGAACCGCGCCGACCAGGAACGACGTGGTCCAGTCAAGGCCGACCAGGTAATGGGTGACCAAGGCCATGGCGACGAAAGCCAGCGGCATGCCCAGTGCCAGGGCCCGTGCCGGGTTCTTCCAGTTGGCGCGGAGCTTGGGGAAAGAGACGTGCATGCCGTCGGTGAACAGCACCGCGAACAGGGCGAGATCGGCCGTGACGGACACGATCTCGCTGTCGGGTGTGATGTGGATCAGGCCGAGGAAGCCGTCGCTGACGAGCGCGCCGCCGACGAGGAAGAGGAAGGAGGTGGAGAGCACCGTGCGGGCGGCGAGGCCGGACAGCAGCACCGCGATGAGCAGCGCGACTCCGAAGACGACGATGAGCACCATGACAGGAATACCCCGATCAGCGAAGAGACTTGTCTCAAGACGCCGACCAGACTTCCCGGCACACCGAGGGGAACCCTACACGTTCTTTACGCGGCGCTAACAGAACCCTGACGGGCTCCTGAGCGGCACGAGCACGGGCCCTTGTCCGGGGAGAGGAACGGCTCTGCGCGCCTTACTGATCGTTTGGTCCTGTCTCAGTCGAGTCCGCAGATGGCCGAGCTGCGTTGCGGGCGTCTGTGGCCTCGGGCGTGGAAGGCGGCCGGACAGGTCGCCGCCCATTGAATCCGCAAGGCAGGTCTTCACACCCCGGCGCGCCGTGCAGACACATGCTTCGTTCCGCTGGTCATCTGCGGCCGGCGCCGCAACCCCATGCCGCATCGGACACCGAGCGCCGCGTTATGGGCAGCCCCACCCTCATACGCCCACTGACGCACAGCCAGACACCGAGCTCCACGAGTCAGGCATCAACAACGCGTAAAGATTGCCGACATTCGGCAATGAACTGCAATGGCCTACCGGGCCACCATGGTGGAGGCAGAAACGGGGGCACGGCTCGGTGCCGGGTCACGGAAACGTGGCCCGGCACGAGCCGGAGCTGTGGGATATGAGGGGAGGGCCGATGCGGGAGTTTCTCGCGGCCGCCACGGGATTTCCGGCCATCGTCCTCACCTCCGCTCTGGTGGTCGTCCTCGCCTTCTGGCTGCTCGCCCTGATCGGCGCGGTCGAAGTGGACATCTTCGACCCGGACGTGGACTTCGCGGCCGTGGGGCTCGGCGGTGTGCCAGTCGCTGTAGCGGCCTCCGTGGCGATCGTGCTGGGCTGGTGCAGCACCCTTACCGGCACCGTGCTCGTAGGAAAAGCCGGACTGACCGGACTGCCGCACGCCGCAGCCGACGTCTCCCTGCTGCTGGTCTCCCTACCGGTCGCCTGGTGGGCGGCGTGCGGCCTCATGCGGCCCTTGGCCAGGCTCTACCCGGACGAACCCGGGCCGTCCCGGCAGGACTTCCTCGGGTCGGTCTGCACCATCCGCACGGGTCGGGTGGACGCGGCCTTCGGTCAGGCGGAGGTCACGGCGCGGGACGGTGCGGTGGCTCTCGTACAAGTGCGACAAGCCCCGCAACCCGATGAGGTCGAACTCAGGGCCGGAAGCAGCGCGCTGCTGTACGCGTACGACGACGCCGGCGAATTCTTCTGGGTCGCGCCCTACGCGGCGTCGCTGGACCCCGGCCACCCGCGTGCCGACCACGGCTGACCCCATCACCGACTCGGAACACCACGCCCCCTCCGGCACGCTCCACCCGCTCGCGGGGCATCGACGCCCCAGAAAACCCTGAGGACTTCACCATGGACGCCATCACCTTGGGCATCGGCGTGTCCGTCGCCGCTGTCCTGCTCATCGTCATCGTCCTGTTGCTCACGGTCACCCGCTTGTTCCGCAAGGTCGAGCAGGGCAAGGCGTTGATCGTCTCCAAGATGCGGAAGGTCGATGTCACGTTCACCGGGCAGGTGGTCCTGCCGGTGCTGCACAAGGCCGAGGTCATGGACATCTCGGTGAAGACGATCGACATCACCCGGACCGGCCGGGACGGCCTGATCTGCCGGGACAACATCCGCGCCGACATACGTATCTCGTTCTTCGTACGGGTCAACAAGACCGTCGAAGACGTGATCCGGGTGGCGCAGGCCATCGGCACGGCACGCGCCAGCGACCAGAACACGCTCCAGGAACTCTTCAACGCGAAGTTCTCCGAGGCGCTGAAGACCGTCGGCAAGCAAATGGACTTCGCCGATCTGTACACCAAGCGCGACGAGCTCCGGGACCGCATCATCCAGGTCATCGGCACCGATCTGAACGGTTACAGCTTGGAGGACGCGGCGATCGACTACCTGGAGCAGACGCCGCTGAACCAGCTCGACCCCTCCAACATCCTGGATGCCCAGGGCATCCGGAAGATCACCGAACTGACGGCCGTGGAGCACGTACGCACCAATGAGTTCACGCGGCACGAGGAGAAGGAGATCACCCGGCAGAACGTCGACGCCCGCGAGGCCATCCTGGAGCTGGAGCGCCGGCAGGCGGATGCCGAGATCAAGCAGAAGCGTGAGGTCGACACGGTGCGGGCCCGCGAGGAGGCCGAGACCGCCCGGGTGGTGGAGGAGGAGCGGCTGCGGGCGCAGAGCGCGTTCCTTGCCACGGAGGAGAAGCTGGGCGTGCAGCGGGAGAACCAGGCCCGCGAGGTCGCCGTCGCGCAGAAGAACCGCGAGCGTGTCATCGCCGTCGAGAACGAGCGCATCGAGAAGGACCGTCTCCTGGAAGTCATCGCCCGTGACCGGGAGACCGAGCTGACCCGGATCGCCGCCGAGAAGGAGGTGGAGGCGGAGAAGCGGGAGATCGCCGAGGTCGTCCGCGAGCGCGTCGCCGTGGACCGTACGGTCGCCGAGCAGGAGGAGTCCATCAAGAAGCTGCGGGCGGTGGAGGAGGCGGAGCGCGAGCGGCAGACCGTGATCATCGCCGCCGAGGCGCACCCAGGAGGGCCTGGTCAAGAGCATCAAGGCGGCGGAGGCCGCCGAGCAGGCCGCCACCCACCGCGCGGCCGAGGAGGTCACGCTCGCCGAGGCACGGCTCAAGGCCTCCGACCTGGACGCACAGGCCAAGCTGCGGTACGCGGAGGGCGTCCAGGCCGAATGCGCCGCCGAGGGCCTGGCGGCCGTACAGGTCCGGGAGAAGGAGGCCGACGCCATCGAGAAGGCGGGCCGCGCCGAAGCCGAGGCCACCAAGGCCCGCATGCGCGCGGAGGCCGAGGGCATCGAGGCCAGGCTGAAGGCCGAGGCCGCGGGTCTGACCGAGAAGGCGGCCGCGATGGCCGCGCTCGACGAGGCATCCCGCACCCACGAGGAGTACCGGCTGCGCCTGGAGGCGGAGAAGGACATCCGCCTGGCCGGCATCGAGGTGCAGCGCCACGTCGCCGAGGCACAGGCCACCGTCCTTGCCACCGGGCTGGAGAACGCCGACATCAGCATCGTCGGCGGCGAGTCCGTCTTCTTCGACCGGCTGATGTCGTCGATCTCGCTGGGCAAGAGCGTCGACGGTTTCGTCCAGAACTCCGAGACCGCCCAGGCCCTCGCCGGACCGTGGCTGGACGGCACGGCGAGCTTCACCGACGACCTGACCCGGCTGCTCGGCTCGCTCTCCACATCCGACGTGCAGAACCTCACCGTCTCGGCCCTGCTGATGCAGCTCATGAAGGGCGGCGGCGAACAGGCCGGGCAGATCGGCGAACTGCTCGACAAGGCGGGCCAGCTGGGCCTGGCCGACATGCCGCTCGCCGAGCTCAACGGCTCGGCCCCGCAGCGGAGCTGACCAGAACGGCCGGAGCCGCCCCACGGGGGTGGGCGGTTCCGGCCTTTTCCGCCCCGCACGCGCCTGTGCGGGGCGATATCGCGCAGACAGGCCGTACAGGCCACTCAGGAAGGGGAGCCGGACATGGAGAGCGCGAGCGGGCTGGACGCGGGAACGTACGAGGTGCTGCGCGACCGCCTCACCGCGCAGGCCCGGCAACTGGCCGACCGCGCCACCGCCCTCAACGACCGGCGCGTGGCCCTCTTCGGCTCCACCGAGCTCACGCTCACCGGGACCCAGAGCATCCACACCGAGCAGCCGGGTGTACCGCGCGACATCATCGCCATCGGCGACACCCTGCTCTTCGGCTACAACGCCGCCCATACCGGGGCGAGGCCCGAGATCGCCCTGGGCGACGTCCTCGCACTGTTTGACCGTGACCTCAACCGTCTCTCCGACGAGGCGATACCCGGCCTCCTCGACGACCCCGCCTTCGTACGCGAGTTCAGTGCGCTCTTCCGCTACTACCGCGACGCCCGGCTACTCCAGCTCCGGCACGTCGACGGCAAGATCCTGGCCATCTTCCAGACCGGGGAGAAGACCGAGGACATCCGCGTCCTGCGCTGGGCGCTGACCGGCGACAGGCGGACCGAATTCCTGGACGCACGCGGCGACCGCGACCACGTCTTCCCACCCTCGCACGACTTCACCTGGACCGAGGCGACCCGCGAGGACCACGTCCTGGGCCGCCACCCGCACATCTCCATCGGCGACGACGTCTTCGTCGGAACCGCCGGCGGCACCCTCACCATCAAGGTCGAGAACGACACCGAGAGCGAGCACAGCCTCTACGCGGAGCCGGTCGACGAGCCGCTCCAGTCCCTCGCCGACGCGGACGTGGCCTACGCGCGAGTGGGAGCGCTGATCCTGCTGCGCGTGCGCCCGTACAAGGAAAATACCTGGCGCCACTTCGTCTTCAACTCGCTGACCCAAACCGTCGTACGTCTCGACGGCATAGGGCAGGCGTGCCGCCGCCTGCCAGAGGACCAGGGCATCGTCTTCCCCGGCGGCTACTGCCTGGCCACGGGAATCCACAAGACCTTCGACGCGCTGGACACCGCGGGCCTGGAGTTCGAGCGGGCGGTGCGTTCGCCCAACGGCGAGGACGTCCTCTTCGCCTTCTACGCACGCGAGGAAGGCCGCAGCCTGCTCCTTCCCTACAACATGATCCGCAAGGAGATCGCCACCCCTCTGCCCTGCCACGGGTACGCCCTCTTCGACGACGGCACCCTGACCGTGCTACGTGCGGATTCCGATGAGCCGGCGCGTGTCCACCCGCTCCACAGCTGGCAGTCGCCGTACGTCTCCGACACCTATGCCGCCTCGTGTCCTGCTGGAGAGGGGCCCGTGGCCCGCATCGGCAACGCCGACCTCGTCCGCGGCATCTCCGACTGCCTCTCCATCGCCCGTGCCGTCACCGAGACAACCCCCACCGCAGAGGTCTACCAGACGCTCGCCGCGTCATGCGTGCGGGCCGCCGACTCCTACCACTGGCTGGACGACAGTGCGGTGGGGGACCTGCGGACCCCACTGGATGCCGTACGCGCCACCGCCGAGCAGGTTCTCGCCGAGTTCGAGACCGTGCAGGCCCTGACCCGGCAGGCCGCCGACGCGCTCGCCGAATCGAGCTCGCACATCACGGCCCTTGTTCGACGCATCCGCGGCGAAGCCCCGCTCTCCGCCACCGAATGGGTCGAGCGGCTCACCGAACTACACCGTGCGCGAGGCCGCTTGCTCACTCTCAAGGACCTTCGGTACGCAGACGCGGCACGTATCGACGAGCTCGCCGAGGACCTGGTCGCCGACATCGCGTCCGCCGGGCAGCGCGCCATCACCTTCCTGGAGCGTCCCGATGCCTTCGCCGCGCTCCACGGCGACATCGAGCAGCTGACCGCCGACGCCGATGCACTGACCACGACCGCCGGTGCCGCACCCTTGGCGGAGCGGCTCCAGGAACTGACCGAGAGGCTGCAGAGCGTCACCGAGATCGTCGCCGGTCTCGACATCGGCGACGCCACCGTGCGCACCGCCATCCTGGAGCGCATCTCCCAGGTCCTCGCCGGTGTCAACCGGGCCCGCGCCACGCTGGATGCCCGCCGCCGCGCGTTGACCGCCACCGAGGGGCGAGCCGAGTTCGCCGCCGAGTTCTCCCTGCTCGGCCAGGCGGTCACCGCGGCCCTCGCCGCCGCCACGACTCCCGAGAGCTGCGACGACCAGCTCGCCCGCCTGCTTCTCCAACTGGAAAACTTGGAGGGCCGGTTCTCCGAGTCCGACGACTTTCTCGCCGAACTCGACAGCAAGCGCGCCGAGTTCTACGAGGCGTTCAGTTCCCGCAAACAGACCCTCGCCGACACCCGCGCCCGCCACGCCGAACGGCTCGTTACCTCTGCCGCCCGCGTCCTGGACACGATCGCCCGCCGCTTGGGCACGCTCGCCTCCTCCGACGAGATCAACACGTACTTCTCCTCCGACCCGATGGTCGGCAAGGTGCATCGCACCATCGACGAACTGCGCGAACTCGATGACCAAGGGCGGGCGGAGGAACTGGAAGGGCGCCTGAAGGCCGCCCGGCAGGAGGCCGCCCGCACGCTCCGTGATCGCACGGAACTGTACGCGGACGGTGGTGACACCATCCGCCTCGGCCGTCACCGGTTTGCGGTCAACACCCAGCCCTTGGACCTCACACTGGTCCCGGCCGCTGAGGGCGCGGGCATGTCCTTCGCCCTGACCGGCACCGACTACCGCTCAACGGTCACCGACCCGGCCTTCGTCGAACTTCGCCCCTACTGGAACCAGCTCCTGCCGTCCGAGACCACCGAGGTCTACCGGGCCGAGCACCTTGCCGCCCGCCTCTTCGACGAACACGGCCCCGAAGCGCTCCTGGACGCCGACGACCTCCCCGCCCTCGTCCGGGCAGCGGCGGAGGCGGCGTACGACGAAGGCTACGAGCGGGGCGTCCACGACCACGATGCGAGCCAGATCCTGGGCGCACTGCTGCGCCTGTACACGGGTGCCGGACTGCTGCGCCACACGCCGGAAGCACGGGCGAGAGCCCAGCTTTTCTGGGCTCACGAAACGCAGCAGGAGGAGCGGGAACTCTGGACGCGGCGCGCGGTGTCGCTGGCCCGCGCCCGGGACACCTTCGGCCTCACACCCGCCATCGACGACCTGTGCGCGGAGCTCACCGAGAAGATCGGCGCACCGGCGGCCACGTATCTCTTCGAGGAACTCACCACCGGGCCCGCCGGTTTCGTCACCACGGAGCCCACTCGCGCTCTGCTGGACAAGTTCCGACGGGCCGTGGACAGTTCCGCCTACGAGCACGACCTCACCGGAATCAAGGACCTCGGAGCCCGGCGGCAGTTGGTCGAGGCGTGGCTGTCCTCATACCTGGCTGCCACGGGCGGGGACGGTGACGACCTGGCCGAGGCGGTCGCCGTCGAACTCTGCCCCGATCTGGAGCGCTACGACCATGCCGCCCCCCTCACGGAGACTGTCGACGGGCTCCTCGGCACCCACCCCCGCATCGAGCAGCGGCGCCTCACCGTACGTATCGACGAACTCCTCGCCCGTGCGAGGGCGTTCCGCACGCAGACGCTGCCGGGCTTTCGCGCCTACCAGGCCCGGCGCGCCGAACTCGTCACGGCAGAGAAGGCCCGGCTGCGCCTGGACGAATACCGCCCCAAAGTCATGTCCTCCTTTGTACGCAACCAGCTCATCGACGAGGTGTACCTGCCGCTCATCGGCGACAGTCTCAACAAGCAGTTCGGTGCGGGGGGCGGCCTGCTGCTGCTCGTCTCCCCGCCCGGGTACGGCAAGACGACCCTCATCGAATACGTCGCCGACCGCCTCGGCCTGGTCCTCGTCAAGGTGAACGGCCCCGCGCTGGGACACGGCGTCACCTCGCTCGACCCGGCCGAGGCCCCGAACGCGACGGCCCGCCAAGAGATCGAGAAGGTCAACTTCGCGCTGGAGGCCGGCAACAACGTCCTCCTCTACCTTGACGACATCCAGCACACAGCGCCCGAGCTGCTGCAGAAGTTCATCTCGCTCTGCGACGCCCAGCGCCGCATGGAAGGCGTCTGGGACGGCACGCCGCGTACGTACGACCTGCGCGGCAAGCGCTTCGCCGTCTGCATGGCGGGCAACCCCTACACCGAGTCGGGCGCCCGCTTCCGCATCCCCGACATGCTGGCCAACCGTGCCGACGTCTGGAACCTCGGCGACGTCCTCACCGGCAAGGAGGACGCCTTCGCCATGAGCTTCGTGGAGAACGCCCTCACCGCCAACCCCGTCCTCGCCCCGCTCGCCGGACGCGACCGGGCCGACCTGGACCTGCTGATCCGTCTGGCCGAGGACGACCCGGCAGCCCACCCCGACCAGCTCACCCACCCCTACGCTCCCGCCGAGCTGGAGCGCATCCTCACCATACTCCGGCACCTGCTCACCGCCCGCGCCACGGTCCTCGCGGTCAACGCCGCCTACATCGCCTCCGCGGGCCAGTCGGAGGACACCCGCACCGAACCGCCTTTCCAACTCCAGGGCTCCTACCGCAACATGAACAAGATCGCCGCCCGGATCGACCCCGTCATGAACGACGCCGAAGTCACCGCCCTCATCGACGACCACCACACCGGAGAGGCCCAGACCCTCACCACCGGAGCCGAGGCCAACCTCCTGAAACTCGCCGAACTGCGCGGCACCCTCACCCCCGAGCAAACCGACCGCTGGACCGAGATCAAGACCGCACACGTCCGTTCCCACAGGCTCGGCGGCACCGACGACGACCCACTGGCCCGCGCCGTCGCCGCCCTTGCCCTCCTCGCCGACCGCGCCGCCTCCATCGAGGCGGCCATCACCCGAGCCGTCGATCCGCGGCACGCGCTCGCCAACCCGGCGGCACGGCACGCCAGCCGCTCATGACGAGCCCCGACCGACGCGTCGTCCCTGCCGGCGCTGCGCTAGAAAGAGGCCCACGGGCCAGTAGCAGACCGGGGATGAATATGGCGACTCACGACGTACCCAAGGATTTTATGCAGGGGTATGTGCGAATCGTCGCCGATGCCTCTGCAACAGGCCGTCGGCTGACCCGCGACGAGTTGATCTCACGCCGGGTGTTGGGGGAGCAGGCGGCTGAGGCCGGTTATGGTCTGCGGGAACTCGTCGGCGCCCACCTCGCGGCACTGAGAGCCGAGTGGCCGGGCAAGGGTGTATCCGCCGAGAGTGTTCTCGCCGCCGCGGAGCAGGCAGTGGATGCCTTCGCGGAGGGGCACGAACGTGCCCAGCGCGTAGCGATCCGGCAAGAGATCGCCGCACGGCGCGAGTTCGTCGACGACCTGCTCTACGGGCGCAGCGATCTCGGCCTGCTCGCCGAGCGGGCGGAACGCTTTGGACTACGGCTGGCCCACGAACACGCGGTGGCCGTCGCCCAAGGCGACATCGCGTAT
Organism: Streptomyces huasconensis; assembly: GCA_004010275.1. Taxonomy (GTDB): domain Bacteria; phylum Actinomycetota; class Actinomycetes; order Streptomycetales; family Streptomycetaceae; genus Streptomyces; species Streptomyces huasconensis. The sequence continues at coordinate 10,646 of RBWT01000062.1, forward strand.
GACGAAAGCGACGCCGTGCCACGCGAGGTCGAGCGCGCTCTGATCGGCCGGTTCGGCGACCGCAGTATCCTGCTCACCACCAAAGACGGCCGACTCATCTGTGTCGCCCCCGGCGACCAGAACGAGGTGTTGGCCTACTTCGCCAAGCAGGCGTACGCCGCCACCGACGGCGGCCGGGTCGCCATCGGCCGCCCGCAGCCCGGCCCCGGCGGTGTCGTCCAGTCGTACGAGGAAGCCCTCAACGCCCTGGACCTCGCCGAGCGCCTGGAACTGGGCGACCCCGTGCTGCACGCGGCCGACCTGCTCGTCTACCCGGTCCTGACCCGTGACCGGCAGGCCATGGCAGACCTAGTGCTCAGTGCCCTTGGCCCCCTGCGGCAGGCCCGCGGCGGAGCGCAGCCACTCATCGACACGCTCGCCGCGTACTTCGACTCGGGCTGCGTTGCGGCTGAGGCGGCGCGTCGGCTGTCGTTGAGCGTGCGCGCCCTGACGTATCGCCTGGAGCGCATCCACAAGCTGACCGGCGCCAACCCGGCGGATGCCATGCACCGTTACACACTTCAGACAGCTGTCATCGGCGCGCGTCTACTCGATTGGCCGGATCGTCAGTTCTGATGGCGCTTCGGCGGACCGGCGGACCGGCGGGCCAAGGCCGGTCGTACAACAGGCATAGGGGCTTCGCCGGTCCTGCACTGGCGACAGGACCGGCAGGCCCGGCACTACGATGACCGGCACGGCGCGCTTGCCGATCAGAGTGCAAGGCCTTCCGAGTCGGGCCCTTGGCAGCGCAGCAGAAGCATGGCCGCATCGTCATGCAACGGCCCCCCGGTATGACGCACAACCTCGGCCCGGATCGCGTCGAGAGCCGCCTGCGGATCATGCGCCTTCAGCAGGGAGGAGTGCTCCGCCAGTGGGTAGAAGGCGCCGGTATCGTCCCGGGCCTCGCTGACGCCGTCGGTATAGAGCAGTACTTGGTCGCCCGGCCTGAAGTCCGTCTCGTACGGCTGCGGACCGGCGACCTCGTGGAGGCAGACCCCTAGGGGCAGCGCGTACCTGGGCGGCTCGGGGAAACGGGTCGTGCCGTCGGCCTGTACAAGCATGGGCGCGGGGTGGCCGTAATTGAGCAGGGTGATCGTGGGCCGGTCGGCCACCTCGGCGAGGATCGCCGTCACAAACTTCTCACCATGCAGTTCACGGTTGACGACTCGTTCCACCCGCGCGCCGACGCCGGTAAGGTCCGGCTCTTCGTGCGCGGCTTCGCGGAAAGCGCCCAGAACGAGGGCGGTGGTTTCCACAGCCCCCAGCCCCTTGCCCTGAACGTCACCCACGATGACGCGCACTCCGTAAGGAGAGGCGACAACTTCGTAGAGATCGCCACCGATGCGAGCCTCGGCATCCGCTGACGTGTAGGACGAGGCGATCCGCAGAGAACCGGCGCTCCGTGGCACCGGACGCAGCAGCACCCGCTGGGCTACCTCCGCGATCGACCGGACGCTGGCCAACTCCGCCTCTCGGCGCTGCCGCATCACCGCCGCCGCGATGCCGGCCGCGGTCACCCCAGCCACTGAGGCCATGGCGGTATGCAGGCGACGCTGGGAGTAGGACTCGTTGTACACGCCGAGCGCTGTACACAGCGCCAGCGCCATGGCACCGATGAGAGCCGTGCGCCGCCAACCCCCTACCAGGCCGGCGAAGGCAGGTCCGAGCGACACCAGGGGCAGATAACCGACGCCCGGACCGGCACCGACGTCCACTGCGGCGACGACCGCCATGACGGCGAAGGGAAGGATGGCCAGAACAGTGAGGTGTGGCGCTTTGCGGTCCGGCATGCGGTGCTCTCCGTGTGCTCCCTAGGTGACGAGCAGCCTTCCACGGCGCCCACTCTGCCTGTGAACTCTATGAAGGCTCCACCCAACCGCAGTTGTCGGGTCCTGCCTCGTTATCGAATCGCAGCAGCCGAGCAGCGGCATGCGCGCTGTTCGGCCTGCCAGAGCGGTGACTCGCTGCTCACCTGGGTGTCATCGGAATCGGGCCGAGCGGCAGCGGAGTACGACGAGCTGGGGGACGCCGCCGGCTCAGGAGCCCGACATGACGTCCCCGAACATGGGGTCGTCGCCCGACTTCCCGATGCCGACGGCCGAGGCGCCGAAGCTCACCGCGCCGGTGGTCGTGACGCCCTTGGTGGAGCCGCGCAGGACCCAGGCGGCGCCGTCGTCGCTGTTCTCGCCGCCCGCGCCCACCGACAGGTCGGCACGGCCGTCCTTGTCGTGGTCGGTGAGGTGGACGGCCGTGCCGAACATGTCCGACTGTTCATTGGCGCCCGGGACGCCCTCGGTGCCCTGGTGGAAGGACTGCGCACCGGTGCCCGTGAGGCCGGAGGCGCCGCCGCGCAGCACCCAGACGTTGCCGGCGTGGCTCGCGGAGCCGACGGTCTCGAAAACCGCGCTGACGGCGAGATCCGGGTATTCGTCGCCGTTGACATCGCCTGCGGCGAGTGCGGCACCGAACAGGTCCATGGACTCGTCCGCTCCTGGCACGCCTGCGGTGGCCTGGCTGAATGTGGCGCTGCGCGTGGTGCTGACACCTGTCCCGTCGCCGTAGAACACGGTGACGTAGCCACCCTCGGCCGTCTGGTCGCCGATGCTGGCGGAGTCGGTGCCGACGACCAGGTCGTCGTGGCCGTCGCGGTCGAAGTCGGCCACCGTGAGCGCGCTCGCGTAGCCCTGACCTGCCTCGGTCTGCAGCGTGGGCCCGGTCGGGGCGCCCCGGTACACGTAGTTGCCCTTGGAGGAGGACACCACTACGTCGTCCGTCCCGTCGTCGTCGAAGTCCCCGGCGGCCAGGTGGACGGCGCCGTTGGGGTACGCGCCGGACTCGACCTGCGTGTCCAGGCGCAGCTTCCCGGCCGCGCCATGGGCCTTGGTGAAGCCGCCCTTGAAGATCCACACGTCCTTGCCGGTGGAACCGACCACCAGATCGGTCTTGCCATCGCCGGTGAAGTCACCGACCGCGAGGGACTGGCCGAACCGGTCGTGGCCCGACGCGTTCGGGTCGCTGACCGTCGTACCGCCGGACAGGCCGGACGAGCCGCCCCACAGGATCGTCACCGAACCGCCGTCGGCGTCGCCGCTGACGTCCTCCAGTGGCGTGCCCACGACGAGGTCGCCGTAGCCGTCGTCGTTGAGGTCACCGTGCGCGAGTTCGGTGCCGAAGCGGTCGGAGGCCTCCGAGGCACCCGGCACCCCCGCGGAACTCTGCGACGTGGCCTTGTGGCGTCCGGCGCTGACACCGCTGGAGGAGCCATAGTTGACGACCACGGCGCCCGCCTTCGCCTTGCCGCCCGCGACGGCACCCGGAGCGCCGGTTGCCAAGTCCCGGTACCCATCACCGTTGAAGTCGTCGGCGAGACCCGAGGGGGCGGCGCTCGCGCTCCCGGGCACCGCGATGATCAGCCCACCGGCCAAAGCGGCGGCAACAACGGTGGCACCCAGGACTGCGGGACGCCGGAAGCTCTTGTGACGGGGGCGGGACATAAGTACCTCTCCAGTTCGTGAACACGATCATGGAGATGACCTCTGACCAGCCAAAAGGGTTGTACGCGAAGAGGGAACCAGTTGAGAGGGCCGCATCGCCCAGCACCTCGGAACTTCGGGCTTCGAGGCCGAGAGCTGTGCGGAAACCGGTGAGCAACTTGCACGAGACGGTGACCGCCCACGCGCAAATGGATCCGGTCGAAACGCGCCACGCCATGCTCTGTCTCCTCGCCGGTCACATCCGCGCTCCCGTTCTTGGCCACCGGCTCTGCGCCCGATTACGGGCACAGCGCTGTCTCTGCCGCAGGGTGTGCCTGTGCCTGGACGGATCAGCGGGAATGGCTGCGGCTGGCACAGGTGACATTCACGCCGATTACATGACGCGCACGTGTCGACATCTTCGGCAGCGAGGGGCCCAACCAGCACCGGCCCGTTGCTGATCATGCATGCGCCTTGCGGAGTGCAGCCCTGCGGGCGCTACGGCGAATAAGTGTCCGATGAACGGATCAGGCCCTCTGAATAACGGTCTGGTTTCGTTCGCTGGGAGTTTCGAATATTACGCATGGTGATGTGATCTGCGTCACTAAAGAAACCGTAAAAGTCGTGGTAGAACTGCGCAACTCCGCAGGTGGCCCCACCCCTGGCTGCAGCTCCGGAGCGGCCGGCACGCACCGGCAGTACGACCAGGGTGATCACGTTCCGAGTCCGAGGGCGCGTTATCCCAGGGTCTTCAATCGGACAACGGCGTTCGCTCAACTACCGCACATCTTCCGGCGCAATCCCCGGCGCCGGCCCTGCGCCATCGAGGTAGCCACCGTGTCACTCGACTCCATCACCACCTCCGTCGACGATGCCGTCAGCGGCTTCTTCGAACCTATAGCCACCTGGCTCGGAGACGTCGTCTTCTACTCCGTCCCCGTCGGGGGTACGAAGCTGCCCCTCATCGTTGCCTGGCTCGTCATCGCAGGCCTGGTCTTCACCACCTGGTTCGGGCTGGTGCAGGTCAGGAAGTTCAAACTCGCCGTCGACGTGGTGCGCGGGAAGTACGACGAGAAGGGGTCGGCCGGTGAGGTCAACCACTTCCAGGCTCTGACCGCCGCCGTCTCAGGCACCGTCGGTCTCGGCAACATCGCCGGTGTGGCCGTGGCCGTCTCCATCGGCGGGCCCGGCGCCACCGTCTGGATGATCCTGTGTGGCCTGCTGGGCATGGCCACCAAGTTCGTCGAGGTCACCTTGGGCGTGAAGTACCGCGAGGTGCACGCCGACGGCACCGTCTCCGGCGGTCCGATGCACTACCTGCCCAAGGGCCTGGCCGACCGCTTCGGCAAGAACGGCAAGACCCTCGGCAAGATCCTGGCCGTCCTCGCCTCCTTCATGATCCTGTTCTTCGGCCTCTTCGGCGGCAACCTCTTCCAGGTCAACCAGTCCTACGCCCAGCTCGTCTCCGTCACGGGCGGCGAGAGCGGCCTGATGGGCTCCTCCGCCGGTGCGCTGTTCTTCGGCATCCTGATCGCCGCCCTCGTCGGCATCGTGCTGCTCGGCGGCATCCGCTCGATCGCTAGCGTGACCAGCAGGCTCGTACCCGCCATGGCCGGTATCTACATCGTGGCCTGCCTGGTCGTCATCCTGGTCAACGCCTCCGCGGTACCGACCGCGATCGGCAAGATCATCGAAGGCGCGTTCAACGCTCACGGTGTGGCAGGCGGTGTCCTCGGCGCGCTGATCATCGGCTTCCAGCGGGCCGCGTTCTCCAACGAGGCCGGCCTCGGCTCCGCCCCCATCGCGCACTCCGCGGTCAAGACCAAGCACCCCGCCAGCGAGGGCCTCGTCGCCTTGCTGGAGCCGTTCATCGACACCGTCGTCATCTGCACGATGACCGCACTGACGATCGTCATCGCCAACCCGGCCAGCTGGGTCGAGGCCCGCGAGAGCAATGGCGGGTCCATCGGCGGTGTCACCATCACCTCCGACGCCTTCGGCACCGTGATGCCCTGGTTCCCGTACATCCTCACGATCGCCGTGATGCTGTTCGCCATCTCCACCGTGCTCACCTGGGGCTACTACTGTCTCAAGGCTTGGACGTACCTCTTCGGCCGCAGCCGGTCCAGCGAGCTGACGTTCAAGGTGCTCTACACGCTGTTCGCGGTCGCGGGCTCCCTGCTGACGCTGGAAACCCTGATCGGCATGGCCGACGCGGTGCTCTTCATGCTCGCCGTCATCAACATCATCGGCCTGTACCTCCTCGCCCCGGTCGTCAAGCGCGAGCTGAACTCCTTCCTGGAGTTCGTCCGCGCGCACAACGCCGGTGAGGTCACCAAGGACGACGAAGACAAGGAGTCGGTGAAGACCACCGTCTGACCGCCCCCGCGGCCCGGCTCCTGAGCGGGCCCGCCCACATCTGACGCCTTGGTGTGGACGGGCCCACTCGCCATGCCTGAACCACGTGCTCAGCAGGGAAAACGCGGCCTGGCAAGGCACGTGCAGGCCGGTTAGGGTGTAAAGAACGCGTCAACGATCTGCCTTGGGCGGTCATGTTCGGCGTGCGGTGTGCCGGGAAGTCTGGTCGGCGTCCTAGGGCCCCCATGCCCTCAAGTCGATGCCCTGGAGGATTTCCCCGATGGCTGCCGCGCCCCGTGAGCGTTCCCCCTTCCTTGGTCTCCTGCCGCTGCCGGAGCGCAACGCGGTAGTTCAGGCGCTGAGGACGGAGACGGTCGGTGGACTGGTGCTCCTCGCGGCCGCCGTCGTGGCACTGGTGTGGGCGAACACCCCGTGGAGCGGGGTATACGAGCAGATACGCGACTTCCACTTCGGCATACCCGCCCTCGGCCTGGACCTGTCCGTACAGCACTGGACCGCCGACGGACTGCTGGCCATCTTCTTCCTGGTCGCCGGCATCGAGCTCAAGCGCGAACTGGTCGTCGGCGAGCTCCGCACCCCCGCCACCGCGGCACTGCCGGTCATAGCCGCCCTCTGCGGCATGATCGTTCCCGCCGCCGTCTACGTGGGCACGGTCGCAGCCGGCGGAGGCAGCTTGGAGGGCTGGGCTGTGCCGATGGCCACCGACATCGCCTTCGCACTGGCCGTCCTCGCCGTCCTCAGCACCCACCTGCCCGCCTCGCTCCGGGCCTTCCTGCTCACCCTCGCCGTTGTGGACGACCTCGGTGCGATCCTGATCATCGCGATCTTCTTCACCAGCGACCTGAACTTCGCCGCTCTCGGCGGGGCCTTCGCCGGACTGGCCGTCATCTACTTCCTCCAGCGCTTCCGGATACACGGCTGGTGGTGGTACGTCCCACTCGGCGTCGTCACGTGGGCTCTCATGTATAACAGCGGCGTCCACGCCACCGTCGCCGGCGTCGCCATCGGCCTGATCCTGCGCACCACCCGCGACAAGGGCGAGGCCACATCCCCCGCGGAACGAACCTCCCACCTGCTCCACCCCGTCTCCGCGGGCGTCGCGGTCCCCCTGTTCGCGCTGTTCGCCGCCGGCGTCAGCATCTCGGGCGCGGCCCTCGGGGAGGTGTTCACCCGGCCGGAGCCGCTGGGTGTGGTTCTTGGCCTCGTCATCGGCAAGACCTTCGGCATCTTTGCGGGCACCTACCTGGCCGCCCGCTTCACCCGGGCCAAGCTGAACCCGGATCTCGCCTGGGCGGACGTCTTCGCACTCGCGGTGCTGGCCGGGATCGGTTTCACCGTCGCCCTTCTCATCGGCGAGCTGGCCTTCCCCACCTCGGCCGCAGCTGAACACATCAAAGCAGCGGTGCTGACCAGCTCCCTCATAGCCGCAGCCCTGGCGGCTCTTCTCCTCAAGCGGCGCAACGGCATCTACCGGCGCCTGTATGCCGAGGAGACCCGCGACGACGACCGCGACGGCATCCCCGACATCTACCAGCGGGCCGATACCGCCGGGCACTGACAGCATGCCCCCATGGGCGCGTCCCTCCAACCCATGACCGCCAACGCCCACAACTGCGCACCGGGTTGGCCGATCTGCTGCTCCCACTGCTCCTTCTCGCTGCCATCTTGAGGCCCTTGGCACCTTCCGTACCGCCCTCACGCTGCGTCGCCGTTCTGCGGGCTGGCCGGGCGCGCGATCCTCCTGGACAGCAGTACTTCACGTCGGTGGTGCAGTGTGCCTCATCGCCTGCGAGGCTTGGTTCGAGCCTTCTGTGGCCATGTCTGCATTCGAGACTGGAGGTACCAATTTGCTTCCTCCGTGCTGGTTGCGTACATGTCTGTACCCGACAGCCTCAAGGATGGCAGTGCAACGGGCTCGGTAACGTCGGTTGACCCTGAGCAGGACAGGCACAAGAGCGATAAGAGCGACCCAGGTGGTTCCGGCAACGACCCAGGAATCAATGCCTGCGCCGAGCTGGATACCGAGCACCACAGCCGCCACGGTGAAGCCGAAACCGGCGAGTGCGATGAGCTGCTTCTCGCTGTAACGAGCGGCCAGATCCAAGCCAATGCGCGCCCGCAGGAGGTGCACTGTGCCCTCTTGCAGGGGAGGCAATGGACCGCCGGCGGCCGCGTTCGGGTAATGCGTCCACGTACGTGCGGCCTGCGTCCGCGCTCGTGGGCTGGGGTCGGGCATGAGCAGCATGACGAGTCCATTGCCCTGGGGCCCTCCACCCTGCCGTACGCCCGCGTAGTCGTAGCCGAACTGTTCGGCGATGGAGGCGAGTCGGGCCAGCTTGCGTATGGATGCCATGGCGCTCGTCACCTCTGCTGCTTCTCCCGCAGCAATCTGTTGCATCATCTTTCGCGCCTGTCGCGTTTTCACCACTGCCTCCATACTGAGAGATCTGCGTGCGGCTGCCTTACGGCGTCCACCGGAAGATCGGATTAACCGGTTTGCCAGTGGGTGGCCGCGGTGCCAGCCGAGTCGCCGCGCTACTTGTGGTCCCGTCCGACGTGCTCCGTGGACTGCGACGACGGTGCCCGACCATGGCTTACGCGCGCACCGCGCGGTGCCGCCGACGACGCGAAGTAGGCCGAGCGCGGATCGGTGAGTCACTGTAACCGCCTCTGGCGGAAGCTTGGCAGTGCAACGTTGTTACGCAGTTTTCTTGCGGCCCGTCAGTGGGTTGTTGGTCCTTCTTCACTGCCTGGGCCAGGGAGGTCTGCAGCTACCGGCAGAACCCGGTCTGGAACGGGTGCAGTAGGAGCGTGGTGTCACCTTCAGTTCAAGCTGAAGGTGTCGCGGTGGTCGCCAACGAACCCGAAGCATCTTTCTCTGTTCGGGTTGGCAAGGCGGCCGACGGGCCGGTATCTGTCGTTGGGGTGTGAGTGTGGGCGGTGTTCGGCCGTGGGGTGGGGGTGAACGCCGCGCGGTAGGCGGTGGGTGTCGTGCCGAGGGTGCGCCGGAAGTGCAGGCGGAGGTTCGAGGGGCTGCCGAGGCCGCAGCGGTCGGCTACCTGGTCGACGGCGAGGTCGGTGCTCTCCAGCAGTTCCCGGGCGCGGTCGAGCCGGGCGGCCAGCAGCCAGCGCAGGGGGGGCGTGCCGGTTTCGGAGACGAAGCGGCGGGCGAAGGTCCGGGGTGCCATGTGTGCGTGTGCGGCGAGCAGGGGCACCGTCAGTGGTTCTTGCAGGTGGGTGAGGGCCCATGTGCGGGTCGGGGCGAGGGTGACGCCGGGTGTCTCGGAAGGCAGCGGCCGTTTGATGTACTGCGCTTGGCCGCCCTCGCGGTGGGGAGCGGAGACCAGCGAGCGTGCCACCTGATTCGCTGTGCTCGCGCCGAGGTCGCGTCGTACCAGGTGCAGGCAGAGGTCGATGCCGGCGGCGACACCCGCCGAGGTCAGCACCTGCCCCTCGTCCAGGTACAGCACGCGGGGATCAACCGTCACCCGCGGGTATCGCGCGGTCAGTTCATCGGCGTGCTTCCAGTGGGTGGTGGCCTTGCGGCCATCGAGGATGCCGGCTGCGGCCAGCGCGAACGCGCCCGTGCAGATGGACACCAGCCTCCGGCCCCCGGCATGTGCCTCGGCCAGCGCGGCGAGTACGTCCTGCGGCGGCTTGCGCAGGTGGGTGGTGTATCCCGGGACCACCACGGTGTCCGCCTCGCCTAGCGCCTCAAGACCGGCGGCCACCGTCACGGCAAACCCGGCCGCGGTCGGAACCGGCCCCGAGGTGCGCCCGCACAGGGTCAGTTCGTAGGGGTCGCCGGGCACACCGGTGAAGACCTGAGCCGGAATTCCGAGGTCCAGGGGCAGCACGTCCTCCAGGACCAGGACCGCCACACGGTGCGGTGCGACGCTGACAGTGACAGTTTCCTCTCGCATGACGGCAAGTCTGCCACTGTCACGGGGGGGTTGACGCAGTCGATCATCGGTTCCATGACCGACGAGATGACCACCGGCGTGCCGCCGCTCCCCGACACCCCTCTCGCTCGCCGCGCACTGGCGCTGGTACGCGAAACGGAGTCCACGGCGACAGCCAACCACAGTGTGCGTAGCGCGCTGTTCGCCCGCCTCCGCGCCGACCACCAGGGTGCGGAGGCGGGGCGCGATTACGATCCCGAGCTGCTGTTCATCGCCTGCGTGCTGCACGACATCGGGCTGACACAGGCCGGTGACCGCCACCAGCGGTTCGAGGTGGACGGCGCCGACACGGCCGCGGAGTTCCTCACCGCGGAGGGTCTGCCCGCCGCCGGTGTCGACATGGTGTGGGAGGCCATCGCCCTGCACACGACGGTGGGCATCGCCGAGCGCCGCGGCACCCTGTGCGCCCTGGTGCACCAGGGAACCGGCATGGACTTCGGCATGGACACGGAGTGCGTCGACGACGCGACCGGTGCCGCGATCCACGCCGCTTACCCGCGGCTGTCCATGGCCACCACCCTGACCGACGAGATCGTCGCCCAGGTACGACGCCGCCCGGAGAAGGCACCGCCCTTCTCCCTCCCCGCCGAACTGCTGCGGGAAAGGTCCATGCCCCCGCATCGGACCCGCATGGAGACCATGGCCGACGCCGCGCGCTGGGGCAACTGAGCATGACCACATACGGACTCCTGCTGTTCGACACCGCTCAGGAACTCGACTTCGCCGGGCCCTGGGAGGTGTTCACCACCTCCCGCGACCTACGGGACGGCGGGGACGACGTTGTGCTCGTCGCCGAACGTTCCGGCCCCATCCGGTGCTCCCAGGGCATGCGGGTGCTGCCGGATCACACCCTCGACGACCACCCGCCTCTGGATGTCGTCCTTGTGCCCGGCGGTTCGGGTGCCCGGGAGGTGGAGCCGTACAACACGCGGATCACCGACTGGCTCGCCGACACCGCCGCACGCGCCACCTGGACGGTCGGTGTCTGCACCGGGGCCTTCCTCCTGCACGCCGCCGGCCCCGCCCGCTCCCGCCGGGTCGCCACACACTGGCAGTACGAGCAAACACTCGAAGAGCGCGGCGACATCACCGTCGTACGGGACGCCCGCTACGTCGTCGACGGCAACCTGCTGACCAGCCAGGGCGTTTCCGCCGGCATCGACAGCGCCCTATGGCTCATCGGCCACCTGCACGGACGCGAACATGCCCGCGCCGTGCGCCGTGCCCTCCAGTACGAGCCGGCACCCCCGTACCTGGCCGACGAACCTCTCACTTCACCTCTCGCTTTCCCCTGACCGACCGAGAAATGGACCAATGACCGCAATGAACCGCCGTAGCCTCCTGCAGGCCACCACCGCGCTCGGCGCCGCGACACTGGCGGCCGGTGCCGCCACGCCGGCCGAGGCAGCGGCTTCTGCGACACCCCGGCGCGACCGCCCTCTGCGCGTACATGTCGTCATGTTCGACGGCGTGGAGGAACTCGACTTCACCGCACCGTACGAGGTGCTCTCCGCCTCCGACTACTTCACCGACCGCGCGGTGGAGGTCCGCTACGTCACGCTCGACGGCCCCCAAATCGTGAAGGCCGCCTTCGGCACCAAACTGCGCGTCGACCACCAGTGGGCGCCCGAGGAGGCAGACCTCCTCGTCGTCCCCGGCGGCGGGTACGCGCGCCGCGAGGACCCCGGCGTGTGGGCCGAACTCCGGCGAGGCGCCCTGCCGCGGGCCCTGGCCGCCGCGGCCCGCCCGGGTCTGACCGTCAGCGCCCTGTGCACCGGCGTAATGCTGCTCTCCGCCGCCGGACTGACCAAGGGACGCCCCTGCACCACTCATCACCGGGCGCGGGCCGATCTGGAGAAGCAGGGCGCAGTGCTGAAGAACGCCCGCGTGGTCGACGACGGCGACCTGGTCACCGCCGGCGGGGTGACCTCCGGTCTCGACCTGGCCCTGTGGCTGGTGCGCCGGGAACTCGGCACGGACGCCGCCATCGGGCTGGAGGAGATGCTGGAATACGAGGCCCGCGGCACGGTCTGGACGGCGCGAAGCAGTCGCTGAGCTTCTTCCGTGGCCCGGCCGACGCTGACTCGAGGTCTGGCAGGGAAACGGTCACACGAGCCCCCCTACAAGATCGCGGCGGCTGAGCCTACAGTGCGAGCTTGAAACCGTCATGACTGCGTACGAAACCCAGTCCCGCGTAGAAGCGGTGCGCGTCCTGACGCTGCTTGTTGCTGGTCAGCTGGACCAGCGCACAACCCCGCGCGCGTGCCCGGGCCACGGCATGCTCCATCAGGGTCCGGCCAAGTCCGCTGCCGCGCCGGTCGGCACGTATGCGCACCGCCTCGATCAGTGCTCGCTCGGCGCCGCCTTTGCCGAGCCCGGGGATGTATGTCGCTTGCAGACAGCCCACTACTGTGCCGCCGTGGTCCTGGTCGTCGACATCGTCGACCAGGACCAGCACCTCGTTGCGCGGGTCAATGTCGATGGCCGCGAAGGCGCGCTCGTATGCCTCCGTGACGGTGACTGACCCGGGATCAACCACGGTGTTCTTGTCCGCGAGCAGGGCGAGCACCGCGGGGAGGTCGAGGCGGGTCGCGGGGCGAAAGGAGACGGTGGGCGTTGACTCAGACGCAGCAGCAGACATGCTACTGACCCTAACCGGGCCCAAACCCAGGAGGCGGCGCTGCGTTTGATGACACGCTCCGCCACCGACTCCTGGGCTGCTGCGCCCGGTTGGGTACGGGCGTGGAAGGCGCCGGGGGCGTCTGGCAGGGTTCTGACCATGTTGCAGGTGTGCCTGAATGGATCACGGAGCCGGAGCGAGAACCGTTGGGTTCCCGTGTCTCCTGGGCAGTTGGCTGCCGAGGCTGAGCGTGCGGTGGAGGGGGGAGCGGAGGACATCCACCTGCATCCCAGGGGGACCGATGGTCTCGATTCACTGGAGCCCCAGGCGGTGGGTGAGGCGGTGAACGCGGTCCGCGCCGTCGTACCGGACCGGGTCGGCATTGGGGTCACCACCGGGGCCTGGGCGGTACCGGACCCGGTCCGGCGGGTCGAGCTGATCAGGTCGTGGACATTGCTGCCCGACCACGCCTCGGTCAACTGGCATGAGGAAGGCGCAGAAGAGGTGGCCGGTGTACTGCTGGAGCGTGGCATCGGCATCGAGGCCGGCATCTGGTCGGGCACTGACGGGGTCCGCCGATTCCGCGCCTCGTCACTGGCCCGTCGAGTGTTACGTGTGCTGGCAGAGGTTACTGACACCTGCCCAGGCTCAGCCGTGGCCACGGCCACAGCTCTGGTGCGAGACCTTCGGGAAGGTCCTACGAGGGCTCTACTGCTGCATGGGGAAGACGGCGGAGCCTGGCCTGTGCTGCGAACGGCGGCCCGCCTGGGCCTGGATACGAGGGTAGGTCTGGAGGACATGCTGTTGTCACCGGACGGCTGCGTCGCAGAAGGCAACGCGAAACTGGTGCGGACCGCGCGGAGAATCCTCGACGAGCACCCCATCCGGCGGTTCTGATCTCGCTCAATGGTCATGGAACACCGGCAGGGCGGGTGTATCGGCGGCCAGTGTTCCGGATCGGGCACTCCACCAGGTAGGCCGATTGTGGCCACTCATGTTCGTCCCTCTCGCCGCAAGAAAAGCTAGGTAGGGAGGGCCAGCCCGTCGGAGGTGCGTAGCCGCGTGTTGCGCGAGGCACGCGGCGCATCCTCGCCGAGCCCGGCGGGGGTTGTCCACCTGGTTGCTGCCCCGGTGCGCGCTCTGTACGAATACACCCAACCGGCTGTTTCTGCCTTTCGGCATGTCGGCACGGAGGTACGTTGCGAGAGCCCGGTTGGGCGTCGCCGCGTACGTTCCCGTCAAGACGGCCTCGCAGCGATTGCTCGCGAGGCCAGGTACCGGGGCTGTAGTGAGCACGTGGCCCTCCTCCGCAGCTGCGGTGAAACTCGTCGGCTGACTACCGGGGCCGGTTCTCATACTTACTGTGCCGTCGGCGGGACGGCACCGCCGAGATCCCGTTGATGCCCAGCCGGCACGGAATCGCGTCCGGAGTTACGTTTCGGAGCTGCGGATCTCGGGAGTACGCCGTTACGGAATCACCATCTGCGGGTGTGGGGGACGCGGGCGCTGACGACGGTCCGGCCGGGTGACGGACACTGGCGGCGCCCGGGGACGGTACGGCTAAGCAGCAGAACAAATGTCCGCAGCGCGTCCCCGCAGCAGTGTCGAGCGTCGTATGGCAGTGGTCGTGGCACGCCGCCCATCGCGTCGGAGAAGTCTCGCGAACCCTGCGGGAACTGGCCTGTCATCGCCACCGACTAGTGGATCGGGTGGCGAAGGGCCGCCCGTGTACCGAGGTATTTGTGGAGCATAGTGATGCGTTCTCGCATGTGGTGGGGTATGACGAGCGTGGTGCTGGGCCTGCTGGCGGCGGGCTGCGGCGATGGCGGCAGCGGGGACACGGGCACCGACGCGCAAAGGTCCGCCTCCTTCGGCCATCCGGTCACTGTCACGGACTGTGCCGGTGCCAGGACCACCGTCACTTCCGCCCCGACGAGGATCGTCACCAGCAACGCCTCCGGCCTGGAACTGCTGCTCCGCCTCGGGGCGGGTGACAAGGTGACCGGCACCGGCTTCCCGCCCGGCAAGGGCACCTTCCCTGCTGGCCTGGACGCCCAGGCGCAGAAGGTGGAGGTGCTCAGCAAGACCCTCATACCCAAGGAGAAACTCCTGGGCTCCGGCGCTGATCTCTACATCGACACCTTCGCCTCCATGGGCGGCATGGGCGGTGGCATGGGTGACGCGCCCACCGAGGAAGAGTTCAAGGCCGCCGGGATCAAGCACATCTACCTGAAGTCCACTGCCTGCTCCGCGACCCGCAAGAGGCCGGTGACCAACCTGGCGGCCGTCGAGGAGGACATCACCTCGCTCGGAGCGCTCACCGGCACGAGTGCGAAGGCCAGGAAACTCGTCACCGGGATGAGGGAGAAGGTGGACGCCGTCCAGCGGGCAGTGAGCAGCACGCCACAGAGCGAGCGGCCGACATACTTCTTCTTCGACTACGATGCCGGCGCCAAGCAGCCCACCGTCTTCTGTAACCGCCAGATCGCCAACGCCGTGATCACCCTGGCCGGGGCCCGCCCTGCCTTCGCCGACTGCGACGGCGACTACAAGCAGGTCGGCTGGGAGGACATCGTCGCCAAGGATCCGGACTGGATACAGCTGGGCGTACGCAACCGGGGAAGCGAGGCCGCGAACCGAAGGGCGTTCGACGAGGCCGAGAGCTGGCTGAAGAACAACGCCGCGACCAAGGGCATGACGGCGGTCAAGAAGGGCCACTTCTTGAGGATCGGTTCCGAGCAGACCACCATCTCCGGCGTCACCAATGCCGACACCGTCCATGAGATAGCCAGGACGCTGTACCCCGGCAAGGTCAAGTGACCGTGATCAGTAACCTGTGGTCCCGCAAGGACGTGGGGCCGAAGTCGGCCGAGTCGCGCTCCGTGTCCGCCGCTCCCGTGGCGGCGGCCCTGGGTGTCGCCCTGTTGCTCGCGCTCACCGCCGCCGTGTCCTGGGGCTCGACCTTTATCCCGCACGGGGACGTGTGGGGTGTGGTGGGGCGCCGTCTGTCGGGTGAGAACGCGCGTCTTGGCACCTATGACCTGGTGGTGTGGCAACTGCGTGTCCCCCGTGCCGTGCTCGCAGCGCTCGTCGGCGCCGGCCTCGGCCTCGTCGGGACGGCCGTGCAAGCACTGGTGCGCAACCCACTGGCCGATCCCTACCTCCTGGGCATCTCCAGCGGCGCCTCGCTGGGTGCGGTCGCCGCGATCGTGCTCGGCGTCGGTGCGGGCGGCGCGCTCGGGCTCGGCCTGTCCAGCGCGGCCTTCGTGGGAGCGCTGGCTACCTTCGCGGTCGTGTGGGCGGTGGCCCGGCGCGGCGGGAATTTCGGGCCCCTGCGGCTCGTGCTGGCCGGGGTGGCGATCGGGCAGTTCCTCTCCGGGTTCACCAGCTACCTCGTCCTGCAGTCTGGGGACGTGCAGCAGACGCACAGCGTGCTGTTCTGGCTCATGGGCAGCCTGAGCGGCGCGAGCTGGCCCCTGCTCGCGGCTCCGGCCGTGGCGGTCCCGGTTGCGCTGCTGTGGCTCCAGGCGCGGGCCCGAGGTCTCAATGCCCTGTTGATGGGGGATGAGACAGCGGCCGGTCTCGGTGTCGACGTCGTACGGCTGCGGCGTGAACTGTTCACTCTGACCAGCCTGTTGACCGGCATTCTGGTGGCCGTGTCCGGCGCGATCGCTTTCGTGGCGCTCATGGTCCCGCACGTCTGCCGCATGGTCGTCGGCGGCGATCACCGCCGACTGCTGCCCGTCTCCGCCCTTCTCGGGGCACTGCTGCTGGTGGTGGTCGACATCGTGTGCCGTACCGCCATGGACGCACAGGAACTGCCGGTCGGGGTGGTCACCTCCCTGATCGGGGCACCGGCGCTGCTGTATCTGCTGGACCGGCGATCAGGCGACGGGAGTTGAGGGCCAGATGAAGGCGAAAGCGTGATGAAGGTAGACATCGAGAATCTGCACGTCGCGTACGCGGGCCGCACTGTGGTGTCGGGGGTAGGGCTGCTCGCGGCCGAAGGCGAGATCACGGGCCTCATCGGCCCCAACGGGAGTGGCAAGTCGACCCTGCTGCGCACTGTTTACCGGCATTTGCAGCCCACGGCCGGGCGGGTGCTGCTGTCCGGCACCGACATCCGCGAGCTGAGCCCCGCCCGGGCGGCCCGGTATGTGGCCGCGCTGCCGCAGGAGCGGGGCGGCGACTTCGAACTGAGCGTGCGCGAGGTCGTCGCCATGGGCCGTACGCCCCACAAGCGTGGCTTCGCGGGAGACGACGCCACCGACCGGGATATCGTCGCCCGCGCCCTGGCCGAGGTCGGCATGGCGCAGCACACAGGACGCCGCTTCAGCGCCCTGTCCGGCGGGGAACGCCAACGTGTGTTGCTGGCACGGGCGTTGGCCCAGGACCCGGAGGTCTTGGTGCTGGACGAGCCGACCAATCACCTCGACATCCGCCACCAGGTAGACCTCCTAGCCCTGCTGCGCGTCCAGCGCCGTACGACTCTGGTGTCGCTG
Organism: Streptomyces huasconensis; assembly: GCA_004010275.1. Classification (GTDB taxonomy): domain Bacteria; phylum Actinomycetota; class Actinomycetes; order Streptomycetales; family Streptomycetaceae; genus Streptomyces; species Streptomyces huasconensis. The sequence goes on from RBWT01000062.1 coordinate 27,621, forward strand.
CATGACCTCAACGCGGCGGCGTCCGTCTGTGACCGGCTGCACGTCCTCCACCACGGCATGCTGGTCGCCTCTGGCCGGCCGCGCGAGGTCCTCACACCCGCGCTGCTGGCCGAGGTCTTCGGCGTACGGGCTGCTGTGGTCGACCATCCGCTGACCGGAGATCCGCTGATCGCCTTCGACCACCGGTTGCCGGTGGAGGCAATGCAGGGCACGGGCACCGCGCTGGAGGTGTGAGCACCGGTGCCACCTACGACACCTCATGCCAGCCATACTCGGTGGTGACCGCGCTGGAGACTGGTCGCCCGAACTGGACGACGTAACGGACGCGATCCGCCGGGAGCCGGGCATCGACGCGGTGACCACGTGGGGAACCGCGAGGTCGTCGAGCGGCTCGTCGCCGCGGGTCAGTGATGATGGGGGACTCGAAGGTCGTGGTCGTGCTGGACGCCGGACCGGTTGCCCCCACGTCTGGACCACCGGGCCGCTTGGCTCGACCACGACGGACCGCTGCCCGTCATCGAGGGCACGCTCAGCCGCCAGGTCGTGGAGAAGCTGCCGAGCGGCGGGGCAACAGGCCGGTCTGGTTGCGGCGGTCGGGCACCGGAGCCGCCGAAGTGGACGCCGACTGCGGCTGGCAGTCCTTCCTCCGCTGCTTCGGCATCGAGCACACATTCCGCCTGTTGCACAGGGCTTAGGGTGAGCCAAGCCCCGGCTCCGCAGCTCGGAGGTGGCCGACCGGTGGACCTGGCTCGTGATTGCGCGGGCTTCTCCCAGGGCTTGCGGAGGTCGGTGGCCAGTGGACGGGCGAGCCGGGGCTGGGCGTAAGCGGGATTCTGCCCGCGCCCGCAAGGGGTTCAGGAACCTGTGTGAGGGCTGGCTCACCAATCGGTGCACCGAAACCTACCCGGCCCGGCCCACGGCCTCCGCCCGACTTGCAAGCCGTCGCCCCGTCGGCCATTACGCTGTCGGCCGCAGTCTCACCGCCGACGAGTCCTGCACCTCACCCTCACACCACAAGGTCGGTCACGAAGACCCGAACGTTGGCAGATCGACAAGCTCAAACTGTTAGGCGGAAACCGCCGATCTGATACTCCAGCCCCTTACGGAACTCCAGATGCGGGATGGCCCTCCGCATTGCCGGGTGCAGCGCGGGCGGAACCTCGTAGACCGCGGTCGCAAGAAGATCGTCCTCGCGGCCCGGGAACAGGCCCTTGATACTCAGAATCTCGACTCGGGTCAGGCGAGTGACATGAGCGGCTTGCTCGCCGCTGTCCCAGCCGATGAGCTCCCACCCAAGGGCTTCGGTGTCGATTTCGTTCACGTGTCTACATTAAGTGCCGACTGTCCGTGACGATGCAGGGCGACCAGAGGTTCTACACCTAGCGTGCCGGGTTGGCGCCTCCTCACACGCGTGACAGCCCATGTCCACCGAAAGGCACAAGCCGGATTCGACTCGATAGGCCAGGTTGCTTCTCGTGACCAATGTCGTGCATCAACAGCGGTGCGCGCGTACCGCGCCTCCACATACTCGTGCATTGCTGGGAGTCGGCCGTTGGCCACCGACCGCAGCATGTACCAGTCTTCGGTCTCTCGCGTCCGCATGGGCCGTCTTCCGCGTTCAAACACATAGGCGGGGTTCCTGGATCAGGGCGGGTGTCGGTCAACTGGCCGTGGTGCGGTGCCGGTGCACGTCGTAGAGCAGCCAGTAGTACGGGGAACCCTCATCGACGGCGCCAAGCCCACGCAGGACTTCGTCGCCGCGAGGGTCTCCGCGCAGCGCAAGCCTGACCGCGGCCTCTACGCGGACGCTCTCATCTGCGTCGGTGAGACGTGCGGCGAGTGCACCGGAGGCGCCCGCGACGTGCGGCGGCGCAGAGGCGAGGGTTCTGCAGGCCGCCAGTCTCATCGCTGCGTCCTCGTCTGTGGTGCCCTCGATGAGGGCGGCGAGAGCCTCAGGGCTCTCCGCCTCGGCCGCTCGGCGCAGGCCGCTGATCGCCCACTGCCGAACCTTGCCGTCGACGTGGCGGGTGAGGGCCGGGAGCGGCACTTCGGCACGGAGATCCTGGGCATCGGCCAGACCCGCGGTGAGGGCCCTGGTCACACGGGGGTCCGGCTCCTTCGCGATCCAAGGCAGAAACATGTCGACGAGCGGAGCATCGAACGGCGAGTCGGCGCTCTCGTCCAACAGATTGATCGTGCGCAGAACTTCCGCGCCGAAGTGCCGCTGCAACGGATCCGCCCGGTCACGCAAGGCGGCGGCCGTATCCCAGACATCGGGGTCGTGACGCTCCTGAAGCGCATAGGTCGTCGCCCACCACACCTCGTGATCGACGTCAGGTACAGCCAGGGCGCGCGTCAACAGCTCGTCGAAGGATGGAGTGATCCCGTACCGCGGCTCCAGCCGGGTGAGGATCGCGGTGTGCCCGGTACGGATGCTCAGGCCGCCCAGTGACAACTCCTCACAGACCACCTCCGCCTCGGACCGGACAGTGCTCGACATGATCGGTCCCAGCTGTCCACTTCGACGGGAGAGCTCGGTGGCGACATCTGTCTCATGCCAGTACCGGGCCAGTGCCAGTGCATTGCGCCCTTCGGCATCCGTGGCCCACAGGGACGCTCCCCGGTGGATGAGCGCGTCTGCGATGTCGCAGGCACCAAGGTCTATCGCACGCAGCAGGGGAGTACGTCCGTCGGGGGCGCGCGGTCCAGTTGCGACGACGACAGCAAAACCTCGACAGTCGGGAGGTCGAAGGCATCCACTGCCAGGCACAGTGCGGGTGTGCCGTACTCGTCGGCGGTTTCAGGATCGGCACCGGCTTCCAACAGCGCATCCACCGCCCGCGCGTCCCCACTCCGTACCGCTGCCATGAGAGGTACCACGCCCATGTCTCTTCCCTTCGCACTTCCCGGCGCATCATCGCGCGGTGATGGTGCGCTATTCAGGGGGGAGCTTACGACGTGCTTAGTATGCTGCCGTGACAGGCGGCGGGGTGGGGCGGCGCATCCTGTGATCCGGGCGTTGGCCTGCCCACGGCTCTCGCCCTACTCGCCAAGCATCGAGCGGTTCCTGATCGCTGTGCGGTTCGAGCTTCGCCTGGCCGCTAGGTGTTCCGCAACAGAGCCCTGGGGTTGGTGCGTCAAGTCGATGTGCCGCTGCGGCGGGCGTAGGCGCGGGCGGCGCGGGCACGATCGACGCAACGTGAGGAGCACTAGTGGCGTCGGCCGTGGGTGCGCAGAAGGAACCCGTCGCGGGGGGCCTCTAAGAATGCGGTTCGGAGGCGGCGGAGGCATATGAGGCTGCAGGGCAGTTCGAGCAGGCCCTGGTGGAGGTCGGCGCGTCGCTCGTAGCGGGTGCGGGCCGTGGCGTACGCCTCCTACGGGCGGGGGAGCGGTGCCAGTTCGGCGTGGGTGACGGTGTAGCCGCCCTTGACGACGGGGGCGTACGGGGCCGGGGCCATACAGGTGCCGACCTCGGCGTCCTCACCGTTCGGCAGCAGGTTCACCCCGTTCCACGAGAAGCCCACCCGATCGGCCTTGCCGCCCTTTCCGCCGTCGTGCACGCTCAGTCCGACGCGCTTGCCGAGCAGGCCGGTCTCCTCGTGGCTGACCTTCGTGATGAGGGCCGTGACCGTCGCCGTGTTCGGGCCGGTGACCAGGCACTCCACTTGGCCGTCGAAGGTATAGGTGACGTTCTGGTCAGCCGAGTGGTGCGAGATGCGTACCGTCCCCCGCGCGTCGACGGGCAGCCCCGTGGGAATCTTGGGCCGCGGGATGCTGTACGGGGCGGCCACCGCGTCGAAGCTGAAGGAGCGTACATCGTTGTCGCTCAGGTACGGCAGTACGATGTCCCCACTGCCGACAATCCGCGCCGCGCCCGGCCGGCGGTGGTCCGTGCGCTGCTCGGCGGACGAGGCGATGGACGAGGTGCACAGGGTGAACCCGGCCACCAGGGCAGCGATGGTAGCGGTGGCGGTGCGCCGAGCAGGCAGCGACAGCGAAGTCATGACGATCTCCTTTTCTGCCAAGGGGAGTTGACTGGCGGAACGCGACCCATTCTTCGCTCTGACAGCCGCCCGGTCGTCACCCCAAGGCCGCAAGATCGACGCCGCCTAATCGCCCGCGCGGCTGACCAGACGTCAGCCGAGAGTCGCACAGGGTGGATCACCGCCAGCCGCAGGCGTTCGCGGATCAGTTGTCGCACTGGCGCCGCCCAGGCCCCGGCTCAAGTGGGGCACTACGAAGACACCGTCCGTAGGAAGGACGGGATCCTGCTGCACGCCGACCGGACCCTGTCCTTCGCCGGGCGACTGGTGAGCGGCGGGCCACCGTTGGCCCGGCACCCTCTTCACGGTCTCGCCGCCAGGCAGCTGACGGACACCGGAGTCATCGGTCCGGGGCGCTCCAATTGATCTCTTCAGAATGAGTTGAGCCGCGGGTCTTGTACGCGACGATCTTGGACGGAAGGGTGTCCGGGGTGCGTGCTGATCTCGTTCCTGACGACCTGTGGGAGCGGGTGGCCCCGCTGCTGCCGCCTCCTCCCGAACGGCGCCATCGCCACCCCGGGCGGCTGCGCGTTCCCGACCGAGTGGCGCTCGCCGGCGTCATGTACTTGCTGCGGACCGGTGTCGCGTGGCGCGATGTCCCCGCAGAGACCGTGGGCTGCTGCGTGACCGCCTGGCGCCGGCTGCGGGAATGGACCGAGGCAGGCGTCTGGCCACGCCTGCACGCCGCCCTGTTGTCCAAGCTTCGCCGCGCCGGTCTGCTGGATCTGGACGACTGCTCCGTGGACGGGTCGCACGTCCGGGCTCTCAAAGGGGGGATCACGTGGGCCCCTCTCCCGTCGACCGCGCCCGTCCCGGCTCCAAGCACCACCTGATCGTCGACCGGCACGGAACCCCGCTCGCCGTCACGCCCACCGGCGGCAACCGGCACGACGTCACCCAGCTCCTGCCGCTGCTGGACGCCATCCCACCGATCCGGGGACTGCGGGGACGCCCCCGCCGCAAACCCCGACGACTGTATGCGGACCGGGGATACGACTTCGACAAGTACCGCCGCCTGCTGTGGAAGCGCGGCATCAAACCACTGATCGCACGACGCGGCGTCGCCCACGGCTCCAGACTGGGCAAGGTGCGCTGGGTGGTCGAGCGCGCCTTCGCCTGGCTCCACCAGTTCAAACGGCTCCGCACCCGCTACGAACGACGCGCCGATCTCCACCAGGGCCTGCTCGAACTGGGCTGCAGCCTCATATGCCTCCGCCGCCTACGAACCTCATTCTGAAACGATCAGTAAGTCCTTCGTCAAGCAGGCGGGCAGCTTCCGCTCGACGTGCGGTCTTCTTCGTGGGGCATGAGACTGTCTCGTCGTGCCAGAGATGATGAGTGGGTTGGAGGCGGCCTTGGCTGAGGCGTCGTCTCCTTCGTGGACGCAACGTGTTCGTGCTGGGCGTGATCTCGCTTCTTTCGCCGATGCTCCTGAGGCTGCGGAAGTGCTGGTGAGGCTGCTGCTGGATGCCGAGGACACGGCGGTGACGCGACAGACGGCAGAGGCCCTGGCCCGAATCGGGACAGTGGCCGCCGTAAGACTCATCGCTCTTGCGGTTGTCGAAGCTGACGGCTACCAGGCTGACTGGCTGCAGACCGGGGTGCACGACGCGCTCGTGGGGCCGGACGGTGTGCCGGACGTTGCAGCGGCCTGCAGGAATCTCGCCCAGGACCAGGAAGAAGCCGTCCGGCGGGGCGCCGCGGAAATTACGGTGTGGACAGGCGACACAAGGTGTTGACCTGAATCGACCTGCCCTGGGCTGGTTCATGCAGCCGTTGCTTGTGGGAGGCGGGGGTCGTAGAAGGTGCCGTCGCGGAGCATCGCGAACAGCACGCTGATCCGCCCACGGCCCGCAGCGTCGGCTCGCTGTTGGGCAGCTGCTTGTCGAGGGCCTTCTTCCCGGCCGTGGTGAGTCCGTGGCCGTGGTGAGTGGTCTTGCCGACGTCCACGTCTTCGGTGTCGAACATCGCGCCCTTTCCAGGGTGTTGAGCGTGCCGGCCTCGGCGGTAGTGTCGTACGCGCGCATCCACGTTATGCAGACCTGCCGCCCGCGAGCTGTCCAGCATTGGGCCGGACCGGACGGTGGCCGGACCTCTCATCAGCGTCTCCGACGGCACCTCCCGAGCCCGGTGACACCACCGCCCAGGTCATCCGTTCGACAGGGGGACACAGTCATGCCGGGAGCGGCCCTCTTGCAGGACCGCGAAGAACATAACGGGGGGATCCGCAGGCGGCAAGGGTGTCGGCGTCGGGACCGGTAAGCAGGTCGGCGGCGTCAGCGGCGAGGCTCGCCAGTGCGTGGTTGACGGCCTGTCGGTGGGGACCCTGTGCCAGGTGAGGAAGGGGCACGGCCATGAGGGTCTTGTATCACCTCGTGCAGGGATTCCTTCGGGCGGAGTGGTGGTGTCGGCGCGGGCGGCGAACAGGGTGCGGATGTGGGCGCGCAGCGTGTGCATCCGCTGTGTGCACACCCCGTACAGCTGCACGTCCGAGATGGTCAGGACCTGGGTGCCGAGTCGGCGCATGGCGGATTCCGAGGCGGCGAGCAAGTCGTAGCTCTGGCTGGCGGCGGGGTGGCGGCGGTGTCGGCGAAGTCCAGGGAGCGGTACCGGTCGGCGCCCGATGCCGGGGGCAGAGCGGTCGGTGCCACGTCGGTGGCCAGGGTGTCGTCCATGCCTCTCATGGTGGGAGCGCTTGCTTTTTCCGTGATGCCTCCTAACCCGGAATCACGGCGGACGCAGGTCTGTTTCATGGGAAACGGAGATGTTGTGTCCCAGTTCAACACCAACCGGTTCCGGGTCCGCACGTTCGGCGGTCCAACCGCCCCGTTCGAGTACGGCGGCCTGCGCCTCCTGACTGGCCCGACCTCCCCGGCCCCGGCGACTACGCCTCGCCCGGTGGCCCCGGCCCTCTCCACCACCACCCTTGCTGACTTCGACCCCATCGACGCGGTCTTGCTCTCCCACGACGAGCACGCCGACAACCTCGACACCTCCGGCCGCGCTCCGCTCGCCGACGTCCCCCTCGCCCTCCACCTCCGGCGGCGGTGAGCGCCTCGGGGCGAAGGTCAAGAGCCTGGCCGACTGGGAGTCGACCGAGCTGGAGCATCCGGGCGGCGGCACCATCACTGTGATCGGGGTCCCTGCCATCCACGGCCCCAGCGCGCCTGCCCCCAGGTCGCACGTCCCCGGCCCGGTGCCGCGGGTTCATCGACGCGACGAAGAAACACGTCGACGCCAGCTCCGACGTCCGCCTGTCGGTCCTCGACACCGTCGCCGAAGCCGACAAGGCCGGCACCTACGTCGTAGTCGAATGACTCTGAAGCACCCTTCACCGATGTACAGGGCGGGAGTCAAAGGTCTTCAGAGGGGCCTGTGTAATCCGCTTCCTCTCCTCCTGGGGCCAAGGGGTCCACGCCGATCTTGGCAACGAGGAGCTGTGTCCCGTGCGGTGCATCGCAGCTGACGATCGGCTCGCCTGCAGGGCGCAATACCCCACCATTCCCATCATCGTCGAACACAAAGGCCGTCGGATCCAGACCTAGTCGCTCCGCGAGCGGGAACATAGTGGAGAACAGCCGGTCCCGAACAGTGCCATTGTTAAGGGCAATCAGCGGGGAGGACAGGAGAACATTGGCCAGAAACCCTCTCCGCAAGCCGTCCGGGTGTGCTGCCTCGAACTCCACCGCCACCGGTTGTAGTTCGGACACCAGAGGCAACCAGGCGCGCAGCGCTTCATCGGCAGCCCGCACCTGTCGCAGGTTGAGCTGAATACGGAAGACGACATCGTCCGGGGAGAAGCGCATCAGTATGTCAACTGTCCCTTCGGGGAAATGTGTGGGGCAGATATCCCTGGATACTCGCCAATAGCTTGGCGAGCGCCAATCTGACTGCGTCATGTCAGGCGTGAACAGTCTGAACTACTCGGCAGCGGCAGACACCAGGGACGGCCACCACCAGGCCCATTCCCACCCCCTCCCGCACCGCCTTCACCAGCTTCGCGAACCGGTCGATGCGCAAGTCTGTAAACGTCTCCACTCCACCGGATCAGCCCGCAACGCCTCACCCGCACACGGGAAATGTCCAACAGTGAGCCTTCTGCAACAGCCCGCCTTCGGTGACCGACGGCGGCAGTAGATCACCCTGGTGGATACCCGGCCTTCGGTTCAATCTCTCTCGGCGTGGCTGCTGTCGGTGTGGAGGGTGAAGACCTGGTCCAGACCGGTGATGCGCAGGACCCGGGCGATGTGGGTGGGGACGGCGGTGAGTGCGATGTCTGCCTGGACCGCATGAGCGTGGCGGTGGGCGATGATCATGGTGGTGATGCCACTGGAGTCGCAGTACTGCACCCCGGCCAGGTCGAGGACGAGTTGCTGGAACCGACGTTTTGCAGAGCCTGCAGTACCCGCTCGTTCATGAGAACGGCCAGTAGGAGCGAGCCCCGGCTACACACAAGTGGTGATGCCATGAGGAAGGGGGTGCTTAGACGGCACGTGCTCTATCCACTGAGCTACGGGTGCTGGCTCGCGCAAACGCAGCTTCCGGGCGCTGCCCCCGGGGCCCGGGGAACACAAGGGGGGATCGTAGATACTTGGTGGTTGGGGTCCGCGAGCTCTCTCCAGCCAGGCTGTACGCGGGGTCTCACACTATCTTCACGCCTCCGAAGCCCCTCGCGGAAACAATCTCGCCCCATTTCGGCGTTGGTGATCTCCGAACCGAGGAGGGGAAGGTGTCGGGGCTGAAGCTGTTTCACAAGACAAATAGCGGCGTGATCGAGGTTACGCCGTGTCTTGCTGAGGTCGAGGCAGATGTGCAGGACCTCGTCGAGGCGCACATGGAGACGATGCTGGGCGTCACCTTCCTGGCGAGCGAGTACGTCATCGATTGTGTCGACGGCGGGCGGATCGATTCGTTGGGTCTAGACGAGAACGGGTCACCGGTGATCGTCGAGTACAAGCGCGGCACCGACGCAGGCGTGATCAACCAGGGCCTCTATTACATGGCCTGGCTGACGAACCATAAGGACGCCTTCCGGAACCTGGTCCGCGACCGGCTCGGGGTGACGGCCGCGTCCCAGATCCTGTGCAGCGCACCCCGGCTGATTTGCGTGGCTGGCGACTTCACCCGCTACGACGCACACGCCGTGCGCGAGCACCGGCGCTCGATCGACCTGGTCCGCTACCGGTACTTCGGCAGCGACCACTTCGGCCTTGAGACCGTGGCCTCTGTCACGGGTCACTCGTCTCCGGCCAAGCGGGTACGCCGCTGTGCGGCAGGGGCGTCGCCGCGCGGGGATCAGAGCGGGGCGATGGCTGAGCTGGCTCAGGCGGTTGACGAAGTCCTGGTCGGACTCGGGGACGGCGTCACCCGGGTGCAGCGCAAGCAGTACCGCGCCTACCGACGGCTGCGGAACTTCGCCAGCGTCTGCCCGCCCCAGCAGACCAAGCTCCTCATCTACCTCAAGGCCGACCCGAAGGAGGTCGACCTCGTTCCCGGTTTCACCCGGGACGTGACGGGGCTCGGGCACCACGGCACCGGTGACTTGGAAGTACAGCTGCGAACCGAGCGGGACCTGGAACGCGCCAGTGACCTTCTGCGCCTCAGCTACGCCGCGGCCTAGAGATCTCCCGCTACGGCATCGGCCGCGTGTTGAGCGGTGCCGCCATCAGGAGGACACGGTCAAGGTCAACGAGGCGACGGCGGTGGCGAAGTAGAAACCCGGAAACGCGAGGTTGTAGAGCACCCGGGCGCGCAGATGGAAGGCGAGCGCGCCCAGGTAGAGCAGGACGAGACCGCAGGCCGCGGCGGCACCGAGGGGGCGCAGTGCCGCATCGAGGCCGAGGAGGAGGCCTGCCGCGCCAGCCAGCTTGAGGGCGGCCAGCCGGGGCAGCCAGGATCGGGGCACACCCACCTGTGCCGAGTTGGCCAGCACGAAGCGCGCCCGGGTGAGGTCGGCTGCGGCGATACCGACGTTGACAGCGGCGGTGAGCAAGGTGACGACGAGGAATGCGAGCTGGGTACCGGTCATGCCTTTAGGGTTCGCAGGCGCTTCGACACCGTCCAATACCTGCTTCAATAACCTGGTGGCATGGACGTGGAGACGCGCTTGCTTCGGTACTTCGCCGCAGTGGCGGAGGAGGGCAGCCTGACCCGGGCGGCGCAGAAACTGTTCATCTCGCAGCCCGCGCTGACCAAGCAGGTTCGGCGTTTGGAGGACAGTCTCGGGGTACCGCTTTTCGCGCGTTCGCGGTCCGGGATGGCGCTGACCGAGGCCGGTCGAGAGCTCGCCGCGCGGGTGCCCGCGCTGCTGGACGGCTGGGACGAGGCGGTACAGGCAACCCGCCGGGCGCCGCGGGTGCTGCGCCTGGGCTTCCTGGACGCGGGCGCCGTGGGCGCCGTCCACGAGGTCATCGCCAGGTTCCGCCAGGCGCAGCCGGAGTGGCAGGTGGAACTGCGTCAGTTCGACTGGTCGGACCCGAGTGCCGGCCTGGCCCGGGGCGAAGTGGACGCGGCAGTGGTGCGTTTGCCGTTTCCGGGGCAGGAGGGGCTGCACGTGCGGGAGTTGTTCGTTGAGGAGCGTGGGGTGCTGCTGCCGGCCCGACATCCGCTGGCGAGCAGCGGGACGGTGGAGTTCCGGGAGCTGTGGGACGAGCCCTTCGTCGCGGCCGGAGCCGAGACCGGAGCCTGGAGGAAGCACTGGCTGGCGGCACAGGAGCGGGAAGGGCACCCAGTCCGGGTCGGCGCCGTCACCAGTCGGCCCGACGAGTGGCTCGCAGCGGTGGCTGCCGGTTGCGTAGCGCTGGCCCCGGCGTCGGCGGTCCATTTCTACTCCCACCCGGACGTGGTGTTCCGTCCAGTCCGCGGGGTTTCACCGAGCCGGGTAGGACTGGCCCGACCAAAGGCCCGGACACGCGAGGCGGCGCCGGACGAGTTGCTGGAGGCCACCGCGCGGCGGTTGAGCCGGAGTTGAAAGGGGCCGACGGACCACCGGCACGCTGCCCGGCCGGATCGGCGCCACCCCCGGCGGCAGCCGCGGTCAACGGAGCGCCCAGCACGAGAACATCCGCGGTGACCGCTCCGGTCAGGTGTGCGTAGGCCATGACCGCCGACCGCACCGCCCCGACTGCGCTCAATGTTCGATGAGAACACTCAACCTTCACTGCGGCAGGTCACTCGCCTCCCCGTCCGCTCGACCGGCGAGTCATAGACTCGAACATATGGTGTGCCACGAACGTCGGAGGGGGTTGAGGTAGGAAGACCTTGCGAAGACGGTGCTGCACTAGCGATGAGGGATTGGCCCCTCGGAGCCGCCCTGCGGGGGGAGGCTTCAAACCACCACATGCTGCGGAAGCGGTGACGCGACCGTGGTGAGCGATGTGGAGAAGGCGCCCAAGAGGTGTCAGGTGGGGATCAGGAAGACGAACGCGAGTGAACCACTGCTGACGTGTCGTTATCGAGTGAAGTGGCATCAAAACCGGGGGGTGTCATGTGTCTTCCGGGATGAGTCTGGCGGCAACCCGTCTACTGGCCAGACGGTGTCCGGCACGGAGGTGGCGTGATCCTGATCTGCTGCGCTGGTGTGGAACGTGGGAAGGCACGTCTCGAAACCGCTCTGCCTCTGGGAGAGCAAGAGGGAGCCCTTCAAGCGGAGGTCCCGCAAGAAGCTGAGTACCGTCGCGAGGCGTGTTGGCGGACCGGTTCGTAGTAGTGCTGAAGCCCCTGTAACGGGGGTGGAGCGAAGGGGCCGGGCCATCTGTGGCTGTGTGTATCTGGTCAACCGGACGTTCTCCGGGAGGAGCCGATGGACAAGCTGAAGTCGCTGAACAAACCGTTCGAGATCTCCAAGTGGGAAGTGCTGGAGGCGTATCGGTACGTCAAGAGGAATCAAGGCGCTCCGGGTGTGGACGGTGAGTCCATCGAAGACTTCGAGAAGGATCTGAAGGGCAACCTGTACAAGATCTGGAACCGAATGTCCTCGGGGACCTACTTTCCGCCGCCGGTGCGTGCGGTAGAGATCCCGAAGCAGCACGGCGGCGGGACTCGGATGCTCGGCATTCCGACCGTCGCTGACAGAGTTGCGCAAACGGTCGTTGCCCGACACCTTGGTGTCCGAGTGGATCAGATCTTCCACGAGGACTCCTATGGGTACCGGCCGGGGAAGTCGGCTCTGGACGCCGTTGATGCGTGCCGGCGTCGCTGTTGGAAGAGTGACTGGGTGATCGATCTCGACATCCAGAAGTTCTTCGACAGTGTCCGCTGGGACCTCATCGTCAAAGCTGTTGAGGCTCATACCGACGCCGCCTGGGTGAAGCTCTACGTGGAACGGTGGCTTCGCGCGCCGGTCCAACTGCCCGACGGCACCTTGCAGATACGGGCTCGTGGGACCCCGCAGGGGTCGGCGGTCTCGCCTGTGCTGGCGAACCTGTTCATGCACTACGCGTTCGATGCCTGGCTAACCCGGATGTATCCGGGTGTCGAGTTCGAACGCTACGCGGATGATGCGGTGGTGCACTGCAAGTCCGAGTGGCAGGCCCGGAGGATTCTGGCGGCGCTCGGGGACAGGATGGCTGAGGTCGGGCTGCGCCTGCATCCCGACAAGACCCGGATCGTGTACTGCAAGGACAGCAATCGGCGAGGCTCCGCGGAGCACACGTCGTTCACCTTCCTTGGGTACACGTTCCGCGCCCGCGAAGCGCGGTCCAGGAAAGGGGTGAACTTCACCAATTTCCTGCCTGCGATCAGCAAGGACGCGATGAAGAAGATCGGCCGGGAGATTCGCTCCTGGCGGCTCCACCGGCAGGTCTACTTGACGTTTTACGACCTCGCGCGATGGATCAACCCCATCGTTCGTGGATGGATGCAGTACTACGGAGCGTTCCATCGCTCCGCGATGCATCCCCTCCTCGTGCGCATCAATGCCTACCTGGTGCGCTGGATCCGCAAGAAGTATCGGCGGTTCAGGAGTTTCAAGAAGGCCCACGCGTGCTGGAAGCGCATCACCACTCAGCACCCGAGGATCTTCGCCCAGTGGGCATGGACTCCAATGTTTTGGTGATCAAGGTGGTAAGAGCCGTGTAACGGGAGACTGTTACGCACGGTTCTGTGGGAGCCCGGGGGCGAGATTCCCCCGGGCCACCCGACAACGATCCCGCTCCGCTTACCCGGCTTGACGCGCTGCACCTCCTCGAACGCGTGCAGCTCCGCG
>RBWT01000063.1 GCA_004010275.1 Streptomyces huasconensis
GCCGGCGAGTCGGCGGCTCGCGGTCGGGGTCGGCGGGGTCGCAGGTGAAGGCGGTGGCGTAGACGGTGGCCTCGGTGGGCCCGTAGATGTTGCGCACCTGGCTGTCGGCCACGGCCGCGCGGACCCGGCCGACGGTCCGGGCGGGCAGCCTCTCCCCCTCGAGGACGACGTGTCCGCGTGAGCCGGACGGCGTCCTCGGCGAGCAGACCGGTCCAGCGCCGAGGGCACCGCGCTGAGCAGCCCGGCCCGCCAGGAGCCCGGGCGTTCGGCGAGGGCCAGCAGGTCGGCGACGATCTCCACGCAGCCACCGGACAGCAGCGGCGAGAAGATCTCGAACACCGACACGTCGAAGTTGAGCGAGGTGGACGCCACCACGTGCTCAAGGCCGTGCCCGGTGAACTCGGCCGCCGCCCAGTCGGTCAGGGCGCGCACCGACGCGTGGCTGACGACCACTCCCTTGGGGCGGCCGGTCGAACCGGAGGTGTGGATGACGTAGGCCGGGTGGGCGGGCAGCAGGGTCACGTGGCGTTCGGTGTCGCCGACGGGGGTGTCCGGCAGGTCGGTGCCGGGTTCCTCATCCAGGAAGATCCGGGTGTACGTGCCCTCGGGCAGCCGGCCGGCGGTCTCGGCGGCCGTGATCACGGCGTCCGGGCGTACGTCCTCGAAGAGGAACGCGACGCGCTCGGCGGGGTACTGCGGGTCGACCGGCAGGTACCCGGCGCCGCTCTTCAGCACCGCGAGGAGCGCCACGACCAGGTCGGCGGTCCGGGGCAGGCAGAGGGCGACGAAGCGCTCGGGTCCGGCGCCGGCGGCGATGAGCAACCGGGCCAGCCTGCTGGAGCGGACGGTCGAGTTCGCGGTAGCTGAGGCAGGTGTCGGCGTGGCGGACGGCCGGGGCGTCGGGGGTGCGCTCGGCCTGCCGCCGGAACGCCTCGGGCAGGGTGTCGTACGGGGCCTCGGGCAGGGCGTCGTACGGGGCCTCAGACGGAGTCTCGCGCGGCGCTCGCGCAGGGCGTCGTGCGGCGCCTCGGCCACCCGTCCGCCGAGCCGGGCGACCAGCTCGCGTCCCTCGGCCGGGTCGAGCAGCGCCAGATCGGCCAGGCGGCGGTCCGGCGCGTCGGCCATACCGGTCAGCAGGGCGCGCAGGCTCTCGCCGAGCGCCTCCACCGTGCCGGTGTCGAAGGCGGCCGGGTCGTAGTCCAGGTTCACGGCCAGGGTGTCGCCGGGCTGCGACGACCACGCTGAGCGGGTAGTTCGTCGGTTCGAGGTCCCGTTCGGCCTCCATCGCCAGGCCGTGCCGGGCCATGGCTCCTTCGTCGAACGGGTAGTTCTCGAAGACCACGATGGAGTCGAACAAGCTGGTGCCGCCCGGCACATCGCTCCACGACTGCACCTGCGCCAGCGAGACGAAGTCGTGGCGCCTGGCCTCGGCCTGGGCGTCCTGCAGTGCGCGCAGCCAGTCGAGCAGGGCGCGCCGTCCGTCGACACGGGCCCGGGTGGGCAGGGTGTTGATGAACAGGCCGACCATCGAGGTGACGCCGGGCATGTCGGCGGGCCGGCCGGAGACGGTCGTGCCGAACACCACGTCGTCGCCGCCGCCGTAGCGGGACAGCAGCAGCGCCCACGCGCCCTGGACCACCGTGTTGAGGGTCAGTCCGGCTTGCTGGGCGGTCTCGCGGAGCCGTGCCGAGACGTCCGCGCCGAGGGCCATCCGTACGGTCCCGGAGGAGGAGGCGCGGTGGGCCTCGGCGGGCCGCCGGTCGCGGGCAGTTCGGTGGGCGCCTGGAAGCCCGCGAGGGTGGTGCGCCAGTACTGTTCGGCGCGGTCGGTGTCCTGCCCGGACAGCCAGCGCAGATAGTCGGCGAAGGGCCGCCGGTCCGGCAGTTGCGGGCGGTGTCCCGCGGTCAGGGCGGCGTACCGCTCGCACACCTCTTCGAAGACCTGGGCGGCGCTCCAGCCGTCGAGCAGGACGTGGTGGAAGGTCCACACCAGCCGGACCCGGTCCGCCGACAGCCGGATCAGGGTGAGCCGCATCAGGGGCGCGGTGCCCAGATCGATGCCCTGCTCGCGGTCCTCGGCGAGCAGGCGGTCCAGCTCGCGCGCCCCGCGCTCGGCGGACCAGCCGGTCCAGTCGTGGTGGGTGACGGGCACGGCGGCCCGGTGCCGTACGACCTGGAGGGGCTCCGCGGTCTCCTGCCACACCAGGTGGGTGCGCAGCACCGGGTTGGCGTCGGCGGTGTGCTGCCACGCCTCCCCGAGCGCCTGCGGATCGGTGACGCCGGACAGCACGAACTGCACCTGGTTGACGTACGTGCGGCTGTCGGCGTCGAGCAGGCTGTGGAAGAGCATCCCGGATTGCATCGGTGTCAGCGGATAGACGTCCGCGACGTCCCGGCCGTTCCCGGCGATCCGGTCCACGGCGGCCTGGTCGAGGCGGGCCAGCGGGAAGTCCGAGGGGGTACGGCCGCCGGCGTCCGGCAGGGCGCAGTGCGCGACGATGTCGCCGAGCGCCCGCAGCATGCCTTCCGCCAGCGCGGTGACGGTCTCCTCGCGGTGCCGTCCGGCGCTGTAGTACCAGGTGATCTCCAGCCGGTCGTCCTCGACCCGGGCCACGACGTCCATCAGGTGCGGCCGTACAGTCTCCGGTGCCTCGGCTCCGCCCAGGCCGCCGGGCACCCCGGCGACCAGGGTGCCCGCGTCGGCGGACCAGTCGAAGCGGCCCAGGTAGTTGAAGCTGATACCGGGCTCGGGTGTGCCGGTGAGCCGTTCCTCGCGGGCGAGGTGGCGCAGCACGCCGTAGCCGAGTCCGCGGTCGGGCACGGCCCGCAGCTGCTCCTTCACGGACTTCAGCGCGGCGCCCCAGGAGCCCGAGGGGGCGGACAGCGCGAGGGGGTAGAGGGAGGTGAACCAGCCGACCGTGCGGGACAGGTCGACGTCCTCGAACAGCTGGTCCTCGCGGCCGTGTCCCTCCAGGCCGACGGCGACGGTGTCGCGGCCGGTCCAGTCGCCGAGGACCCGGCCCAGCGCGGTGAGCAGCACGTCGTCGACACGGGTGCGGTAGACACCGGGGACGCGGCGCAACAGGCCATCGGTCTGTTCGGGGTCGAGGCGGAGGGTGACCTCGCGGACGTCGGCGGTGGTGTTGCCGCCGTCGAGGTCCACGGGCAGCGGGTCGGCGCAGGCCCGGGCGGTGCGCTCCCAGTGGCCGAGCTGCGCGGCGAAGCTGGTCGTCTTGGCGCAGCCGGTCGGCCCACTCCCGTACGGAGGTGGTGCGGCCGGGCAGCTGTACGGGTGCGCCGGACGCGGCCTGCCGGTAGGCGGTCTCCAGGTCCTCCAGCAGGATGCGCCAGGAGACGCCGTCGACCACCAGGTGGTGGGCGACCAGGAGCAGCCGGGCGCTGTCGGCGGCGAACAGCCGGGCGGTGAACAACGGGCCGGTGTCGAGGCTGAGTCCGCTGTGCGCTTCCGCGGTGACGCGTTCCTCGTCCGCCGGGTCGTGCACGTGGAGCAGCTCGGGTATCGGTCCGTCGGCGGCGGCGATGTCCTGCTGCCAGGCGCCCGCGCCGTCGAGGTGGAACCGGGCGCGCAGGGCGTCGTGGTGTGTCCACAGGGCGGTGAGGGCGGCACGCAGGGCGTCCTGGTCGACGGCGCCTGCCGTCTCGATGACGACGGACTGGTTGAAGAAGTCGGGGCGCGCGGGCCGCGGGTCGAGGAACCAGTGCTGGATCGGAAGGAGGTCCACCGCTCCGGTGACGGGCCCGGTGCCCGCGACGGCGGGCGCGACGCCCTCGGTGGCGGCGGCCAGTTCGGCCACGGTGGGATGCCGGAAGAGGTCGCGGGGGCTGAGGGCGAGTCCCGCGGCGCGGGCCCGGGAGACCACCTGGATGCTGAGGATGGAGTCGCCGCCCAGCATGAAGAAGTTGTCGTCCACGCCGACCCGTGCCACGCCGAGCAGCTCGTCCAGCTCCCGGTGAGGACGCGCTCCGCCTCGGTGCGCGGGGCGCGGTGCGTCTGTTCGCCGCCCGCCGCCCAGTCGGGTGCGGGCAGCCGCCGCCGGTCGACCTTTCCATTGGCCGTCAGGGGCAGTTCGGGCACGGTGACGAACGCGGCGGGCACCATGTACCGGGCAGCCCGGCCGCCAGGTGGGCGCGCAACGCGGTGGCGGCGGGCACCTCGGCGGCACCGGCCGGCACGAGGTGGGCGGCGAGCCGCTTGCGCCCGCCGTCCTCGTACAGGGATAGCGAGGCGTCGGCGACGGCCGGGTGCGCGGTGAGCCGCGCCTCGATCTCGGCGGGTTCGACGCGGAAGCCGCGGATCTTGATCTGGTCGTCCGCGCGGCCGACGAAGTGCAGCTCGGCCGTCTCGCTCCAGCGCACGATTCGCCGGTGCGGTACATGCGGGTGCCGGGCGGCCCGTAGGGGTCGGCGAGGTAGCGGGCGGCGGTCGCGCCGGGCCGGCCCGCGTAGCCCCGGGCCAGTCCGGTGCCGGCGATGTACAGCTCGCCGGGGCGCCCGGCGGCTGCGGTTCAAGGGCGCCGTCCAGGACGTACACGCGGGTGTTGTCGAGCGGGCGTCCGATGGGCAGTACCGCGGGCAGCGGGTCGCCGGAGCGGAAGACGCGGCGGGTGGCGAAGGTGGTGGTCTCGGTGGGGCCGTAGCCGTCGACGACGGTCAGGCCGGGGCAGGCGTCGAGCACGCGGCGCACCACCGCGCCGGGCACGGCCTCGCCGCCCGTCCACACCTCGCGGGCACCGCGCAGGCAGCCGGGGTCCTCCTGGGCGAGCAGGCGGAACAGGCCCGCGGTCAGCCACAGGCAGCTCACCCGCTGTTCGGTGACGGCGTACCGGACCTGGGCGGCGTCCAGGTCGGCGGGCGGGGCGAGGACGGCCGTACCGCCGCGCAGCAGCGGCGCCCACACCTCGTACGTAGAGGCGTCGAAGGCGTGCGGCGAGTGCACGAGGACGCGGTCGTGCCCGGCGAAGGCCCGGTCGAGGGCGAGCGCGGCGACGTCCCGCTGGCGCACGGCGACACCCCCTTGGGCAGGCCGGTGGAGCCCGAGGTGAACAGCAGGTACTGGATGTTGTCGGGGTGTACGGCATGGTGGGGCAACGGCCCGGTGGGCGGCTCGAAGGCGCCGTCGGCGCGCAGGACGCCGTCGCCCGGCAGCACCTCGCAAGCCGTCGTCTCCCACGCGGCGTCGGTGAGCAGCAGGTCGGCCCCGGCCTCGGCCAGGGTCCGGCGCAGCCGCTCGGCCGGTGCCCTGCCGTCCAACGGCACGAACACGCCACCGGTCCGCACGAGCGCCAGCTGGGTGACGATGAGGCCGACGGAGCGGTCCATGAGAACGCCGACCGGGAGTTCCGGGCCTACCCCGGCCCCCGCCAGGCGTGCCGCCAACACGGCGGCGCCGGCGTCGAGTTCACGGTAGGTGAGGCACTCCTCCCCCGCTTCCAGGGCCACGGCGTCCGGCGTACGGCGCACCTGGGCGGCGAAGAGGTCGGCGACCGTGCTGTCGGGCAGGTCGGTGGCCGTGTCGTTCCAGGTCTCCAGGACCTGCTGACGGCGGTCCGGGCCGAGCAGCGGCAGCCGGGCGGGCGGGCGCGGTGAGCCGGCGGGCATGCCGGTGAGCAGGACGGTGAGGTACTCGGCCATGCGCCCGGCGGTGTCGGCGTCGAACAGCTCGGGGTCGTAGCCGAGGCGCAGGCCCAGTTCGGTGCCCGGGTAAGCGGTCAGGCTCAGCGGGTAGTTGGTGGTCTCGACGCCTTCCAGGCCGCTCAGGCGCAGACCGTGGGCGGCGGCGAGGTCGTCGTCCACCGGGTAGTTCTCGAAGACGACGATGCTGTCGAAGAGACCGACGCGCTCGGGGAGTTCGGTGAACGTCTTCAGCCGGGTGAGCGGCAGGTGGTCGAAGCGCCGGTCCTCGCTCTGGTCGTGCTGGAGCGCGCGCAGCCAGTCGAGCAGGGTGCCGTGGCCGGGGACGGTGACCCGGGTGGGCAGGGTGGTGATGAACAGGCCGGTCATGGCCTCGGCGCCGGGCAGCTCGGCCGGGCGGCCGGAGACGGTGGTGCCGAACACCACCTCGTCGCGGCCCGCCTGCCGGGCGAGCAGCAGCGCCCAGGCGGCCTGGACCAGGGTGTTCAGGGTGAGGCCCGAGGTGCGGGCCAGTTCCTCCAGCTCCCGGGTGACGGCCGCGGGCACGGTGCTGTGGACGGCGTGCGTGGACTCGGCACGGTGGGCCTCGCGCGGCTCTGCGGTCGTACGGCAGCGGCGAGGTCTCGGGCCAGGCCGGACAGCCGGCGCCGCCAGTGCCGTTCGGCCGCGTCCTGGTCGCGCCCCCGCAGCCAGGACACGTACTCCCGGTAGGACGGGCGGTGCGGGAGGGCGGCGGCGTCGGGTCCGGCATGGTGGGCGAAGACGTCCGAGAGGACCTGGAACATGCTCCAGCCGTCGAGGAGCAGGTGGTGGAAGGACCACACCACGCGTACGGCGGTGTCGGAGACGCGGGCGAGCAGGAGGCGCTGGAGCGGGGCCCGCCCGAGGTCGATGCCGTCGGCGCGGTCCCGGACCAGCAGGTCGTCGAGGCGGACGCGGCGCTCGTCCTCCGTCAGGTCGCGCCAGTCGAGGCGGGTGACGGGCACGGCCGCGTGGCGCTCCACCACAAGGAGCGGTTCGGGGACGTCCTGCCAGAGGACCCGGCCGCGCAGCACCTCGGTGCGGTCGGTGACGTGCTGCCAGGCCGCGGCGAGGGCCGCCGGGTCGGGCACGCCGTCCAGGACGAACGTCAGCTGCTGGACGTAGACGCCGCTGTCGTCCTGGGACAGGCCGTGGAAGAGCATGCCCGCCTGGGTGGGCGTGAGCGGCAGGACGTCGGCAACCGCGGCCGGGTCGGTGCCGGTGATCCGGTCCACGGCGGCCTGGTCGAGCCGGGCCAGCGGGAAGTCGGACGGGGTGCGGCCCGCGGCACCGGGCCGGGCGGCGTGCCGGGCCAGGTCGGCGAGCGCCTCGCTGTAGCGCCCGGCGAGATCCGCGACCGCGTCCTCGCGGCCGCCGCAGATCGGCGTAGAACCAGGTGAACTCCAACTCGTCGCCCACAAGTTGGCCGACGACCTCCAGGGCGTGCGGGCGCTCGGCCGCCGGGTCGGCGTCCAGTTCCAGCGGGCGTACGGTGCCCCGGTAGAGGCCGTCGGAGTGCTCCGCGGTGTCCATGCGGCCCAGGTAGTTGAAGCTGATCTGCGCGGCCGCTCGGGGGGCCGCCCCGGGACCGGCCAGCCGGAGCAGCGCGTCATGGCCGAGGCCGTTGCGGGGTACGGCGCGCAAACGCTCCTTGACCTGCTTCAGCACGGTGTCCCAGTCGGCGTCCGGCGGGACGGCGAGCGCCACGGGGTACCGGGTCGTGAACCAGCCGAACGTACGGCTGATGTCCAGCTCGCCGAAGAGTTCCTCGCGGCCGTGTCCCTCGACGTCGACCACCACCCGCTCCCGGCCGCTCCAGCCGCACAGGGCCCGGCCGAGCGCGCCGAGCAGGACGTCGTTGGCCTGGGTGCGGTAGGTGTCGGGCAGGGTGCGCAGCAGGGCGGCGGTCGCGTCGGCGCCGAGGCGTACGGTGAGCGACCTCTGCTCGGCGTAGGTGCCGGGGCCGCCGCCCGTCAGTTCGGCGGGCAGGGCGGGCGCGTCGGCGGGGACCGCCTCGGCCCAGTACGCGCGCTCGTCGTCGAAGCCGCCGTCCGCCGCGTGGGCGCTCAGCCTGCGGGCCCACTGCCGTAGCGGCGAGGACTTGGCGGGCAGTGCGGCCGCGCCGTCCTCGCCCGCGTGCCGGGCCCGGTAGGCGCGGTCCAGGTCTTCGAGGAGCAGCCGCCAGGAGACTCCGTCGACCACCAGGTGGTGCACAGCAAGGTGCAGGACGGCAGGCGCCTCGGTACCGGTGTCGTGCAGCACGGCCCGCAGCAGCGGTCCCCCGGCGAGGTCGAACGGTCCGAAGTGCGGGGTGTCCGTCTCCGGGCCGGTATGGCGGGCCAGTCGGAGACGGGGTGCCCGCTCGTCGATGTGCCAGCCCCCCGACTCGCCTCCTGTGAAGCGGGAGCGCAGGGCGTCGTGGTGAGCGACGAGGTCGTTCAGCGCGTCCTCCAGCGCCGCCGGGTCCAGGTCGGCGGGCATGCGCAGGGACAACGCCTGGGAGAAGTGGCCGGCGCGTGCGCCGACGGCGGCGAACAGCCAGTGCTGGATGGGGGTCAGGGGGGCCGTGCCGGTGGGCGCCTCCGGTGCCGGCGCGGCTTCGCGCGGCCCGGCCGCCGCGTCCACGCAGTGCGCGAGGGCGGCGACGGTCTGGTGCTGGTAGAGGTCCCGTGAGGTGAGCGGCAGGCCCTCCTGCCGGGCGCGGGCCACCACCTGGATGCTGAGGATCGAGTCGCCGCCGAGTCGAAGAAGTTGTCGTCGACGCCGACGCGCTGCTCGCCAGCACCTCCGCCCAGATCCGGGCGAGGGCGCGCTCGGTGGGTGTGCGGGGCGCGACGTGGCGTACCGCGCGCACGGCGGGACCCGGGTCGGGGAGCCCGGCCCGGTCGAGCTTGCCGTTGGGGTTGAGCGGCAGGGCGTCCAGGACGACGACGGTCGACGGGACCATGTAGTCCGGCAGCGTACGGCCGAGGTCCCGGCGCACCGCCTCGGCTTCGGTGTGCTGACCGGCGGCCGGGACGACGTAGCCGACCAGGCGCCGGTTGCCGTCGCCGTCGGTGGCGGCGACGGCCGCCGCCTCGGCCACGCCCGCGCAGCCGCGCAAACCGCCTCCACCTCGCCGAGTTCGATGCGGAAGCCGCGCACCTTGACCTGCTGGTCCGTGCGGCCCACGTATTCGAGTCCGCCGTCGGGCCGTCGGCGCACCAGGTCGCCGGTGCGGTACATGCGCTCGCCCGGCGCGCCGAACGGGTCGGCGAGGAACCGGGCGGCGGTCAGTCCGGGCCGGTTCAGGTAGCCGCGGGCCAGGCCGCCGCCCCCGAGGTACAGCTCACCGGGGACGCCGACGGGCTGCGGCCGCAGGGAGGTGTCCAGTACGTAGGTCCGGGTGAGCGCCACCGGGTCGCCGATGGGCGGGGCCTGATCCGGCAGGCGGTCGCCGGCGAACCAGGCGGTGGCGTACACCGTGGCCTCGGTGGGGCCGTAGATGTTGGCGATCCGGCAGCCGGGCATGGCGGCCCGCAGGTCGTGCGCGGTCTGCGCGGGCAGGGCCTCGCCGGCCAGGACGACGGTGTCGGCGGTCAGGGGTGCCGTGCCGCCCGCGACGAGCCGGGAGACGACGGACGGCACGCCGCTGAGCAGGGTGGCGCGCCGGGGCCCGGAGCCGTCGGCGAGGGCCGGCAGGTCGGTGACCACCTCGACGGTGCCGCCTGCCACCAGCGGGCAGATCAGTTCGAACACCGAGACGTCGAAGTTGAGGGAGGAGGTGGAGGCGATCACATGCGCGAGCCCCGCCGGCCCGAACCGCTCCCCCGCCCACGCGGCGAGCGCGGCGGCACTGCGGTGGCTGACCACCACGCCCTTGGGACGGCCCGTGGAACCCGAGGTGTAGATGACGTACGCGGGATGGTCCGGCAGCAGCGGCCGGAGCCGGTCGGCGTCGGTCAGCGCGGAGTCGCCCAACCCTGCGTCCGGCGCCGTGCACTCCTCCAGGAGCAGCGGTACGCACTCCGGGGGCAGCGCGGCGGCGGTCTCCCGGGTGGCGAGGACGAGGGCGGGCCGGGCGTCGTCGAGCATGAAGCGGACGCGCTCGGCGGGATAGGCCGGGTCGACCGGGAGGTAGCCCGCCCCCGAGGCGAGCACCGCCCACAGCACGGGCACCAGGCCGGCGGTGCGCGGCAGGCAGAGCGCGACCAGCGTCTCGGGTCCGGCGCCGCGCGCGACGAGCAGCCGGGCCAGCCGGGACGCGCGCCGGGCGACTTCGGCGTAGTCCAGCCGGTCCGGGCCGCAGACGACGGCGGTACGGTCCGGGGTCCTGGCCGCCTGGGCGTGGAGCAGCGCGGGCAGCGTGCCGTACGCGTTCTCCCGTGTCGCGCGGGCGGGCGGGTTCCAGCGGTCCACCAGCGTGCGCTGCTCCTCGGCCGCGAGCATGGGCAGTTCGGCCAGCCTGCGGCCGGGGCCGTCCGCCATGCCCTCCAGGAGCCGGTGCAGGTGCGCGGTCATCCGGGCGACGGTCGCCGCGTCGAACAGGTCTTTGTTGAACTCCGCGGTCAGCACGCAGCCGCCGTCCGCGTCCGGCGTGAACTCCAGGACCAGGTCGAAGCGGGCGGCGGGGCGGGGCAGCGGATGGTCGGTGACGCGCAGCCCACCGGCGAGCGGTGGGGCGTCGGGGGCGCTCTGCTGGACGACGAGCACCTGCGCGAGCGGGGCGCGGCTCGGGTCGCGGGGCGGGGCCAGCTCCTCCACCACCCGGTCGAACGGGACCCCGTCGTGGGCGAAGGCGTCCAGCACCGTCGTCCGCATCGTCTCCACGAACCGGTCCACGGTCGCCCGTTCGTCCACTTCGCCGCGGAGCACCACGGTGTTGGCGAAGAACCCCGGCACGTCCTCCAGGTCCCGGCGCCCGCGCCCGTTGGTGACGGTGCCGAACACGACGTCGCGCTGGCCCGAGTAGCGGGAGAACAGCAGCGCGGCGGCGCCCGCGAACAGGGTGAAGACCGTGGTGCCGCGCCCTGCGGCCAGTTGCCGCAGCCGGGACGTCAACTCCGCAGGCAGTACGTGCCGGTGGGCGGCGCCGCCGGTGGTGCGGACGGCGGGACGCGGCCGGTCCGTGGGCAGCTCCAGGTGCGGCAGGTCCGCCAAGTGCCGTATCCAGTAGGCCAGATCGGCGGCGTCCGCGTCACCGGCCCGCTGCCTGCGCTCCCAGACCGCGAAGTCCGGGTACTGCACGGCGGGTTCGTTCAGTCCGTCCGGCTCGCCGGTGGTCTCCGCGTGGTAGAGGGCGGCGAGTTCACGGGTGAGGATGCCGACCGACCAGCCGTCGGTGACGATGTGGTGCAGGGCCAGGAGCAGCAGGTGGTCCTCGGCGGCGA
This sequence comes from Streptomyces huasconensis, assembly GCA_004010275.1. GTDB lineage: Bacteria > Actinomycetota > Actinomycetes > Streptomycetales > Streptomycetaceae > Streptomyces > Streptomyces huasconensis. Next base: position 11,042 of record RBWT01000063.1, read on the forward strand.
GCCGGACGAGCAGTGCCCGGGTGAGCGGTCCGGCCGCCAGGTCGAAGGGCCGCCCCAGCTCCTCGGCGAGCAGCTCCTCGGCGGCCTCGGCGCGGCGCGGTTCGGGTACGCCGGTGAGATCGGCCGCCCGCAGCGGTACGTCCGGCTCCGCCGCGACCCGCTGGACGCCCTGCCCGTCGACCGTGGGGAACGTGGTCCGCAGGGAGTCGTGCCGGGCCGCGAGACGCAGCAGGGAGCGGTGCAGCGCGTCCGCGTCCAGGGCGCCGCGCAGCCTGAGGGAGACACCGGTGTTGTACTCGGTGCCGCCTTCGGTGAGGTCGTCCAGGTACCACAGGCGCCGCTGCGCGCTGGAGGAGCGGCAGGCGGCGTCGCGGGGGGCCGGGGGGATCGGCTCCGACGGCGCGGCGGCCGACGGGTCGTCGAGCAGGGGCGCGAGCGCGGCGACGGTCCGCGCGCCGAACACGTCCCGCACGCTCAGCCGGACGCCCAGGTCGTCCCGTACGCGGGCGAGCACACGGGCGGCGAGGATCGACTCGCCGCCCAGGTCGAAGAAGTCGTCGTGATGCCGACCGCCGTCGACGCCCAGCACATCCGCCCAGATCGTGGCGAGGGCCCGCTCCTGGGCCGAACGCGGCGCCACATGGCCGGCCGCCGCCGACCGTTCCGGCGCGGGCAGGGCCCGCCGGTCGATCTTGTGCTGCGGGGTGAGCGGCATCCGGTCGAGGACCACGATGGCGGACGGCACCATGTGCGCGGGCAGGCACGGCCGCGATGGCGGCGCGCAAGGCGGCGGGGTCGAGACCGCGCGGGGCGGAGACGGCCGTCGCGACGGCGGGGGCGGCGGTGTCGGTCGTGTCGGCGTGGCCGGTGGGTGATGTCCGGGTGGCTTCGGTGACGTAGGCGACGAGGCGTCGGTGGCCCGGCACGTCCTCGCGCACCACGACCACGGCCTCGCCGACGGTACCGGCGCCGCCCGGCGCAACGCCGCCTCGATCTCGCCCGGCTCGATCCGGAAGCCGCGGACCTTCACCTGCCGGTCCAGCCGCCCCAGGAACTCCAGCTCTCCTTCGGCGGTCCACCGCGCCCGGTCACCGGTGCGGTACAGACGTGCTCCCGGCGCCCCGAAGGGGTCGGCGACGAAGCGTGCCGCCGTCAGGCCGGGGCGGCCGAGGTAGCCGCGAGCCACCGCGTCCCCGCCCACGTACAACTCGCCGTCGGTACCGGGCGGTACAGGTCGCATCGCCGCGTCCAGGACGTACACCCGGGTGTGCGGCAGCGCACCGCCGATGGTCGGCGTGCCGCTGCCCGCGGTGAGCGGCCCGGTCCACGTGGCGACGAGGTGGTCTCGGTCGGACCGTAGGAGTTGATCATCCGGCGGCCGGGTGCCCAGCGGTCCACGAGCCCGGCCGGGCAGGCCTCGGCGCCCACGATCAGCGTGCGCAGCCCGCGGGCGGTGCCGTGCGCGGGGTCCGGCAGAGAGGTCAACGCGGCGGGCGGGATGAGGGCGTGGGTGATGCGGTGCTCGTCCAGTACGGCCGCGAGTTCGTCGCCCAGCCAGGGCCCGTGCGGCGGCACGACGAGCGTGGCACCCGACAGGACGGAGATGAACAGCTCCAGGACGGAGGCGTCGAAGCTCGGCGACGAGAACTGGAGCACCCGGTCGCCGGGGCCCACCGCGTACCGTTCGGCGGCGGCCGCGGTGAAGCCGCCGATGCCCCGGTGGGTCACCGTCACGCCCTTGCCGGTGGAACCGGAGGTGTAGATGACGTAGGCGGCGTGGTCGGCGTCGAGGTCGGCGCCCGGGGCGTCCACGGGTCCTGCCGGGCCGTCGGCCTCCAGCAGTTCGCCCACCCGGCGCGGATCGTCCAGGGTGAGCGCGGGCGCGGCGTCGGCGAGCATCAGCGCTCGGCGCTCGGCGGGGTAGGCGGGGTCCACGGGCAGGAAGGCGGCGCCCGCCCGGGCGACGGCCAGCTCCGCCGCGATCAGCTCATGGAGCGCGGCAGGACGAGGGCCACCACCCGGTCCGGCCCCGCTCCCCTGCCTATCAGGTGCGCGGTCAACCGGTCGGTACGGTCGGCCAGTTGACGGTAGGTCCAGGTCCGCCGGCCGTCGGTGAGGGCCGGTGCGTCCGGGGTCCGTGTCACCCAGGCGGTGAACCAGCTCGCCGAGCGTCGATGCGCCGGAGCCCCCGGGTCCTTCGGCGCGTCGGCGGTGGGGCCGCCCTGCGGCAGGGAGGACGCCGGTGCGGGCTTGTCGTGCAGGTCCGTCATGGGTGAAGTCCTTCTGGAGAGCGGGGCGATGCGGCGCGGGCCACGCGGACGACCCCGGCCTCGCCTCATGGGCGGCGCAGGATCTGACGTGACACACCGGGTGTGCGCGGTGGTACGGGGTGGTGACCTCGCGGGAGCGAGCGGACGGGATACGGGGGGGGCGGCGCGGTGGACGACGGGTGCGGCCGGTGACGGAACCGTGGCGCCGACGAACGACGCGCCGACCTCGGCGGTGGACCACCCTGGCGGGCGGGCCCGCACCCGGAACGGCACGGCTCGCCGGCCGGCCACCCGGTGAGCGGAACCACCGGAGCCGACCGCTGCCCGGCGGGCCGGTGTGCCGGTGCCACACGGCAAGGCGACTACGCGCACCGCCCCCGAAGGGACCGGAACCGGGACCGGAAGTGCACCCCGCACCGACCCTCCCGCAGCCCTCGACCGAGCCCAGCCGATGCCGACAGCCGACCCGCCCCCCGACCGGAGGCCGAACCGAACCCGTCGACAACCCCCGTGGCAACCGTGGCCACGGTGGCCGAGGCTCAGCCGTCGTCGGCGCGGCGCGCGGTGCGCCCGGATATCTGCATCCGGTCGATCGTGCCGGTGGCCGGATCTCGGTGGAAGCGGCCACCGGGTTCGACACGCCCGGTGGCCGGATCGCGCAGATCGCAGGACAGGTCGGCGTAGCAGACCAGCGGCAGGGGCAGGTCCCCGTCGACGGACAGGGCCGGCGTACCGTCCGGTCCGGGTGCGACGCGGTAGGTCGTGGCGCCGTTGCGGTAGGTGCCCGCACAGTCGGGCAGGCCGACGGGGAGGCCCCGGTCCGCGGTGAGGACGTCGGCGGCGAGCGCGTCAGCCGGTATTCGGACGCCGGTGAGCGGGGCCAGGTCCTCGGCGAGGTCGCGCCAGAGAGCGGTGGCGCCCCCGGCGTTGCCCGTGAAGGCCACCACGACTCCGCTCTCCGGGTCGGCCCGCAGGTGGCAGGAGGTGCCCTGGGCGTTGCCGTCGTGGCCGCACCACACCCGGCCGTCCCGTTGGTACAGGGCGAGTCCGGCGCCCCAGCCGTCGGCGAGCGTCCCCGGGTCGGCGGCGGTCTCGGCCCGGCGCATCTCCTTGGCGACGGCGGGCGGCAGCAGGTCGGAGCGGCCGGTGAGCGGCGTTGCCGAACGCGACCAGGTCCAGGGCGCTCGCGAGCAGCGCGCCGGCCGGCGCCTCCAGCGGTGCCAGGTTCTGCCGGGCGGCGACGGCCTGCCCGGTGGCGGTGTTGACGGCGTGCCCTGCGGCCACCGGACGCACGGGCGCGGGCGTCGGCCGCGAACGCGGGCAGCACGCCGAGGGGTTCGAGGAGCAGCGTCCGCACGGCTTCCGGCCACGGCATGCCGGTGACCGTCTCCACCAGCCGCCCGGCGGCGACGTAACCGGCGTTGGAGTAGGAGAAGTCGGTCCCGGGCGTGAACAGCAGGTCGCGGGCGGTGCAGACGGCCGTCAGATAGCGCGCGGAGGTGGTGGCGGCGGCGGTGTCGGAGTCGGGCCCCGTGGGCAGTCCCCCGGTATGGCTGAGCAGTTGGCGGACCGTCACCTGCGGCGTGTCGGCCAGTTCGGCCAGGTACTCGGCGGCCGGCTCGTCGAGGTCGAGATCGCCGTCGTCGGCCAGGAGCATGACGAGGGCGGCGGTGAAGGGCTTGGTCAGCGATCCCAGCGGAACCGCGGTGTCCGCGGTGAAGGGGCTGCCGGTGGTGACGTCGGCTGTCCCGGTGTGCACGGCGACGACCTCGCTGCCGGTGTACAGGGCCAGCTGGGCGCCGGGCACCCGGTGGGTCCGGGCCAGGTCATCGAGACGGTCTTGCAGCTCGCGGGGAGATAAGGACGGTGCCCTGAAGGCGACCGGAGCGGCGGGGACGGTGTAGGGCATGAGAAGGGAACTCCCGTTGGATGGGTCTCATGTGCGGGGTTACCGGTCGGCCCCGGGGACGAGCGGTGCGGGCCGGCCGGCGGCGCGTCGTGCGCCGGGGGCTATGGTCTGCCGACCTCTACCGGCAGATGTCGTACGCCGATGAGGACGGCCGGGTTCTGGTGGACGACGTCTTCGCGGGAGGGGATCACCAGCATGCGGAATCGTTCATGCAACATGTGAAGAGCGATCCGCGCTTCCAGCCGGGCCAGCGGCGCGCCGAAACAGAAGTGGATGCCGTGCCCGAAGGTCAGGTGGGGGTTGGGGCTCCGGGTCACGTCGAAGACGTCGGGCGCGGTGAACCGGGCGGGGTCCCGGTTGGCGGCGCCGAGATGGGCCATCAGCATCGTGTCGGCGGGGATCTCGTGCCCGCCGAGGACCACGGGCCGGGTGACCCTGCGGCCCAGTTCGGGGAAGGGCGGCAGCCAGCGCAACACCTCCTCGACGGCGGCCGGGATGCGCGCGGGGTCGGAGCGCAGCGCGGCATCCGTGCCGGGGTGTGCGTCGAACGTGACGATCGCGTTGCCCAGCAGCGCGGTCGTGGTGATGTGCCCGGCCACAAGGAGCAGGGCCACGAAGCCGACCATCTCCTGGTCCCGCAGGCGCACCCCGTCCACTTCGGCGGCGATGAGTCTGCTGGTGAGATCGTCACCGGGGTCGGCGCGGCGGGCGCGGATGTGCTCCAGCATGTAGCCGTTCATCTGGCGCACGGTGGGGGCGATGGCTTCCAGCGCCCGCTCCAGGTCGGCCATGTCGGGCGCGTCGCCGAGCTGGTCGCCGCCGAACAGGACGCTCGCCCACTCCTGGAAGAGCCGGTGCTCTTCCGCGGGGATGCCGAGCAGTTCGGCGATCACGATGATCGGCAACGGATAGGCCAGCGCGTCGACCAGGTCGAACCGGTCGCGGTCGGCCACGGCGTCGAGGAGCCGGGCACAGACGGCCTCGATGCGGGGCTCAAGGCCTTGTACGACGCGTGGCGTGAACGCCTGGCTCACCAGAGTGCGGAGCTTCCGGTGTTCCGGCGGGTCCATGCCGACGAAGTTGCCCTGGGTGAAGGTCTCGAAGTCGGACTGGGTGGGCGCCAGGGTGGAGAGCTCCGAGGAGTACGTCGCCGGGTCGGCGAGCACGGCGGAGACGGTCTCGTGATCAAGCACCTGCCAGACGCGCTGGGTCTCGTCGTACCGCACCGGCCCGTTCTCGCGTAAGCGCCGCCAGCGGTCGGGTAACTCCTCCAAGAGGGGTCGCTCGTCCGTCGGTTGCTTGCTGATCACCTTGTCTCCCTTGCTAGCGGCTGGCGCGTGCGGGCACGGTGGGGTCACGCGCACAGGGGTGTGGTGGGCCGGGCCGGCCAGGGCGGCCCCGGGCGCGGCGGTGCCACTGTTCACCTGAACCTGGGCCTGGACTCGCACCTGGACGTGAACAAAAACAGCAGGTGCCCTGCGGGATCGTCGTACGGCGGGACGGTCAATCGGCGTCAGCCCGGCACCGGGGCGGGCTCCAGGCCCTCAACACATGCGGTGCAGGATGCCGAGGCGGCTGCACGGCCGTCCACGGCCCCGCAGTCGGCCCAGTCGTGCGGCGCGCCAACCCGACATAACCCATCCCCCTCGGCGATACTCCCCGCGCACCAGGTGCGCGACCCCTCCCAGCTCCTGGCCGGACAGACAGCGGACCACCGGTCCCGGCCGTTCGAAACGGATTTGAGAGTACGCAATCGCAGCACGTCCCGTGCCAGGAATGGCATGATGCGCCCCCTGGAAAACCTTCGTTTCGATGGAACTCGGCCACAGTCTTCACGGCGAGTCACGTGCAAGCAACCCCCTGAGGTTGAACGGAGAGTGCTCCTTCGGTGCTTTTACGTCACCACTCAGCCACTTCGTTCCGCCGACCACGCGCTCAAATCGACCGCCTGATGTGGCACCGCGGCGTGTGCCCAGCCAACGCTTCGGCAAACCGAACTGTGCGGAAAGGAACGCGGCCGAAGTGCAAACCGGCACGCCGAAAGCTGCCACGCCGCACCCCATGCACGCGCCACCGCGCCGCTGGCACATCGGCCGAGATCCGCCCTGAGCTGGGGTAATGATTCGGCCAGCGGCCGCAGGCGGGCCCGCCGACAGAACGGCGGCTCACCACGCGGTGAAGACATCCTCCCCACGGCCGCCGTGCTCCGGTCGGCCACCCCTCACCGCCGCATCGCTCACCCGTTTGACGATCGAACGGAAGGCCACTGCCCTCGCAACGCACATTTTCAGCCAATTGGCGTACGCCCGCGTAATAGGCCAACAAGCCAACGAGCCCCCGCACCCACGCGTCACGCACGCCCTCACACGATTGCCGCGGACACATCCGTATCCGCGGCAATCGTCGTCACGATGCACCAGACGTCGAGCCGCGGGCCTCGCAGCTCACGGCCCGCAGCTCATGCCCGGCTCAGACCGTTTTGCTGAGGCGGTCGGCCAGCAGGGCGGCGAAGCGTGCCGGGTCGGCCAGATCGCCGCCTTCGGCGAGCAGCGCGGTGCCGTACAGCAGTTCGGCCGTCTCGCTCAGCCCCGGGTCGTCGGGCCGCTTGTCGTGCGCTGCCTTGACCGCGCTGACCAGCGGGTGCTTCGGGTTCAGTTCGAGGATGCGCTTGACCGACGGCAGGTCCTGGCCCATCGCCTTGTACATCTTCTCCAGGGCCGGCGTCAGACCATCGGTGTCGCTGACCAGGCACGCCGGTGAGCTGGTGAGCCGGGTCGTCAGGCGCACCTCCTTGACGTCGTCGAGCGTCTCGTTGAGCCAGGCCAGTACCGCTTCGTACTCCCCCGCCTCCTCCGCTGACGGCTCCTCCTCGGAGGACAGGTCCACCTCACCGCGGGTGATGGACTGGAACTCCGTGCCGTCGTAGTCACGGACGGCCTCGACCCAGATCTCGTCCACGGCGTCGGTGAGCAGTAGAACCTCGTACCCCTTGGCCCGGAACGCCTCCATGTGCGGGGAGTTCTCGACCTGGGCGCGGCTCTCGCCGGTCATGAAGTAGATCTTGTCCTGGCCCTCCGGCATCCGGGCGACGTAATCGGCCAGAGTGGTGGGCTCCTCGCCGGCGGTGGAGGCGAAGGAGGCGATGTCGAGAATCGCCTTGTGGTCCTCCGCCCGGTCGAGGAGTCCCTCCTTGACGGCGGGCCCGAACTCGCGCCAGAAGGTGCGGTACTTCTCGGCGTCCTTGCCCATCAGCTCCTTGATGGACGCGAGGATCTTCTTCGCCAGGCGGCGGCGGATGAGCTGGATGTGCCGGTCCTGCTGGAGGATCTCGCGGGAGATGTTCAGCGACAGGTCGGCGGCGTCCACCACGCCCTTGACGAAGCGCAGGTGGTCGGGCAGGAGTTCACGGCTGTCGTCCAGGATGAACACCCGCTTGACGTACAGCTGGAGACCGTGGCGGGCGTCCCGCTGGTAGAGGTCGCGCGGGGCCCGCGACGGCAGGAACAGCAGGGCCTCGTACTCGAAAGTGCCCTCGGCCCGCATCTGGATGATGTCGAGCGGGTCCGTCCAGTCATGGCTGATGTGCCGGTAGAACTCGTGGTACTCCTCCTCGCTCACCTCGGAGCGCGGGCGGGCCCAGAGCGCCTTCATCGAGTTGAGGGTGGTCTCCCCCATCCGGACGGGGAAGGAGATGAAGTCCGAGTACCGCTTGACGATCTCCCGGATCTTGCCTTCGTCGGTGTAGTCGTAGAGCGCGTCCTCCTCGTCGGCGGGCCGCAGGTGCACACGGACCGACGTGCCCTCGGGCGCGTCCTCGACGGTCTCGATCGTGTACGTGCCGTCGCCGTCCGACTCCCAGCGCACGCCCGTCGGCTCACCGGCCTTGCGGGTGAGCAGGGTGACCTTGTCGGCGACCATGAACACGGAGTAGAAGCCGACGCCGAACTGCCCGATCAGCTCGGCCGATTCCCCGTTCTCCTTGTTGTCCTTGGTCTCCTTGTTCCCCCTGTTCTCCTTGAGCCGGCGCAGTGTCTCGGCCGTGCCGGACCTGGCGATGGTGCCGATCAGCCCCACGACCTCGTCACGCGTCATGCCGATGCCGTTGTCCCGCACGGTCAGCGTGCGGGCCTCCTTGTCGGCCTCGATCTCGATGTGCGGGTCGTCCGTCTTGAGGCTGTCGTCCTTCAGGCCGGCCAGGCGCCGCTTGTCCAGGGCATCAGAGGCGTTGGAGATGAGTTCGCGCAGGAAGATGTCCTTGTTCGAATAGATCGAATGGACCATCAGCTCCAGCAGCTGCCGCGCCTCGGCCTGAAACTCCAGCGTCTCGGTACTCATGACTTCCCTTCTGGTCGGTTGGTCTGTGCGACGCCAACATTTTCCGTCACCATTTTCATGGCTCCGGGAGGGCTGTACGCCGCAGGGGGTGGGACCACCGACCGGACGCCTGCGAGGGGTCGTCATGGCCAAGGAGGAGATCGAGCACATACGCCGCGAGCGACCGACCGCGTCCGCCGCCGCACTCGCCGCCCAGCGGGGCCTGGGCAACTGGACCGGCACGTTCCGCTACGGCTCCCAGCGCAGGTCGACGGCACCGGAGTCCGCGAGGCGTTCCAGATCCCCAACCTGGGCCTCTTCGTGCGACTGTGCCGTCACCTGAGCCCCCGCCTCTAGGGCTCGAGCACTGTCGGTGCGGCAGCTGGGCCGCCGGTCAGCTGGGGCTGACCGGCGGCGCCACCGGCGGGTGTGAGCTGCTGGCTGCTCAGTGGAGGCGGGTCCAGGGCTTGTTGCAGATCAGCTTGTTGCCCGGGCTGACGCAGGAGGTCTCGTACACCTTGCCGTCGGTGGTGATGGCCTTCACCCAGACGCTGTTTCCCTGCTCGCTGAGGGTGATGTCGCAGGCGCCCGCGGGGTATCCCTTGTTGTCGGACAGCTCCTGCCACCTGATGTTCTTCGCCTTCTTGTCCCAGGCGCCGGCGTAGGCGTGACCGTCGGAGAGTGCGACGGTGTGCTCCTCGTTCTTGTTGGGGGCGAAGGAGTCGATGGCCTGGCAGTGCGGGCCGTCATGGCGGGGGGCGGCAGCGGCATGCGCCGGTGCGGTGAGGGCGGCCAGAGCCAGGACGAAGGGGGCCGCGATGCTGAGGGTGCGGCGTGCGTCGGCAGTCATTGTTCCTCTTTGCTGATCGGGGTTCGGCCCGGAACCGTCACGGGCTTCCCTCACTCATCGGCGGCCCGGGACACCCACTGAAGACGGCTGACATGGTCCTGCTGCACACGGGTGACACGAGCCACCCGATCGCAGAGGTCGGACACCGGCCCTCGGCTGCCCGCCCCGGGCGGATCGCCACACGATGCCTCGAATTCCCCGACGAGCCTCCTTGGATTCGGCACACGTGTCGGCGTGGAAGTCGTTCGCCGGCCGCTGACCACCGGACGCACCGCAGCACATTCGAGCACTCGAATACCGAACACCTGTCGGCTTTACGCTTTCCGCCCAGGGGTGTTAAGTGATCGGCACAACCGACGCGGTGCACATTTCGCACTTCAGAATGCCGCGTTTCTGCTACCCGGGGGGGAAGCATGGGGTCACCGAAGCCTGCGACGATCATTGTGGTCGTCATTGCGACGGTCGTAGCCGCCATCAGCGGCAGCCTGCTGTCAGACCGCATCGCGCCTTACGTTCCCGGCGGATACATCACGCTGGGAATCCTGCTCTCCATCACCGTCATCGCAACGCTCTTGATCCTCCTGCTGGGAGGTCACGACTCTCCCGAGAATCTGAGTGTGATCAGGCGCAGACTGTCCGACACCCTGGGGGTCGTCATCGCGCTTTCCGTTATCGCCGGAGCCTTCTGGGCGTGCGTCCACTACGCACCCGACTGGGCACGGGCAGCCTTCACCAAGGACACACCACCTCTCAACGGAGAGTGGTCCGGGAAAATGCGCCAGACAGGACACGACAAAAGCATCGAAGCGACCCTGGAACTCGACACCACATCGAGCGGCGAACTCGACGGCACATTGACCTACGGATCAAAGTGCGCGTGGGCACTCAAGGCAGACGTGCTCTTTCCGGAGTCCGCGAAAGAAGAAGAAAACATCACCGCGAACAAGGAAAGGGGGCCCTGGCAGTGCCCGGAGGAGCTTTTCGTCGACCTCAGCCTCGACCGCGGCCACCGAATCAGCGTCAAGGGTTCGGGGCGGGCGTATCAACTTGGACGCCAGTACCAACAGGAGTTGGCGGGAGTACTGAAGCCGTCCGAGGCTCGTGACTGAACACCGTGAGCAGGGGGCGATCGTCCGTAACATCCTCCCGGCGGCGCCTACGCCTTGCCCTCACCGTAGAAGCGTACGTAGTCGACCGTCATCCTCGCGGGCGCCGGAGTGGAGGCGTCGGGAGGGCCTGGCCAGTCGCCTCCGACGGCGACGTTGAGCAGGAGGTGCATGTCCTGCTCGAAGACCCAGTCGCGCTTCGCGGGCAGTTTCGACGGAGTCAGGGTGAAGTACGGCTTGCCGTCCACGGACCAGGTGATGCGGTGCGGCCGCTTGTCGACGGCGTAGGTGTGGAACGCCCGTGACGCGTCTGCCGGAAGCGTGGTGGAGCCGCCCATCCCCTTCTCGTTGTAGTAGGTCGGGCCGTGCGCGGTGCCGTACACCGTCCGCGGTTCACCGCCGACCACCTCGCAGATGTCGATCTCGCCCTGTCCGGGCCACTCGGCTCCGTTGTCCCCCAGCATCCAGATCGCCGGCAGCAGGCCTGTCCCGGTGGGTATCTTGGCGCGGACCTCCACGCGTCCGCGGGTGAGCGCGACCTTGCCCTCCGTCGTCAGACGGGCCGAGGTCCATGGGCAGTGCTTCCGTGTGTGGCACGGCAGCTTCGACCCGGCAGGGGACGGCCGCGCCGAGATCACGAGGTGCCCCGAGCCGTCGAGGGCGGAGTTGGCCGCGTCATCGGTGTAGTACTGCAACTCGTTGTTGCCCCACCCCTCGGCGTCCCGGTTCCCGATCTCGGTGTTCCAGAATTTCTCCGAGGGCCGGACAGCCGCGGCCCCGTCGAACTCGGCCCGCCAGAACGGCTTGTTGCCGGTCGAGGGGGCGTCCCCCTCGACCGGGGCGGAGCCGCAACCGGACAGCAGTCCGCCCAGCGCCAACAGGAGGGCCACACGGGTACGTCGGTTCATCGCGCTGCTCCTGAAAGATCGTGCGTACCGCATGAACCTTACAAAACGACGGCGTGAGGGCAGCGGCCCGCCAGTGCGGCGGCCCCGGGGGCGCGTCCAGCCAGAGGCGGCCGTACGTGCCTCGGACCGGAACGCGGCTGTGGCGGCGCTGGTGCTCAGCCGTCAATCGGGGCGCAGGACGTCGTCAAAGGCCGCCAGAGCGATGGTGCGTTCCGGCATGGTGGTGAGCGTGGCGGTGCCGCGGCGGGGGCTGAGGACGAAGGAGGGGCGGCCGGGGCTGACCTTCTTGTCCTGCTGCATCAGCTCCCACATCTGCTCGAAGGAGACGGTGGTCTCCAGACGGACGGGCAGCCCCACCCGGGTGAGGACGTCTCGGGTGTCGCCGACGATGCCGCCGGCGCCGGTGAGCAGCTCGCAGACGCGGGCCGCGTAGACCATGCCCAGGGCGACGGCCTCGCCGTGGCGCAGGGTGAAGCCGCTCGCGGTCTCGATGGCCTGGCCGGCGGTGTGGCCGTAGTTGAGGTGCCGGCGTGGGCCACGGTCGGCGACGTCGTCGGCGAGCAGCTGTGCCTTGGCGCGCACGCTCATCTCGATCAGCCGCAGATACCGCTCGGACTGCTGGGAGACGGTACGGGCCGGGTCGGGCAGGTCATCGAGAATGGCGGGCTCCGCGATGAAGCCGCACTTGATGACCTCGGCGAGGCCGGAGCGCAGCTCGCGCGCGGGCAGGCTGGGCAGGACCGTGTCGTCGGCCAGGACGCGTTCAGGCTGGTGGAAGGTGCCGACCAGGTTCTTGCCCGAGGAGAGGTTGATGCCGGTCTTGCCACCGATGGCCGCGTCCACCAGGGCCAGCAACGTCGTCGGCGCATGCACCAGGCGGGCGCCGCGCTTCCACGTGCCGGCGACGAAACCGGCCAGGTCGGTGACGGTCCCGCCGCCCAGGGCGATGACCAGGTCGCCGCGCGTGAACTGCGCCTGGGCCAGCGCCTGGTAGCAGCGGTCCACGACTCCCAGGGTCTTCGCGTCCTCCCCGTCGGGGACCTCGACCACGATGTGCCGGGGCCCTGCCTGCGCGATGGCCCGCAGGACTTCGGGGAACAGGGCCGCGACCGGGCGGCTGGTGATCACCGCAACGGTCCGGGCGTCGCCGACGGCCTCCCGCCACGTCCGGGTGCGGCCCAGCTGCCCGGAGGCGAACGTGAAGGGGTACGTGATGCTTCCGGCCCTGACCACGACGGTTCTCGGTGCCGGCCGAGCGGGTTCCTCCGCCATCTGGAGCACGCCTTCTGTAGTGCCGTTTCCCCCAGTGCACCGCGGCGGGCGGTGCGCAGCACGTCGTACTGAGCCGTCCGGCGGTGCCACCAGGGACGGGGCCTCACACCCCCGCAAGGAAAGAGGAACCATGAACTCCACCCTCCCTCCCGGCTCCAAGGACAGGCCCCCGTACGTCCCGCACTGGCATCCCGGTGTCACTGATCTGCCCAACGGTTCCACGAGCATCCTGGACTGGTCCGCAGCCACGGATGTCAACGCGCCCTTCAACCGCAGCCGCGTTCCGCTGAGACCGCGTACGTACAAGGCGGAGTTGCGCGCCAACAGCAAGGCTCGCGCGTCCGAGGGCCGGATCATGTCGTGCGCGGAGTTCTGGGACACCCGGCGGAACCCGTCCCAGGGCGTGGCGGACCACCGCTACTACGCCTTCAGTCACTGGCAGTACGTGGACGTGCTGGTGTTCTGGGCCGGAGTCGCCGACGCGGGACTGATCTGCCCGCCCAACGGGCACATCACCGACGCCGCCCACCGCAACGGCGTCAAGGTCTACGGCAGCGTCTTCTTCCCGCCCACCGACTACGGCGGCAACCCCGCGTGGGTCAAGGACTTCGTACAGCCGGGGGCCAGCACGGGTGACGAACGCTATCCGGTGGCCGACAAACTGATCGAAGCCGCCCGGTACTTCGGTTTCGACGGCTGGTTCATCAACTAGGAGACACCCACCGACGCGGAGACGGAAGCTCGGCTGCGCGCCGTTCTCGCCTATGCGCGCGCCCGCTCCGACATCGAATTCACTTGGTACGAGGCCTTCCGGCGCAAGCTGACCGACAGCGGTCCCACCCGGAACGAGTTCTACCTTCAGGACGGGAAGAGGAAGGTGTGCGACTCGATCTTCATCGGCTACGGATGGGGCAGCGGCGACATCAAGGATTCCATCGCCACGGTCGAGAAGATCAAACGGGACCGCTACGACGTGTACTACGGCCTGGAGCTCGTCCGCCACGTCCCCGACAACCCGGGCCTGGCCCGGCTGGTCTGCCCCGCGGCCGCCAAGCACCAGGGCTCCCTGGCCCTGTACGCCGCGCACACCGTCTCCAACCAGCCCAAGGAACCCAAGGACAGCTGGCTCGGGCACTTCTACCGTGCCGAGGCCGACTACTGGACCGGCCCCTGACACGACCCCTCGGACACCGGCTGGCCGGGCATCGCCGCCCACATCGCGGAACGCACCACCGTCACGTCCCTGCCGTTCGTCTCCCACTTCAACGCCGGGCACGGAACGGCCCACCACCATGCCGGGAACCCGACGCGCAAGGGCGGGGACGGCTGGGCCAACCTGTCCTTGCAGGACGTCCTGCCCACCTACCGGTGGATCACCCGCTCCACCGGCAACTCCCGCATGGCCGCTTCCCTGTGCTTCGAGGAGGCATGGGAGGGCGGCTCCTGCCTGCGCCTGGCCGGCGCCCTGGCCCCCGGCCATGAGTCGGCCGTGCGGCTGTACCAGACCAGACTGACCGCCCCGGCCGGCACGCACCTGACCGTACGGGCCAAGACCCCCTCCGACATCCACTTCGGCTTCAACGCCCTCGTCGCGCTCGACGACCAGCCGCACACCCTGGTACCCGTGCCCCTGAACACCACCGACACCAGCGGCTGGAAGACCTACACCGCGGCCCTTCCCGAAGGCGGCGCCGGGACCCTTGTCCAGCTCGGTCTCCAGCTCAGGCTGGGGCCTTCCGCGAAGACCGACCTCGCCTACGACGTCCGGATCGGCCAACTCGCCGTGCGCACCACCCCGTTCACCGCGCCGGCCGCGCCCACCGGCCTCACCGTCGACCACGTCACCCCTCTCCCCTCCACCCGCAAAGCCCTGCGCCTGGCGTGGACACCCCCCTCCCCCGACGACACGGTCCACCACTACGAGATCCTCCGTGGCACCACCGGGCCCCTCACCCACCTCGGCGCCACCCCCGGCACCGTCCATTACGTCGCCCAGCTCGACAAGGAGAACGACGCCACGACCACTACGCTCACCGTCACCTCCGTCGGCGTGGACGGCACCCACAGCACCACCGGAGCCACCACCACCGTCACCTGGTGAGCACGCCGCTGTCGGGACGGCCGACGTCCGCCATGCCGGGACGAAGGTGACTGCCGTCACGCCGGGATGAGGGTGACTGTCGTCACCGGGGGGCCTCAGGAGTCCCCTGCCACCCCGTCCGGCTCATGCCGGCAATTGGCGTTCGGACCCATGTTCTGCCTACGGTGCGTCGGTCCTGCTGCCCGCGGCGGCCCGTTCGACGGAGAGGAAAGCCGATGACCGCACAGGCTTCGGCGGCCGAACCGGCACCCGGGCGGAGCCCCGAGCTGGCCATCGACCCGGATGTGGAGGTGGCCCGCCTCACGGCGGTACGCCGCTACGACATCCTCGACACACCGCCCGACGGCGCCTTCGACCGGATCGCGGCGCTGGCCGCCCGCCTCTTCGACGTCCCGGTGGCGACGGTCACGATCGTCGACAGCGACCGCATCTGGTTCAAGGCGGCCCACGGTCTCGACGGCGTCGAGGAAATCGGCCGCGACCCGGGACTGTGCGGCTCGGCGATCTTGCGCGACGACGCACTGGTGATACCCGACACCCTGCGCGACCCGGTCGCCGCGGACAACCCGCTGGTCGCCGGAGAAATGGGGGTGCGCTTCTACGCGGCCGCACCCATCACCACCCCCGACGGCCACCGGCTGGGCACCGTCAACGTCCTCGACACCCGGCCACGCTCCATCACCCAGGAGGACATCGCCACCCTGTACGACCTGGCCGCGATCGTCATGGACGAGATGGAACTGCGGCTGTCGGCACTGCGGGGCCTGCGCGACGAGCAGGAGCGGCGGGCCCTGGAGAGCTGGCACGCCGAAATCGAGCGAGCGCGTGCCGAGGCGGAACGTGCGGCGCGGGAGCAGGCGGAGAAGGACAAGGCCGCCATCGCGGCGTTCGCCTCCACGCTCCAGCGCACGCTGCTGCCTCCGGCGCTTCCCGTGGTCCCCGGGCTGGAGCTGGGCTGCCACTACCGCACCGCCTCCGTTCACGATGTCGGCGGTGACTTCTACGACGTCTTCCCCGTCGACCAGGGCCGGTGGGCGTTCTTCCTGGGCGACGTGTGCGGCAAGGGCCCCGAAGCGGCGACCGTCACCGCGCTGGCCCGCCACACCCTGCGCGCGGCGGCCCAGATCGACCCGGACCCGGTCACCGTCCTGAGCACGCTCAACACCGTCCTGCTCAGCGACGTCGCCGCCGGGAGCCGCTTTTGCACCGCCCTCTTCGGACTCCTCACACCACAGCGGGACGGCGGCTTCACCGTGACCGTCGCCACCGGCGGCCACCCACCGGCATACCACGTACGCCCCGACGACAGCGGCTCCGTATGGGTCAAGACGGTACGTCCCAAGGGCGGCATGCTCATCGGCGCCTTCCCCGAGGCCAACTTCGCCCAGAGCACCTTCCCGCTGTCCCCCGGAGAGGGCCTGTTCCTCTACACCGACGGGCTCACCGAAGCCCGTACCGCCCAGGGAGCCATGCTCGGTGAAGACGGCCTGACCGGCTTCCTCCACCAGCGCACCCGCCCGCTGACCGCCACCGCCCTGGTCGAGGACACCGTCACACTCCTGAACGCGCTGCCCGAGGGAGTCGGTGACGATGTGGCCCTGCTGACCCTGTCCGTACCCGACCCCGCGACCGCACCCGAGAGCGGTGTCGCGACCACCACCCACACCACCGCCACACCCGAACACTTCGGCCAGTAGTGATGACCGACGTGACCCACACGCTCCACCTGACCGCCCGATACCCCCATGAGCACCTCATCGTCGTGACGGTCGTCGGGAACATCGACCTACAGACCGCCCCTGCGCTGCGCGCCCGTACCGCGGAGATCATGCGGCAGGAGCCCTGTCATGTGGTCCTGGACCTGGCGCAGGTCGGCTTCTGTGACTCCTCCGGTCTCAGCGCGCTCATCGGAATCTGGCACGCAGCCCAGGCCGCGGGCGGCTCACTCGGCCTCGCCGACGTACCCGACCGCCTGCTGCGCATGCTCGCCGTCACCGGCATCGACTCATTCCTGACCGTCCACACGACGGCTGCCGACGCGGTCACCGCCATCACGGCCAGCCGACCCGCCCCCCTCAAGAGCTAGATACGGCCGATGCGGGCGCCGACGGCACTGCACGTCACGCCCACACCCGCATCCGAGGCTCCGCCCCTGTTCCACCCGTCAGGAGCCGCTCCCCTTCCTGCGCAGGGCCTGCGGCTTGTGGACGGCGCTGCGGCCGGACTTCTCGCTCTCCACCTCGTACTGCGGGTCTTCCTTCGAGGCGTCGACGGTGCGTCCTGCCGCCTCGGCGCGTTCCGTGATCCTCTTCTTCACCTTCCCCGAAACGGTCTGACCGTGACTGTTCCAGGAGACGCGATCGCCCTTCTTGAACTTCTCACCCTTCGCCACGATCCACCTGCCTTCACTCGGCTCCCCGGCACACCTGATCCCCACTCTCCCGCTACTCGCGGCCGGTCGCATTCCGGTGGCCCCCCTGAGCGGAGGCGGTCAGTGGATCTCCACGCCGCCCTCGTTCGTGTGCACGGTCACGGTGTGCTTGCCGTCGCGCTTCCACGGCAGGGCGATGTGCGGTGTCCCGGTCTTGCTCTGGGCCTGGATGGAGTAGCCGGCGTGCGGCGGCAGGGTCAGGTCGACGCCGCCCTGGCCGGTGGTGACGTCGGTGGTGGCGGGGGCGGTCGCGAACGTGGCGCGGACCTCGCCCTGTTCCGTCCTGGCCTCGAAAGCGGCGGGCCTGGCGTCCTTCACGTCGATCTGGCCGCTGGAGGTGTGCAGCACGAGCGGGCCCCGCGGACCTGTGAGGTCGATGGCCCCGGCATCGGTGGTCAGGGCCAGGCGTCCGGCCAGGCCGCTCCCGGCGATCTGCCCCGGACCCGAACTGACCTCGGCGGCAAGGGCGGCGGGCAGGGTGATGTCCAGGTTCAGGGAGCAGTCGTCGCCGCAGGAGCCGGTGACGGTGGTCGTCTCGTCCGAGGACTTCACGGACACCTTCGGCGGGGTCTCCGCGAAATCGCCGGTGGCCTTGACGTGCACCTTCGAGTCCTGGCCGGCGTGCAGGGTGACGCCGCCGCGGGTGTCGACGCGCAGCAGGGTGCCGGCGGCGGCGTTCGCGGTGTAGGTGGAGGAGTACTGCTCACGGGCGGGCAGGGCCTTGGTGATCAGCCAGGCACCGGTGCCGGCTATCACGGCGAGGACGGTCAGGCCGGCGGCGAGCAGCCAGCGGTTCTTGCGCGTTGCCATGTCTTTCAAGCTCCCAAGTAACGTAGAACGGCGAGTACACGGCGGTGTTCGCCGTCTTCCGGGTGCAGCCCGAACTTCACGAAGATGCTGCGGATGTGTTTCTCGACGGCGGCGGAGCCGATGAACAGCTTCTTGGCGATGCCCGTGTTGGACCGGCCCTCCGCCATCGCGGCCAGCACGTCCCGCTCCCGGGGCGAGAGCGTGGCCATGGGGTCCTGACGGCGGCTGCGGACAAGCATCTGCTTGACCACCTCCGGGTCGAGGACGGTCTCCCCGGCCCTGACGCGCTGGAGGCCGTCGACGAACTCGTCCGCGTCGGAGACCCGGTCCTTCAGCAGATAGCCGACGCCGCTGGTGGCGCTGCCGATGAGATCGACGGCGTAGCTCTGTTCGACGTACTGGGACAGCACGAGCACCCCGGTGTCCGGCCAGCGGTTGCGGATGACGAGGGCGGCGCGCAGGCCCTCGTCCGACGAAGGTGGGGGGCATCCGTACGTCGATGACGCAGACGTCGGGCCGGTGCTCGGCGACGGAGCGGAGCAGGGCCTCCCCGTCCTCGACGGCGTCGACGACGTCGATGCCGGCGTCCCGCAGGAGCAGGACGATGCCTTGCCGCAGCAGGGCGGAGTCCTCGGCGATCACTACACGCATTGCATGTCCACTTCGATCAGGGTCGGTCCGCCGGGCGGGCTGGTCACGCGCAGTCGGCCGTCGACGCCGGACACCCGGTCGGCGAGGCCCGCGAGTCCGCCGCCCGGTGCGATTTCCGCCCCGCCGACGCCGTCGTCGCCGATCGTGACGGCCAGCCGGTCCGTGGTGCGCCGGATGCGCACCCAGGCCTTCTGGGACCGCGCGTGCTTGGCCACGTTGGTGAGGGCTTCGGTGACGACGAAGTAGGCGATGCCCTCCACGGTCGTCGAGGGCCGGGGCGTCACGTCCACGTCCACGTCGACCGGGATCGGCAGCCGGGCGGCCACGGCGGACAGGGCGGCGTCCAGACCCCGGTCGGTGAGGACGGGCGGGTGCAGCCCGCGGGTGAGGTCGCGCAGTTCCTTCATGGCCTCCTGGGCACTGGCCCGTGCCTCGTCCACCAGCTCCAGCGCAGCGTCCTGGCCGGAGCCCTTCAGCCGGGAGCGGGCCCGGCCGAGCGTCATCGTCATGGCGACCAGGCGCTGTTGGGCGCCGTCGTGCAGGTCGCGTTCGATGCGCCGCCGTTCGGCCTCGGCGGCGTCGACCACCCGGGCCCGGCTCTCCGTGAGGTACTCCACCCGCTGCGCCAGTGTGACGTCGCGGGCCGGCGCCAGCAGGGCGCGGGCGAGCAGTACGTCGGCGGTGAGCAGGCCGCGTACCACCAGCGGGGCGAGAGTGGCCCACAGCAACAGCGTGAGAGCGGAGACCAGCAGTGCGGTCCCGAGGTCACCGACCACGATGATGCCCAAGGAGGCTCTGCCGCCGGGCAGTTCGGCGCAGTAGGCGGGCAGCAGCACGAGGGCGAGCGGGATGCCCCACACCAGCACGCTGCCGCACAGGGTCACCAGCGACCAAGGGGCCAGCACCCCGAAGTAGGCCACCAGTTGCCAACTCGACCGGCTCCTGGCGAGCGCCGCCGCCGATTCGAGCAGCGGCCCGGACAGCGCGGGACGCGGCTGCGGCGGTATGGGCAATCCGGGCATCGCCGCCCAGCGTTGACGCTCGGCGGCGCCGAGCAGGTGCAGCGTCCGACCCGCGAGGATCGCCAGCGGTACGCCGATCAGTCCGGCCGGTATCAGGCAGAGCGCGACGCCGAGCGCGGTCAGCAGGCCAGGCCGGCCGCGCCCATCACCGCGTCGGTGGCCAGGTGGGCGCTCGCACACCACAAGTACGGGGAACCCAGGGCTCGGTAGGGGTTCGGTGGCAGGGCCGGGCCCTGCGGACATGCCACCGGTCGCTCACCGGCGATCACGGGGTCACCCGGCCCCGGCCGGTGGCCGGCGTCCTGGGTGTCGGCCAGAACCATAGGGCCCTCCTCGACTGACGATTCCTGATTACATCAGGACGGTAGCGAGGCTGTGGCCTGGGGCGATACGAGGACAACCGACGGGTCGGGGGTAGGGATAACCCACCCCCGGCCCGTGGGCACCCGTGACCGACAGCGCCGCATCCGGCCAGCCAGAGTGGTCCGTATGACGAAAGAGCAAGAAGCAGTCGAGGGCGACACTCTGATCGCGGACGCCCCCCGCGAGAGCGACGCCGCCACCGGACCCGCTTCCCGTGAGGAGCTGTTCCGGTTCGTCGACCGGTACGGCGACCTGATCGACGACCGCGTCGCGGAGATCATCGACGAGGCAGTCGAGGAGGCCATCACCGCGCGTGCGGCACGCCTACGGTGCCTTTCGTGGGCGCGGCTCTGCGTGGTCGTCGCGGCTCTGTGCGGAGTGTCGGTGCTGCTGCGGGAGACTCCGTACGCGGTCGCACCTTCAACCCGCGGTACGCGGCGGCTATCCCGTCCATCGTCCCGGCGACCACACCGAGTGCACCCCAGCGGTCGTACGGCGACTCGACCGCCGGGTCGATCACATCGGTTCCCAGCCGCCCGGCGAGCGCGCGGCGCTCGGCCGAGAAGTCGACGGCGACCACGGGCCCGTACCCCTGCGCCTTGAGCACCGCCACGACACCGAGGCCGATGGGCCCGAGCCCGAGCACGACCGCCACGTCACCCGAGGCCATGCCCGAGCGCCGGACCGCCCGCGCCGCCACGGAGAAGGGTTCCGTCAGTGCGGCGACCTCGGCCGGCAGCCCGCCCGGTACCGCCATGGTGAACGCCTCTGGCAGGCTGATGTACTCGCCGAAGCCGCCGGGGAACGCCGACCGCGGTGCTCGTGGCATGGGACGGAACACGGCCCCCGAAGCGCACCCGCCAGCAGGGTCGCGAGCCGCGCAAGCGGACTGCACGGCGGCCTCGCCGCGCACGGTGCGGATGGTGTCGCGGACACGGCGGTGGAGGGCGGCTGTTCATGATGCCGTTACGCTGAGGCCATGGTGATCAGGGGGGCAGGTGGTCGGTGGCTCGTCGCTGCCCTGGCCGCTTCTGCGGCCCTCACCTCAGGGTGCACGGTGGCCCCGCCCGACGCCGACGGCCTGCCCGGCGTGTACCGCAGCGAGGAGACAGGCGGCGAGATCCTGCTCGATTCCGACGGGACGTTCACCGCCACTGACATCTCGGCCGACGAAGCCACGGGGGGTGGAGGCACCGACCTCCTCGACTTCAGTGGCCGGTGGGAGTTCGTCGCCAGCGAGGGGTCCAGGGACTTCGTCTACTTGGAAACCAAGGACGGTGGCCTCGGCAAGATCGGTGACATCCAGCTCTACGTGAGCGAGCGGGTAACAGTCGCGGGCATCCAGCTCTCCCCGGCAGGTCGGCCGGAGGTGGAAATCCAGCCCGATCCGGACGGGCCGCCGTCCCTGGTGCTCACCAAGGCGGCCACCCAGTAGTCTCTGCCACCTTGCGCTCCTTCGCCCTCGACGGCACCGACTGACCGGATCGCCGCCGACCGGCCCTTCTGCTCCGGCAAACACACGAAGCACTGCATGAACAGGCAGGTCATAGCCGGGACGCGGCGACGGCGATCCGCCCGGCCGTCTCGCGGAGCCACATATGGGCGGCGTCGTGCGTGTGCACGGGATGCCACCACAGGGCCTCCTGGACGGGTACGGCTTCGTAGGGGCACTCCATGACGCGTACGGGAGCCACGCCACGCAGCCGGTCGGCGAGCAGTCCCTGGATGAGGGCGATGCGTCGGGTCCCGGCGACGAGCCAGGGCAGCGCCTGGAAGCTGTCGACGGAGACCTCCGTCCTGGGTTCGATGCCCAGCATGCCGAGTTGCCGGACCGCAGGCGCGTCGTACGTGCGCTGGTAGGTCACCCACGGCAGGCGGCGCAGGTCGTCGAGCGTGAGGCGTTCGCCCACGTCGGGATGGTCGTCGGAGACGAGGAAGACCCAGCGGTCGCGGTACAGCTCGACCGCGGGGAACCCATTGACGACGCCGTGCGGCATGAGCAGTCCGTCGGCTGTGCTCAGCAGCGTCCCGGTGTTCTCGGTGACGTCCGTGGGCGTCTGCCGGAAGCGCAGACGGATGCCCGGGGCCTCGGCGTGGACCGTGCGGGCGAGTTCGGCGCCGAAGACCGCCACGGCGTAGTCGGAGGCGATGAGGGTGAACGTGTGGGTCTCATGGGCCGGATCGAAGTCGGCCTGACTGGTGAAGACGCGTTCCAGCAGGTCGCAGGCGGTGGCCGTCCGGTCGAGGAGGACCTGCCCAGGGCAGTCAGTTCGTACCGGCTGCCGACGCGGGAGAGCAGGTCGTCGTCGAAGTGGCGACGCAACCGGGCCAGGGCGGCGCTCATGGCGGGCTGGCTGAGTCCGACGCGCTGCCCGGCGCGCGTGACGCTGCGCTCCTGAAGGAGGGCCCGCAAAGCAGTGATGAGGTTGAGGTCCAGGCTGGCCAGGTTCACGGTGCTTCCCCAGGGGCGATGACCGCCGCTTCATTCACGGCATGGATGGAAGGCATCCACCGAATCTATTTCCCTTATCCGGGGTGCTCGGGCCAGATTAGTTCCCATCGCAATCGGGAGGACATCTTCGTGACACCCGCAGCAACTTCCGCCCTCTTCTCCGGCCCTTTCGCCCTCGGCACGTTCTCCGTCCGCGGATGCGGCACTCCTTCCTACCCGGGCCTGGTGACACCGGAGGGTGACGTACTGGACCTGCGCGCGGCGCTGGACGAGCCGGGCCTGACCGTCGTCACGCTCCTGGAGCGCTGGGACACCGTGCTGCCATCTCTGCGCGACCTCGCCGCCTCCCGGGCAGGGGACTGGCGGCCGCTGGCGGAGCTGAACGTGCACGCCCCGGTCGAGCCGCGACAGGTCTTCCAGTCCGGCGCCAACTACCGTCAGCACGTCATCGATCTGGAGATGGCGCACCGCTCGTCCGACGGCCCGCGCACGGAGAGTGAGGCACGGGTCGAGATCGCGGAGATCATGGACCGGCGTGCCGCGGAGGACCTGCCGTACGTGTTCATCGGACTGCCCAGCGCGATCACCGGTCCGTACGACGACGTGGTGCTGCCCCACTGGTGCGAGAAGCCGGACTGGGAGCTGGAGTTGGCGGCCGTCATCTCCAAGCCCGCCCACCGGGTCCCCGTCGAGGAGGCCCTGTCGTACGTGGCGGGTTACACCGTCGCCAACGACCTGACGGACCGTGCCTGTGTTTTCCGCCGGGACATGCCCGCCATCGGCACCGACTGGCTGCGTTCCAAGAACGCGCCTGGCTTCACCCCGCTCGGCCCCTGGCTGGTCCCGGCCGAGTCCCTCGCCGACCCCGGCGACCTCCGGGTCACGCTGAAGCTGAACGGCGAGACCATGCAGGACGAGTCCACCCAGGACATGCTCTTCGGTGTCGCGCGCCTGATCTCGTACGCCTCCCAGACGGCTCGGCTCCTGCCCGGCGACCTGGTGCTGACGGGCAGCCCGGCCGGCAACGGCATGCACTGGGGCCGACTGCTGCGGGACGGCGACGTCATGGAGGGCTCGATCACCGCGCTCGGCACCCAGCGCACGCGCTGTATCGCGGAGCGGGCATGAACCTCGACCGTACGGACCCTGAGGCTGCGATAGCCGAGGCGCCAAGGCGTGCTCGAACTGGGGGCGTTGGGGCGCGGACGACGTGCTCGGCACGCTCAACTTCCTGGACGCCGCCAAGCGGCGCGAGGGCGCCGCGCTCGTACGCAGGGGTGTGAGCTTCTCGCTCTCGCAGAGCTTCGACATGAACGGCCCGCAGAGGGGCTGGCGCAGGCGTACCAATCCGGTCCACACCATGCTGGACACCGGAACCGACGCGGCTCTGGGCAACCAGGGCTTCCCGCACGGCATCGGCGGCGCCGACGACGTGATCGCCATGCCCCTGCAGTGCTCCACCCAGTGGGACGGGCTCGGGCACATCTTCGACCACGGCAAGGCGTGGAACGGCAGGGACGCCGCCGAGACCGTCACATCCGACGGCGACCGGGTCACCGGCATCGAGCACATGGCCCCGTACGTCGCCGGGCGCGGCGTACTCCTCGACGTCGGCCGGGTGATCGGTGAGAACGGCGAGTTGCCCGACGGGTTCGCCGTCACCGAGGAGCACCTCACCGCCACGGCCGAGGCGCACGGCGTCACGGTCGGCCGCGGCGACATCGTCGTCGTACGCACCGGGCAGCTGTCGCGCGCCAGGCGGGACGGGTGGGGCGACTACGCGGGAGGACCGGCGCCCGGCCTCTCGTTCACCACCGCGGGCTGGCTGCGACCAGCGCGATCGCCGCGATCGCCACCGACACCTGGGGCTTCGAGGTCCGGCCGGGCGAGTTCGACCATGCCTTCCAGCCGCTGCACCAGGTCGCCATCCCCCACATCGGCCTGCTCATCGGCGAGATGTGGGACCCGGACGCGCTCGCGGAGGACTGTGCGGACGACGGGGTGTACGAGTTCTGGCTCGCGGCCGCACCTCTGCCCATCACCGGGGCCGTCGGCTCCCCGGTCAACCCGATCGCCGTGAAGTAGCCCGGAACGTGCCGGGTGCGGCGCGTCCTGGACAGCCGTACCGCACCTGGTTCCCGACAGCACCGAGCGGGCCGCCGGTCGCCGCCCGAGGACCCGCGGCCCGTCACACGGGAGGAACCCGAACATGACCCATGCCCGTACCGTCCTGATAGTCGGCGGGGGCACCGCAGGCAGCGCACTCGCCGTGCTGCTCCGCAGAGCCGGTATCGCCGTCGACCTCGTCGAGGCCAAGGCCGACTGGAACGCCACGACAGGCTCCGGCATCACCCTGCAGGGCAACGCGCTGCGCGTCCTGCGCGAGATCGGCGTGTGGGCGCAGGTGAGCGCCCACGGTTTCAGCAGCGACGGTGTCACCATCGTCGCCCCCGACGGCACCGAGATCTTCACGCAGGAGGACGTGCGTATCGGAGGCGACGACCTCCCGGGCACGGTCGGGATGCAGCGCCCGACGTTGCAGATGATCCTCATCGAGGCCGTACGGGCATCGGGCACCCGGGTCCGGCTCGGCTGCACCATCGACACGCTGACGCAGGATGCCGCGGGTGCCGACGTCTCCTTCACGGACGGCACGGCCGGCCGGTACGACCTGGTGGTGGCCGCCGACGGGCTGAACTCCCGCACGCGCGAGCTCATCGGTGTCACCGACAGACCCGCCCCGACCGGCATGGCGATCTGGCGCGCTCCCGCGCCGCGCCCGGCGAGCGTCACCCGCACCCATCTCGCGTATGACGGCCCGGCCTACATCGCCGGGTTCTGCCCCACCAGTGAGACCACCGTCTATGCCTACCTCGTCGAGCCGAACCGCGACCGGGCGTCGATCGACCCCGCTTCGTACGCCGACGAGATGCGCCGCCTCGCCGAGGGGTACGGGGGTCACTGGGAGGAGATCCGGGCCTCGATCACCGACCCGGCGCAGGTCAACTACACCTGGTTCGACCGGCATCTGGTCGAGGGAGCCTGGCATCGCGGCCGGGTGGTGCTCGTCGGGGACGCCGCCCACGCCTGCCCGCCCACGCTGGCACAAGGGGCCGCCATGTCCCTGGAGGACGCCTGGGTCCTCGCCGACCTGCTCGGCTCCCGGGCGACCTGGGACGACGGCCTGTTGACCGCCTACCGCGACCGCCGCATGCCGCGCGTACGCATGGTCGTCGACGCCTCCGTGCAGATCGGCCAGTGGCAGCTCGACGGGGTCCGCGACGCGGACGTACCCGGGCTGATGGGCCGCACCCTGGACACACTGAAGGAACTCCCGTGACCGCTCTCACGACGACCGCCCCCACGGTGGACGTCCACGCCCACCTCCTGCTTCCCCAGGTGGAGGAGGCCGTGGCCGGGCACCCCGCACTGGCCGAGGCCCGCGACCTCGACGCCCGCCGCAACGGGCCCGAGGCACTGGCCGTCAACGGCCCGATGGTGCGAAGGCGCATCCCGCTGCTCACGGACGTCGACGAGCGGCTCACCGCCATGGACGCGGCGGGCGTCGACATCCAGCTGGTGTCCCCGTCGCCGTCCCACTACCACTACTGGGCCGACGCGGAACTCGCCCGCACGCTCTACGAGCTGGCGAACACCGGCACCGCCGCCCACTGCGCCGGGGCCCCCGACCGCCTGTACGGACTGGGCCTGGTCCCCCTCCAACACCCCGAACTAGCCGTCGAAGCCCTCGACCACGCCCTGGCGCAAGGCCTGCTGGGCGTCGAGATCTCCTCGCACGCGCCCGGCCATGAACTGTCCCATCCGGCGTACGAACCGCTGTGGGCCCGCGCCGCCGACACGGGAGCGGTGCTCTTCCTGCACCCCTTCGGCTGCACCCTCGACGAGCGCCTCGACCGCTGGTACCTGTCCAACACCGTGGGCCAGCCCACCGAGAACGCGGTCGCACTCTCCCACCTGATCTTCTCGGGCGTCCTGGACCGGCACCCGGGCCTGAAGCTGATCGCCGCGATCACGGGGGCGGCTATCTCCCCACTCACAGCGGCCGCTGTGACCACGCCTGGCAGGCCCGCCCGGACACGCGCGGCTGCGCGCGGGAGCCGAGCAGCTACCTCAAACGCCTCTGGTTCGACTCCCTCGTCCACGACCCGACCGTCCTGCGGGAACTGGTCCGCGTCGCCGGGCCGGACCGTGTCCTGCTCGGCTCCGACTTCCCCTTCGACATGGGTACCGACGACCCGGTGGGCGCCCTGCGCGCCGCCGGTCTGCCCGATGCCGACTTCCACGCCGTACGCGGAGCCAACGCGACGGCTCTCCTCCTCCGGAAGGACTGACATGCGTCTGCTCACGCATCTGCGGCACGTCGACCTCGCCGTGCCCGACTACGACAAGCAACTCGACTTCTACGCGGGGGTCTGGGGCCTGACCAAGGTCGCCGAGGACTCCGGCCTCTCCTTCCTCGCAGCGGAGGGCTCGCCGGAGCAGTACGTCGTACGACTGCGCAAGGCCGACGAGAAGCGCCTCGACCTGGTCTCGTACGGCGCCGCGAACGCCGCCGATGTGGACACCCTCGCCGAACGTCTCCTCGCCGGCGGCGTCCAGCTGATCTCCCGGCCGG
This sequence comes from Streptomyces huasconensis, assembly GCA_004010275.1. Taxonomy (GTDB): domain Bacteria; phylum Actinomycetota; class Actinomycetes; order Streptomycetales; family Streptomycetaceae; genus Streptomyces; species Streptomyces huasconensis. The sequence goes on from RBWT01000063.1 coordinate 38,137, forward strand.
GACCCGTCGACACCCCGGGCGGCGGCTACGGCTTCCGCTTCTTCGACGTGGACGGCCGCACCATCGAGGTCTCCGCCGATGTCGAGGCCCGGCACCACCGCCGTATCGAGGAGAAGGAGGCCATCCCGGTCCGCCTCTCCCACGTCGTGCTCAACTCCCCCGACCTGAACCGCACCAGGGCCTGGTACGAGCGGTTCCTCGGCTTCGCGCTGAGCGACACCCTCAGTTCCCCGCACATGGGCGAGGTCATGCATTTCATGCGGATCAGCAACCAGCACCACTCCATGGCCCTGGCCAAGGGCCCGCACACCTCGCTGCACCACGTGTCCTTCGAGATGCGCGGCCTGGACGAGTACATGCGCGGCTCGGGCCGTGTCATGCGCGCCGGATTCCGCAAGATCTGGGGTCCCGGCCGACACCTGGCCGGCGACAACACCTTCACGTACTTCCTCGACCCGCACGGCAACACCGTCGAATACACGACGGAGTTGGAGCTGCTCGACGAGGACACGTGGCACCCACACGTGTACGACTTCTCCCAGCCGGAGGTCACCGACCAGTGGGGCACCGCCAATGCCATGAACGAGCTGGTGGCGAAGGAGTCCTTCAACGACGTCGACCGCGGGGTGTTCACCGCCCCGCCGGTCTGACCGCCCTCGGTCTCCCGCCTCTTGGAGCCCCGCCCATGCGTTTCGCCAGATACGAACATCTCGGCCGCCGGCGTCTCAGCGTCGTCGAGGACGACGGTCGCCTTCGTCCCGTCCCCGGCCACGACTCACTCCTCGACCTGCTCCGCACCGGCAGGCTCCACGAGGCGGGCGCCGCCGCCCTCGGCACACCCGCCGGGCCGAAGCTGGGGGACGTGACGCTGCTGTCGCCGCTGCGGCCCCCGACCGTGCGGGACTTCGTCACATTCGAGGAGCACGTGGAAGGCGTACGCCGCTCCGTCGACGGCACAGCCGGCGTGCCGGCGCAGTGGTATGAGGCCCCCACCTTCTACTTCACCAACCCCTACGCCATCGTCGGCCCCTACGACGACGTGCCGATGCCCCCCGGCTCCTCCGTCCTCGACTTCGAACTGGAAGTAGCCGCCGTCATCGGCCGCGAGGGCCGCGACCTCACCCCCGAGCAGGCCCGCGACCACATCATCGGCTACACGATCTTCAACGACTGGTCGGCCCGCGACCTCCAGTCCGCCGAGATGAAGGTGGGCCTCGGCCCCTGCAAGGGCAAGGACACCGTCACCACACTCGGCCCCGTCCTCGTCACCGCCGACGAACTGGAGCCCTACCGCGACACCGACGGCTTCCTGCGCCTGGCGCTGACCGCCGAGGTCAACGACGAGGTCATCGGCCAGGATCTGCTGTCCAACATGAGCTGGACCTTCGAGGAGATGGTCGCCTACGCCTCGCGCGGCACGTATGTCATGCCCGGCGACGTCCTGGGCTCCGGCACCTGCGGCAACGGCGGCTGCCTCGCCGAACTCTGGGGCATACGAGGCGAACAGTCGCCGCCGCCACTGAAGCCCGGCGACACCGTCACCCTCACCGTCGAAGGCATCGGCACCGTGTCCAACACCGTGGCCCCCGGGACGGTCCCCGCCCCGGTGCCCACCGCCCGCAAGCGTTCGCGGGCCCGGCCGTGAGGCGGCTCGCTGGAAAGGGCGTGGTCGTCACCGGAGTAGCCGCTATTCGGCATCGAGAACACGTGTGGATCGGACAGGGACGCTGACGCGTATCGCGGTTGGTCTGCGGGCTGTCCTCTGTCGTTCAGATGGGGGTGTTCTCGTCGGGTACGAAGGGGCTGCCGTGGCCGGGGACGATCAGTGCGGGCTCGAGGGCGAGGATCTTGCGGCGGGAGGCGCGCAGGCCCTCGCGGTCCTCGGAGGTGGGGTCTTCGGCGGGGCCGTGGACGCTCCACCAGGCGTGGGTGAGGACGACGGTCCCTTCGGCGGTTTCCGCAACGGTGGAGATGTCTTGGGGACTGTGGCCGGGCGTTTCGATCAGGTGGATCGAGGGGGAGAGCCGGTAGCCCTCGGCGGGCCGGTCGTACCAGAGGTGGTTGTGGTAGGCGGCCCACACGTCGTGGGCGCGCGCGTTGGGGAAGAGGGCGGCGTTGAGGGTGTGGTCGGGGTGGTGGTGGCTGAAGACCACGTCGGTGACCTGCTCGGGGCTGATGCCGGCGGCGGCGAGCGGGTCGAGGATGAGTTTGCGGTCCTCGACCATGCCGGGGTCGACGACGACGATCGTGTCGCCGTCGCGCAGGAGGCAGACGGTCGAGGCGACGTGCCACGGCTTCTCGCGGCCGTCGCGGTCCGCGTTGCGTGCGTCGAGGCTGTCGTAGCCGGTGGTCAGCAGGGTGAATGTGGCCGTCATGAGAGGTGCTGGTCCTTCGTCGATCGTGCGGAATGACCGGATGGAGAGCGAGGTGTGCGGTCCATGCCGGGGGCTTGAGGGCGTGCGAAATCGCGCCCCGGCGCGGGTCCGGTGAACCGGCGGCGGGGCGAGGTGCGTCGAACTCAGGTGGCGGAGGGCTGGGTGCGGCGGGCGTAGGCGCGGGCGGCGCGGGCACGACGCCGCAGCGGACCGAGCGACCAGTGGCGGCGCCCGGCGCGCAACAGGTAGCGGTTGCAGGGGGTGGAGGGCAGGGCCGTCAGCCGTTCGGCG
>RBWT01000064.1 GCA_004010275.1 Streptomyces huasconensis
GTCGGTGCCGCCGTCGGTGGTGGTGCCGCCGGTGTCGGTGCCGCCGTCCGTGGTGGTGCCGCCGTCGGTGGGGCCGCCCGTCCGACGTGCCGCCGTCGGTGGGCGCCCCCGTCGGTGGGCTTGCCGGTCTCCGGGGCGCGGGTGCCGCCGGTGGCGGTCGGGTCGGGCGGCACGGGGACGTCCGCGCCCTGCGCCAGCTCCAGGTCGAAGTCCTTGACCGGCTTGCCGTCCAGGGCGGCCTTGGTGAACTGCGCCCAGATGCGGGCCGGGTAGCCGCCGCCGTTGATGCGGGCCTCGCCGAGCGCGCCGTACAGCGGGGTGTGCGCGCCGGTGTCCGGGTTCTGGCCCATGACGGCGACCACGGTGGCCAGGTCGGGGGTGTAGCCGGCGAACCAGGCCGCCGTGTCGTTCTCGGCGGTGCCGGTCTTGCCCGCGGCGGGCCGTCCCGCGCCCTGGGCGGCGGTGCCGGTGCCGCCCTGGACGACGCTCCGCAGGATGGAGGTGGTCGTGTCGGCGGCCTCGCGGGTGACGGCCTGCTTGGTGTCCTGCTCCGGCAGCTCGACCTCCTCACCCGCCTTGGTGATCTTCTCGACGAGCGTGTACGTGCCGTGCTTGCCGTGGTTGGCCAGGGTCGCGTACGCCTCGGTCATGTCCAGGACGCTCGCGGTGGAGGGGCCGAGCGCGATGGAGGGGGAGGCGGTGAGGTCGGGGGTGGTCTTCGGGACGCCGAGGGCGATCGCGGTGTCCTTGACCTTGTCGGAGCCGACGTCGACGGCCATCTGCGCGTACACCGAGTTCACGGACTTGTCGGTGGCCTCGCGGACGGTGATGTTGCCGTAGTTGACCTGGTCCTCGTTCTCGGGGGCGTACGCGCCGCCGCTCCAGCCCTGGACCGGGCGCTTGTTGGTGCCGTCGTACACGGTGTTCGGGGTGATGGGGCGGCCGTCCTGGGTGACCGAGCCGTTCTCCACCGCCGAGGTGAACACGAACGGCTTGAAGGTGGAGCCGACCTGGTAGTCGCGGCGCGTCGCGTTGTTGACGTACTGCTTGGTGTAGTCGATGCCGCCGTACATCGCGACGACCTTGCCGGTGGCCGGGTCGATGGAGGCGCCGCCCGCGCGGACGTTGCGGTCGACCTTGCGGGCGTCCTTGTCGATCTTCGACATCACCTGGTCGTCGATGGCCTTCTTGAAGGCGTCCTGGCGGTCCTTCTGGAGCGTCGTGGTGATGCGGTAGCCGCCCTTGGCGAGGGTCTCCTCGTCGATGATCTTGTTGCTGGTGAGGTAGTCCTCCACGGCCTTGACGACATAGCCGCGCTGCCCGGACAGGCCCGCCGCGCCCTTGGCCTCGTCGGGCATCGGGAACTTCGCCTTCTCCCGGTCCGCCTTGTCGAGCCAGCCCTCCTTGACCATGCCGTCCAGGACGTAGTTCCAGCGGCCCGCCGCGCGCTGCTTGTTCTCGGGGTGCGTGGCGACGTCGTAGGCGTTGGGGGAGTTGAGCAGCGTCGCGAGGTAGGCGCCCTCGGCGGTGGACAGCTCCCGGGCGTTCTTGCCGTAGTACGCCTGGGCGGCGGCCTGCACGCCGTACGCGTTGCGGCCGAAGTAGCTGGTGTTGAGGTAGCCGGAGAGGATGTCGTCCTTGCTCACCTCGCGGTCCAGCTTGATGGAGATGAAGAACTCCTTCACCTTGCGGCTGACCGTCTGCTCCTGGCCCAGGTAGTAGTTCTTCACGTACTGCTGGGTGATCGTGGAACCGGACTGCTTGCCCTTGCCGGTGACGGTGTTCCAGGCCGCGCGGATCATCGCCTTCGGGTCGACCGCGGACTCGCTGTGGAAGTCGCGGTCCTCGGCGGCGAGGACGGCGCGCTGGACGTGCAGGGGGACTTCCTTGAGCGGGACGTTCTCGCGGTTGACCTTGCCGTCGCGGGCGATCTCGGTCCCGTCGGCGTACAGGTAGACGTTGCTCTGCTTGGTCGCCGCGGCGTTGGCCGGGGGGATGTCCACCAGGAAGTAGCCGGTCAGGAAGGCGCCCACGCAGAGCAGGGCCACCAGCAGGAAGCCGCCGAGGACCATGCGCCAGGTCGGGAAGATCCGCCGCCAGCCCTTGCGCTTGGGGCGCTTCGGCTTCTTGGCCTTGCCGGTCCCGGTGGCCTCGCCACCGTCCCCGGCGGGGCCCTGCTGCTGCGGCTCGTCGCTCATGTCTTGCGGAACTCCCGGTTAGCGTCGTACGTCCAGTGCGCCTCGTCACCCCCATTGCACATTGTCGCCACAGGAGTGGACACCAGGCACACGCCCCCGAGGCGAAAATGCGTGGCGCCTGCGATCCCGGTCACAGTACGATCCTGCGCTTTGGCCCGCTTCGGGACGAGGCCCACTGTGAAAGGGATGCACGTGCGCGCAGGACGGTTCCGTCTGTACGCCGCCGTCGCCGCGGGAGGGTTCCGCAGATACGCCACCTACCGGGCCGCGACCGCGGCGGGTGTGTTCACCAACACCATTTTCGGTCTCATCCTCGCCTACACCTACATCGCGCTCTGGGACGAGCGGCCCGGCCTCGGCGGATACGACCAGGCGCAGGCCGTCACCTTCGTCTGGCTCGGCCAGGCCCTGCTCACCGTCATGGCGCTGATGGGCGGCGGCTTCGAGAACGAGCTGATGGAGCGCATCCGCACCGGGGACATCGCCGTCGACCTCTACCGGCCCGCCGACCTCCAGGCCTGGTGGCTGGCGAGCGACCTGGGCCGCGCCCTGTTCCAGTTCCTCGGGCGCGGTGTCCTGCCGATGGCGGCCGGCGGCCTCGTCTTCGACCTGGCGCTGCCCCCCGACCCGCTGCGCTGGCTGGCGTTCCTCGCGGCCGTCGTGCTCGGCATGCTGGTCAGCTTCGGGCTGCGGTTCCTGGCGGCGCTCTCCGCGTTCTGGACCATGGACGGCGCGGGCGTCAGCCAGATCGCGCTGCTCGCGGGCACCTTCTTCTCCGGGATGCTGCTGCCGCTGAACGTCTTCCCCGGGGCGCTCGGCGAGATCGCCCGCGCGCTGCCGTGGTCGGCGCTGCTCCAGGTGCCCGCCGATGTGTTCCTCGGCGAGCGCACCGGCCTCGACCTCGTCCGTGCGTACGCCTTCCAGCTCGGCTGGGCCGCGGTGCTGCTGAGCGCGGGGCGGCTGCTCCAGGCCGTGGCGACCCGGAGGGTGGTGGTTCAGGGTGGTTGAACCGTCCCGTCCGGCTGACCCGTCCCGGTCGACTGATCCGTCTCGGCCTGCTGACGCGTCCCGTCCGGCTGACCCGTCCCGGTCGACTCTCGTCTCGGCCTGCTGACCTGTCCCGGTCGACCGGCTCGTCTCGGTCGACTGACGCGTCTCGGCCTGCTGACCTGTCCCGGTCGACCGGCTCGTCTCGGCCGACTGACCCGTCCCGGCCGACCGGCCCGTCCCAGCCCACTGACCCGTCCCAGCCCACTGACCTGTCCCGTCCGTCTGATCCGTCCCGCTCGGCGGGGCTCTCCCGGCTGCGCCACCGCCTGCGCCACCGGCAGGCGCAGGCGCGTGACGGGGTGCGCGCCTATCGGCTGATCTGCGCCATGTGGGTCCGCTCCCTCATGGCCTACCGCCTGTCCTTCGCGCTGACGGCGTTCGGCAACTTCGCGGTGTCCGCCTTCGACTTCGCGGCGATCCTGCTGATGTTCTCCCAGGTGGACCGGCTCGGCGGCTACTCGCTGGCGGAGATCGCGTTTCTGTACGGCGCCTCGTGCACCGCCTTCGGCCTCGCCGACCTCTCGCTGGGCTCCATGGGGCGGCTCGGCAAGCGCGTGCGCGACGGCACCCTGGACACGCTCCTCGTGCGGCCCGCCCCGGTCATCGCCCAGGTCGCCGCCGACCGCTTCGGGCTGCACCGGATCGGCCGGCTGACGCAGGGCGCGCTCGTCCTCACGTACGCGTTGGTGATCCTGGACATCGACTGGACCGTGGTGAAGGTCCTGACACTGCCGGTGATGCTGCTCAGCGGGGCGGGCATCTTCGGGGCGCTGTTCGTGGCGGGCGCGGCCTTCCAGTTCGTCGCGCGGGACGCGGCCGAGGTGCAGAACGCCTTCACCTACGGCGGCACCACGCTGCTCCAGTACCCGCCGACCGTCTTCGCCAAGGAGCTGGTGCGCGGCGTCACCTTCGTCCTGCCGCTGGCCTTCGTGAACTGGCTGCCCGCCCTGTACATCCTCGGGCGGCCCTATCCGCTCGACCTGCCGGTGTGGACGGCGTTCACGCCGCCGCTGGTGGCCGCGGGATGCCTCGCCCTCGCCGGGCTCGCCTGGCGCACGGGCCTTCGTTCGTACCGCAGCACAGGGAGCTGACGCCTCATGGGAACCGACCTCATCGAGCTGGACGGCGTCGAGAAGGTCTTCGACGTCCGCAGGAAGACCGGCTTCCTGCGGCGCGAGCGGCACGAGGTGCGGGCGGTCGACGGCATCTCCTTCACCGTGCCGCGCGGCGAGATGGTCGGCTACATCGGGCCCAACGGCGCGGGCAAGTCGACGACGATCAAGATGCTGACGGGCATCCTGACGCCGAGCGGCGGACGGCTGCGCGTCGCCGGCATCGACCCCTCGCGCGAGCGCACCCGCCTCGCCCGGCGCATCGGCGTGGTCTTCGGCCAGCGCACCACGCTCTGGTGGGACCTGCCGCTCATCGACTCGTACCGCCTGATGCACCGCATGTACCGCATCCCGGACGCCCGCTACCGCGAGAACCTCGACCGGTGCGTGGAACTGCTCGAACTGGGCGCGCTGCTGGACGTGCCGGTGCGCCAGCTCTCCCTCGGCCAGCGGATGCGCGGCGACATCGCGGCGGCGCTCCTGCACGACCCCGAGGTCCTCTACCTGGACGAGCCGACGATCGGCCTGGACGTCATCAGCAAGGCGAAGGTGCGGGAGTTCCTGCGCGACCTGAACACGCAGTCCGGCACCACGGTCCTGCTCACCACCCACGACCTCACCGACATCGAACAGCTCTGCAAGCGCGTGATGGTCATCGACCACGGGCGCCTGATGTACGACGGTCCGCTCGCCGGCCTCCACGAGGTGGGCGAGAGCGAGCGCACCCTCATCGTCGACCTGGAGCGTGAACTGCCGCCCATCGAGGTCGAGTCGCGCGGGTGGTGAAGGTGGAGGGCCCGCGCCAGTGGCTCGCCTTCCCGGCGGCGGAGTCGGCGGCTCCGCTTGTCGCGCGGATCGCGGACCGGTATCCGCTGGCCGATCTCTCGGTCAGGGAGCCGGACATCGAGGCGGTCATCGCCAAGATGTACGCCGGGAAGGTGACCTCGTAGGCTGCCCCTCATGAGTGATGCTGCATCCTCCGGGGGAACCTTTCACGGGCCCGACGGGTCCGCGCTGCCCGATCTGCGGGCCTCCGACGCCGACCGTGAGCGGGTCGCCGAAGTGCTGCGGGACGCGATGGCCGAGGGCCGCCTCGACATGTCGGAGTTCGAGGAGCGTCTCGACGCCACGTACAAGGCCCGCACCTACGGCGAGCTGGAGCCGATCACCCGCGACCTGCCCGCGCACGGCGCGGCGAAGGTGTCCATGGTGAAGCGGCCGGTGAGCGACGATCCGGCCGCCATCGACTGGGCGGCGCGGATGGTGGACGGCGAACCGTCGTCGTCCGGCGGCTTCGCCTTCTGGAGCGGGTTCAGCCGCAAGGGCGGCTGGGTCGTCGGGCGGCAGTTCACCGCGTTCGCGATGTGGGGCGGCGGCGAGATCGACCTGCGCGAGGCGTACTTCACCGAGCGCGACGTGGAGATCCGCTGCTTCACCGTCATGGGCGGCCTCCAGGTCATCGTGCCGCCCGAGATGAACGTGGTGGTGCGCGGCCTGGGGATCATGGGCGGCTTCGACGACAAGGCGACCGGTGTGGGCACCCCCGGCTCGCCCCGCGTGGTCGTCACCGGCTTCGCCCTGATGGGCGGCGTCGGCGTCGACCGCAAGCTGCGCAGGGCCGAGAAGCTGCGGCTCAAGGAGGAGCGGCGGCGCGAGAAGCTGGAGCGCCGCGAGGCGCGCCGTGCGGCGCACTGGGAACGGGCCGAACAGCACCGCCTCAAGCACGAGGAGGTGCACGAGCTGCACATGCGCAAGCGCGAGAAGCGGCGTGAGGGGCGAGGGCCCAGCGGGTCGGCCGGGTCGCCGGACGTGCCGCAGGACAGCCCCGGGGAATCGCAGTAGGGGCCGGCGGGGCGCCGGGCGGCGGCCGAAGGGCCGTCAGAGCTGTGCCGCCGCCGAGCCCTTGAGGTGCGAGAGGTTGAACGTCTCCGCCATCTTGCGGTAGCCCGCGTCCGACGGGTGCAGGTGGTCGCCCGAGTCGTACTGCTCGCGCAGGGTGCGCGGGTCGTACGGGTCGCGCAGGGCGCGGTCGAAGTCGACGAACTCGTCGAAGACCCGGCCCGAGCGGATCTGCTCGTTCACCGACTGGCGCACCGCTTCGAGCGCGGGCTCGTAACCGCGGTGGCCGCCGAACGGCATCAGCGTCGCGCCGACGACCCGCAGGCCGCGCGTGTGCGCCTGCCGGGTCAGCTCGCGCAGGCCCTCGACGATGCGGTCCGGGTCGTTCTGGTGCGGGTTGCGCAGGATGTCGTTGACGCCGAGGGCGATGACGACGGCCTTGACGCCCGTGCGGTCCAGCACGTCACGGTCGAAGCGGGAGAGGCCGGACGGGTTGACGGCGGGCCGGCCGTTGCCGTCGGACAGGACGCGGTTGCCGCTGATGCCCTGGTTGACCACGCCGTAGCGGGGCGCGTCCGACTCGGTGCGCAGACGGTCGGCGAGGACGTCGGTCCAGCGGCGGTTGGCGCCCATCGTGGAGGTGATGCCGTCGGTGATGGAGTCCCCGAAGACGACGACGGTGCCGTCGGTCTCGGTGCTCAGCACGTCCACCGCGGAGAGGTAGCGCCAGTAGGGGCTCTGCTCGGTGTAGGCGTCGCCCGCCGCGTCCTCGGTGCGGTCGCCCTCGGCGACGAAGCTGATCTGGCGGGCGTGCGGGTGGTAGGTGACCGGGCCCGAGGGCGTCGGCGAGTACGTCGTGACCAGCAGGTCGCTGTCGTGCGGGACCCGCAGCCGGGCGCCGTCGCTCATCACCTGGGCGCCCGGCGGGATCACCACCGAGGTGTTGCCGTTGAACGTCAGGCGGCGCAGCGTGCCGGGGGCCGCCGCGGGGTCGTTCGACGCGGAGGCCAGCGCGATGGAGGCGTGGGTGATGCTCAGGGGCGTCGTTCCGTAGAGGTTCGACAGGGTGATGCGGGCGCTGTCGCCGCCGACGCTGGTGTGCACGACGTTGCGGATCGAGCGGCCGGCGAAGCCCTTGCGGTCCGTGCCCGGTTCGTACCCCGCGGGGGAGGCGGACCAGGAGCCGACCCAGGTGCCGGAGGAGGCGGGTGCGGCGGAGTTGCGGGGGCCCTGCGGGCCCGCGCTGATGGTGTCCTGCGAACCGTCGTCGGTGCCGGCGACGCCGACGTATATGGCGGCGGAAATCACCACTATGACCGCGATGACCGCGGCGAGAAGGGCATAACCGTGTCGCTTGGTCATGCGGGCTCTGTCTCCTCGGGCAGGGGGAGCCCCGAGGCTCCGGTGTGATCATCCCATGATGCGGCATGGTCCGTGAGGCGGCCGACAGTGCCCCCCTCCATCCAAAGAGACGCCGGGAACTTGTCGTTCGTTCCAGGAGTAGGGAGGAAGGGACGGAGAACACATGACGCGGGACCATGCGGAGGGGACGAAATCCCGGACGGGACCGCAGATGAGACCGCGGACGAGGCGAACGGGCCAGGTGGAGTGAGTGCAGAGCGCAAATACTGAGAAGGGGCATGAACCGGACGAGGGGCGTACGTCGGGTGAGGGCGGGCTGTTCGGAGCACGCCCGGCGGCCCGGGCGGCTCCGGTGACCCCGGTGGCCCCCGGCGGGTTCACGTACAGCCCCGCCGACGAGGAGAAGCGGCGCGGAGTGCGCCGGATGAAGATCACGGCGACGGGACTGCTCGTCTTCGTCGCGCTCGTCTACGTATTGGCGAAGTGGGCGCAGCACTCCGGAGCCGGCGCCTGGGCGGGGTACGTCGCGGCCGCCGCCGAGGCCGGCATGGTCGGCGCGCTCGCCGACTGGTTCGCGGTGACGGCGCTCTTCCGGCACCCGCTCGGCCTGCCCATCCCGCACACGGCGATCATCCCGAACAAGAAGGACCAGCTGGGCGCCTCCCTCGGCGACTTCGTGGGGGAGAACTTCCTCTCCGCCGACGTCGTACGGGGCCGCCTGCACGCCGTGGGCATCGGCGGACGCCTCGGCACCTGGCTGGCCCAGCCGGCGCACGCCGACCGGGTGACGGCCGAACTGGCCACGGCGCTCAGGGGAGCGCTGACGGTCCTGCGCGACTCCGACGTGCAGGCCGTCGTCGGCGAGGCCATCACGCGCCGCGCCGACGCCCAGGAGATCGCCCCCGGCATAGGGAAGATGCTGGAGAAGATCGTCGCCGACGGCGGCCACCGCAGGGTCGTCGACCTGGTCTGCGTACGCGCCCACGACTGGCTGGTGGAGCACGCCGACTCGGTGATGGACGCGGTGCAGGGCGGGGCGCCCGGCTGGACCCCGCGGTTCGTCGACAAGAAGGTCGGCGACCGTGTCTACAAGGAACTGCTGCGCTTCGTCACCGAGATGCGGGACATGCCCGAGCACCCCGCGCGCGGGCCGTCGACCGCTTCCTCGCCGACTTCGCCGCCGACCTCCAGTCCGACTCGGACACGCGGGAGCGCGTGGAGCGCCTGAAGCGAGAGGTGCTCGGCCGCGGCGAGGTGCAGGACCTCATCGCCTCCGCCTGGTCGGCCGTACGCTCGATGATCGTGGCCGCCGCCGAGGACGAGCGCAGCGAGCTGCGAATGCGGGTGCGGGCCTCGCTGCTGTCGCTCGGCGCCCGGATGGCGCAGGACGGCCGGCTCCAGCAGAAGGTGGACGGCTGGGTCGAGGGCGCGGCGGTGTACGTCGTCACGACCTACCGCGACGAGATCACCTCGCTGATCACGGACACCGTGGCGGGCTGGGACGCGGAGCACACCTCGAAGAAGATCGAGGCGCACATCGGGCGTGACCTGCAGTTCATCCGGATCAACGGCACGGTGGTCGGCGCGCTGGCGGGGCTCGCGATCTATGCGGTGTCGCGGTTGTTCGTGGGGTGAGCGGGGCGGGCCGCCGGTGATCGACCGGTGTTCAACCGGTGATCGGAGCGGTGATCGACCGGCGGGCCCGGCGCGCGTGAGGAAGCGTTTTCCGGGCACTCTGGAGTAGCTCGCTCAGTGCCGAGGGAGCCGTCGCCCGCGCGGCGCGACCAGCAGCGGGGCCCGTAGTGGGACCAGCGGGGCTCGTAGTGGGACCAGCAGGACCCGTAGCGGGATCTAGCAGGTCCCGCGGCGGGATCAGCAGGACCCGCGGCGGGGCCAGCGGGGCCAGTGTGCCCGGCCGGCGCGCGGCAGTACGGCGACGTGGGAACAGCGGAAGGAGCCGCCCGCCATGACCGCGTCGTCCACGCCTGCCGCACCGCCGCCGCCTCCCGAACCGGAGCGCGGCCTCGGCCAAGGCTCCGGCCCGGGGTCCGAGGCCACCGTCACCACGGCCGTGCCGGCCCGCCTGGACCGCCTGCCCTGGTCCCGCTGGCACTGGATGATCGTCATCGGCCTCGGCACGGTCTGGATTCTGGACGGCCTGGAGGTCACCACCGTCGGCAACATCGCCGGCCGCCTCTCCGAGGAGGGCAGCGGCCTGGCGATCAGCTCCGCCCAGGTCACCGGCATCGCGGCGGCCCTGTATGTGGCGGGCGCCTGCGCCGGGGCGCTGTTCTTCGGTCGGCTCACCGACAAGTTCGGCCGCAAGAAGCTGTTCATGGTGACCCTCGCGGTGTACCTCGGCGCCACCGCCCTCACGGCGCTCTCCTTCGAGGCCTGGTGGTTCTTCCTCTTCCGGTTCCTGACCGGCTTCGGCATCGGCGGCGAGTACGCGGCCATCAACTCGGCGATCGACGAACTGATCCCGTCCAAGTACCGCGGCCGCGTCGACCTCATCATCAACGGCAGCTACTGGCTCGGCGCGATCGGCGGCTCGCTGCTCTCCGTCGTCATGCTCAACACCGACATCTTCCCGAAGGACCTCGGCTGGCGGCTCACCTTCGCCATGGGCGTCGTCCTCGGCCTGGTGATCCTCCTCGTACGCCGCCACGTCCCGGAGAGCCCGCGCTGGCAGTTCATCCACGGCCGGAGCGAGGAGGCCGAGGCCCTGGTCTCGTCCGTCGAACGCGAGATCGAGCAGGAGAAGGGCGCACCGCTGCCGCCGCCCGACCGTGAGATCACCATCCACCAGCGCAAGAGCATCGGCTTCGGCCTCATCGCGAAGACCGTCTTCCGCGACTACCCCAAGCGCGCGACGCTCAGCCTCTCCCTCTTCGTCGGCCAGGCGTTCCTGTACAACGCGATCACGTTCGGCTTCGGCGCGATCCTGACCAAGTTCTACGACGTCCCCTCGGGCAGCACCGGCTACTACTTCGCCGTCATCGCCGCGGGCAACTTCCTGGGCCCGCTCTTCCTCGGCAAACTGTTCGACACGGTGGGCCGCCGGATCATGATCTCGTCGACGTACATCGTCTCCGGCGTCCTGCTCTTCGTCACGGCCTGGCTCTTCGACCGGGGCTCGCTGAGCGCGGCGACGCTCACGGCGTGCTGGTGCGTGGTCCTGTTCTTCGCCTCGGCGGGCGCGAGCAGCGCGTACCTGACGGTCTCCGAGATCTTCCCGATGGAGACCCGCGCCATGGCCATCGCGTTCTTCTACGCGATCGGCACGGCGGCCGGCGGCATCAGCGGCCCGCTGATCTTCGCCAAGCTGACCGAGTCGGGCGTCGTCGGCGACACGGTGCTCGCCTTCCAGATCGGCGCGGGCCTGATGTGCGCGGCGGGGCTGGTGGCGGCGGTGTTCGCGGTCAAGGCGGAGCAGCGGTCGCTGGAGGACATCGCGGAGCCGTTGTCGTCGGTGAAAGCGTGAGGGCAGCCGTGCGGTGGTGGTGAGGGAGCGGTGGTGATGAGGGGGCGGTGGTGACGAGGGAGGCCGGGGTGACGAGGGCAACGGTCGCGGTCCTGGTCAGAGACGGTGTACTCCCCATGGAACTGGGCCTGGTCCACCAACTCCTGGGCACGGCGCGCGCACCGTCGGGCGACCTCCTGTACGACGTCCGCACCTGCGCCCCGCGGCCCGGCAGGATTCGTACGGACGCGGGTTTCCCGATCTACGCGGAGCACGGCCTGGACGCGGTGGCGGCGGCGGACACGGTGATCGTCCCGGCGTCACACGCGTACGACGAGGAGCTGGAACCGGGTGGCGTATCCCCCGAGTTGATGTCGGCGCTGAGCCCGCGGGAGGGCCGCCGGGTGGCGTCGATCTGCACGGGTGCGTTCGTCCTGGCGGCGGCGGGCCTCCTGGACGGCCGCAGGGCGACGACGCACTGGCTGTCGGCGGACCGCTTCGCCCGGACGTTCCCGGCGGTGAAGGTGGACGCGGACGTCCTCTACGTCGACGAGGGCGAGGTGCTCACCTCGGCGGGCGAGGCAGCGGGCATCGACCTGTGCCTGCACCTGATCCGCTCCGAGCACGGCGCGGCGGTCGCGGCGGAGGTGGCCCGCCGCACCGTCGTACCGCCCCACAGGGAGGGTGGCCAGGCCCAGTACATCCGCCGCCCGCTGGCGGAACCGCGGGTGGCGTCGACGGCGGGCGCCCGCGCCTGGGCCCTGGCACACCTGACCGAACCCCTGACGCTGGCAGAGCTGGCGGGGGTCGAGTCGATGAGCGTACGTACGTTCAGCCGCCGCTTCCGCGAGGAGACGGGCCTGACGCCGATGCGGTGGCTGACGCAGCGCAGGCTGGACCGGGCACGCGAACTCCTGGAGACCACGGACCACACGGTCGACCGCATCGCGACGGAGACGGGCTTCGGCACGGCCGCGTCCCTGAGACAGCACTTCGCGGCCGGGGTGGGGGTGTCGCCGGGGGTGTACCGGGCGACGTTCAAAGGCACACGGTCATAACCCCACCGGGCTGTTCACCCTCGGCGACCCCTAACCGACGTGTCGGTGCAACAACGATTCGGGGACGCTCGCCAACATGGCGGGTTCCTGGGCTCCGCAGTGAGCGAAATGGAGGTCTTCGCGGGCGCGGGTGCACAGGACGAAGAATTGGAGTCGCGCCGCCACACTGGTCGGATCCTCCGTGTAAGCGTCCAGGTCCGGGACGAAGACGCTGTCGAACTCCAAACCCTTCATGCTGGCTGAGCTGACGATCCGGATAGGCCGTCTCGAGTAGTCGAAGGCGTTGCGGTGAGGGTCGTCATATACATATGCCTGGGTGTGCTCCGAGAGCCCGAGGCCGGAAAGTTTGCTCTGGATGTCCCGCAGTAGGCGGGTCGATCTGCAAATAATCCCGATGCTTCGTTCCGGATTGGCGTTGAAATATTGAGAAACTCCAGTGAGCAGGTGTTCGAGGGAAGGCATCTTCAGGACATCGGGTGTACGACCCGTACGTCCCGAGGAGGAGAGCCCTTCCCCGATACCCTGGCAGAATACGGATGCCAGCATGGCGATTTCTTGGGTGTTCCGATGGTTCTGCCGAAGCACGAGCGGACCATCACCCATCGGGAGTGCCCGACCTATCTCGGCGACGGTGCTTTGGTCGTCACCGATAAATTCATTCTCGTCTGCGAAAACGGTGACATCCAGTCCGAGGACACGGCACAACTGGTAGAAGGCAACGGGAAGATTCTGCCCCTCGTCGATAACGAGGTGTGCTGTGGACCGGACCTTTCGTAGGACGCACTCCCGCTGCATCTCCACCCAGTCGTAGTTCCAGCCGCCTTCGTCGGTCTGTGGAGGCTCTTTTTGGAAGGCCGCCTGCCAAAACCTTCTCAGCCAGCGATGGTAAGTGGTGACAGAGAGGGATTCGGTGAGGGTCGGCGCCTTTTGCGCGAGGTACTGATGAAGCAGATTGAAGCGCGTGAGGAGGGTGACATCACGCCCGGCGGTCGCCAGTGCCCATGCGCGATAGACGGCCATCACGGTCTTTCCGGTACCAGGGGTTCCGGTGACCACGAAGCTGCCATGGAACGGGAGATCGACGACCTTCAGCTGGTCGCTGTCGAGGTCCAGGAGGGAGGGGATTCTCATGCCGGATCGACAGCTCCGGCTGATTCTTCCAGCGCGGCGTGGACGACTTCACGAAAGAAGCCCGGAATTTCACCGTCCCCGATCAGGAGAGTTCTGTCCAAGAGTGAGTTGTCGATCTCGCAACAAGTCTCGGGAAGTAGCGTACAGGCGTGGCAGGCGGCACGGTTCAGGTTGGCCAGCGACCTACCGGTCGAGTCGGCGCACAAGGGGTCCTGTGAGCACCACTGCGCCGATTCGAGCAAGCGGATCAACGTCTCGACCAGGTTGGGGGGTTGACCTTGACGTACAAGCCCGCCCAACGTCCCCTCTGCATCTCCAGCCGCAGTGTAGATGAACACGCCTGCTTGGGGCGGAAGTTCGCTGCCTGGCACGTGACTCCGGGCATATACCCGTTCCCGTAGGGATGCCGCGTTGTAACCGCTGTCGTAGGAGAGTTGCCGAATGAAATGATGGGCCAGGGTGTGCAGCATAACGAATCTCGGCAGCAACTCCGGGCCGGATTTGCTCCTCAGGCGATCGGCCTTGAACGAGGCGTCCAGGTTTCGTTCGATCCGCTTTGTCCAGTCGCGCACCTTCGGCAGGCTCTCCCAGGCACCGATGCGGTCTTCGTCAAGGGCGATGAAGATACCTTCTCCGTAGGTCTCTATAGCCGGTAGCCACCGGGCCCGGGCTGCCGAGTTGACCGACACGACACGTCCGCCCTCGTCCTCCTCGTTGTCGCCCGAGCTGGGCTCGTAACGCGAAAATCCTTCGAGCGCGCGTACCTCCCGCACGCGGTCCGCGACAACGATCGCGGAGATCACTGAGTCCAGTTCATGGGTGGAGGGTGGGTCCTCGTGGCTGATTCCCAGACGGGTCCGGCGCACAGAGAAGGTACTTGAATCAGTAACGGATTCTGGAGCGGAAAAGGCAGCCCATTCGGCGATGCTGAGGTCGTCGTCAGAATCGAGCGCCGAAGGCGATGACGCCGCCTCATCGGCGTGGCGGCGACGCAGACTATCGACGAAATCCTCCGACACCTCGCACTGATTGGCGATGATGGTTCTGAAGGCGCCCGAAATCGGGCCGCCCTCCGAACTGTTGAAGTCTGGCCAGAGCGAGTGATTGACGACCCTCTGGGTGGCAGCGTCCGCATCAGGATGGGCCGCAGGCGCGGGGATATCGATCGCTGAGTGAGTGATCGGGAAGTATACGTTGGACGCGCCGCGCTGGACCGCTTGCGGCGTCTCTTCACAGGAGTCCGGCTCGTCCGTCTCGGCATGCCATGGATGAGTTCCGGGGCATTGCATACCGATCTGCTTGAGCATGTTCTTCTGACTGATGCCCGCAAGGTTGCGTCCCACTTGGCAGGCGGCGCAGACGACACGGAGTGCTTCCAGCCCCGACGATTCGGGAGTTGCCACGAACCGAAGCCGGCGGACCTGACATTGGCGCTGAGCGTGTGATGTGCTGTTGGAATGAGCCCATCGGCGCCAGTCGATATCGGTCATGTGCCCTGCCCGGCATACCTGAATGAAACGCATAGGCGCCAGTTGCGGCCGCGTCGCGCAACGTCCGCAGGCAGGCTGCCTGTTCCGCACCTCGCGGTCCGATCGCCAGAACTGCATTTCTCTGCACTGAGGACAGAACAACCACTTGGGGAAACGCACGTACGTGGGGCCGATGCGGCTTGCGAAAGCAGCCTTTCCGGAAGGGATGACCGGGGCCGAGCGGAAACCCTCGACCCTCAGTTTCGCCGCGAGCCGCGGAGATGACACCCGCTCGCCGTTCGCCGCCCAACTCCGGATATCGGCTGCCACGAACGATTCACCGCGGATGTCGATGATTCCCCCGACACCGAAGGGGACGATGGTCTGGGCCCTACGGACCTTGTGGCGAATGTCCTTCATCGCTGTCACGCTCCCCTCACGGCGAGGAGGCACTCGCGGTCGACGTTGCGCATGGACTGTGCGGTCTCCCACACTCCGCCCTGCTTGCCGAAATCGGTCAGGAGCGACGTGTGCGACCGCCCCTGAGGTTGGTAGTAGAGCCGACTGCCCTCGCCGCGTGCGATCTCGGCCTCCTGACGCCAGGTTTCGATCAGAAAGTCCAGTTGCGCGGCCGAGGCTTCGGCCTCTTCCGGATCGGCGCGGCGCACGTGGTCCACGATGAGGTCACGGACCCGCCGGACATCGTCCGGGTGATCGAGGATGTCACCGGCCTTGTTCTCCGCGTCCAGACCGATCCCATGACGCACGAGGATGGTGAGCACAGCGTGCAGGGCCCGATTACGGGAGGGCAACGACCAGGGAGTGACGCTGGTCGGTTCGACGTGCCGGTAGAGGGAGCGGTGATAGACACCGAACGACTCGTAATGGGACCGATCGCGTGGTTTGGTCGACCGGAAGAGAGTAACGATCAAACCTGGGACATGGCGTCGGCCCACGCGGCTGGTGGCCTGAATGTACTCCGAGGTCGTCTTCGGCTGTCCGTTCATGAGCATGAGGCCCAGCCGTGGGACGTCGACACCCACGGACAGCATGTTGGTCGTGGCGAGGAAGGAGACGCTCCCGCGCTCCTTGAAAGTCTTGCCCAAGCGCTCGAGAAGCCGTGGTTGGGCGGCCCGTGGGATGTTGCTCGTGAGTTCGACCACCGAGTCGTCGTTCAGCGTGCGCCGCCGAGCCTCGTCCTTCGTCAGATGCTCGAGACGCGCGGGGATGTCGTCCCTTGCGATTGTGACGGTTCGTCCGAGTTCGCGCAGGCTGTTGTGATAGGCGACGGCAGTCCAGTACGCGTCCCGGAGGGTGTCGTCGTCACAGACCTCCTTCGGTGCCTGCAAAGCGGCGGCGCCCACGTGGACGGTCGACGTCGAGGCGGTGTGCCCCTGCGCCATGACACCCACATACAGACGGCCCGGCCTGTCCCTGTCGGGCGAGGCGAAGTACGAGTGACCGGCTTTGGTCCCCGGTGGGGGAAAAAGCTGTGCGGGGCGGCCGTAGAGGCTGCGGATCTGATCCTGGGAGCGTCGAATGGTTGCTGTGGACGCGATGACCTTCGGAACGGTACCGCCCCAGGAACACAGTTCGAGGATGGCCGACTCGTAGAGACCGACCGTCGTCCCCAAAGGGCCGGCCAAGAGATGCAACTCGTCCTGGATCACCAGCGAAGGGGCGCGCTTGCCGGACCGACCAAAGAGGTTTCCCGCCTCTCGTTCCCAGGCCAACCGTGCGAACTTGTCCACGGTCCCGAGTACGAAGGTCGGGGGTTCTTTGTAGATCTGTTCGTCCACCACGGACACGGGGAGCTTCTCGTGGAAGACACAGGTGTCACGCGGACAGAAGAACGACGTGGTGATGCCGTCCGCACGAATCCCGAAGTCCCGTTCCTCCCCCTGCCGTTGCGGGACGATTTCGGTTCCGCACCAGGGGCAGCGTTCCAGTAGGAAGCGGTCGTCGGGTTCGTTCATTTGCTTGAGAGCATCAAGTTCGTCCTGAGCCGCGGAGATCTTGTTCGGTGTCGTCTCCTTGCCCACCCAGAGCCCGATGGTGATGGGCTCCTCTCCCAGCCCCCGAGGCAGCGACCCGTCATGTCCGCTTCTGATGTATTCCAGGGCGCAGATGGCTGTCGCAGTACGTTGGAATTGCTGGGTGGTGAGGAGGCTCAACGTGTATCGGCTCAACACGGCTGTGCCACCCCCCGCGGCCCCGAACCGTAGACGGCGCCACAGGATCTCGAAGCATGCGGTGAGGAGGTAGGCCTCAGTCTTTCCTCCGCCTGTCGGGAACCAGATGAGGTCGACCGTTGCGCGGTCCTCGTGCTCGGGGTTCATCAAACCTTCGACCACGAGCAGGAAGTAGGCGAGTTGGAAGGGGTGCCACGCATAGGCGCCATTCGGCTCGGTAAGCTCGAGGACTTCTCCGGTTCTGCTGCGGCGGCTGCCCGCCAACTCGGGTCGGCTGTGCAACATTTGCAGGGCCATGGCCCGATTGGCGAGTCGGAACGCTTCCCGAGCCGTCTCGCCCGACTGCGTGGTCGCGGTGAGCGCCTCCACCCCCGAGGTCATGCGGTCCAGTGCCGTCTCGATGCGGTGGAGGATACGTGCGGCGGGGGCGGCAGCCCACGGCCGCAACGACTTGGCCTCCGATTGCTGCCTCTCGAACCACTCGCGGTATCCCACGACGAAGGAGTGCAGTTCGATCCGGAAGTCTTCCACCGAGAGGCCGGGCTGGGAAAGATGAGCGAGGTTGAGCACCGGCAGATCCTTGGGCCCGTCAGGCTTGATGTGCTCGACCACCTGCTGTGGCATCACCTGGGCCCGCACGCTGGTGACCTGGTCGGACTCCTCATCCCATGCAACGGCACATCCGTGCCCCACGGCCCGTGTCATGATGTGCCGGTACTGGACCCTGAGTTCCTGCTCCTCCTCGTCGCGGCTGTTCAGACGCGTACTCGGATACTCCAGGATCGTCCCACCGAGCGTCGTCGCCTGCAGCTCGGCCTGGAAGAGCATAAGGTCCCGGTCCTTTCGGGCACTTTCCTCCTCGGTATGCGCGTTCGCCAGCACACATGTGACGAGGTGTCCGACGCCGAAAGGGCGCCACCGTACGTGCAGGCGGCCGTGTCCGTCCAAGACCCCGATTGGGGCACTCTGCCCCGCTGAGATCGTTTCCTGCGAGGAGAGGCGCGGTTGCCTCTTCCAACTGCGGCGCCCGCCGTCTCTCGCCGTCACGTATCGAGAGGCCGCACAGGACACCTCGATATGCGAGGCATTGGTGAAGAAGGAGAACCCGAGGGAGGACGGAAGCCATGCGTTCGCTTCTGCCACGGGATCGTCGGCGAAACCGTCCTCCTCTCCGGTTCCGGCAGCAGTTTCGGCGAAGGCCTGCTCGCCGTCCTCCTGCGAGTGCTCCGACAACGAGGCCCCCCGCGGATACAACGTTCCCATCAGGTAGCGCCGGTCGGGCGGGTCGACAAGGGTCTCGTCCTCGGCGACGGCCGGGCCGACCAACTGCCGTCGCAGGTAGGCCACGAAGGCGTCCCGATGGTCGGAGAGCCGCGATTCGGAGTCGTTCGTGTTCATACGAGGCGCCCCTCCCGGGTGAGCACGGTGACGCCCAAGTCCTTCAGCGTTCGGCGGGTACCGGGGCGGCAGGCGACCCACAGCTGGGCGCGTGCCCTGGTCCAGGCGACGTAGAGCGCGTCGAGACGGCCGTCGAGATGTTCGGGTTCGAGGTCGATCAGGCAGACCACGTGGCTCTCGTGGCCCTTGAAGTCGGAGACGGAGGACCAGGTGAGACGATGCTTCGTGCGGGTGGTCCCGACCACGTCCGCGAATCGTTCGATCTTGGCGGCTCGCCGCGACTGCCGGGCCGAACTCGACTCCCAATCGCCGGAGGCGGACAGCAACGTGATGTCCCGGGGCGAGACGCCGTCCTCTATCAACTCGTTCACGTAGGCGTCCAGCACTGCCGCTTCATCCTGCCCGTCCCGCACGTCCGCGAATCGGACCGGCTCACCTTCCCCCGCTGATGCGACGCCCAGATCCGCTCCCGTGTAGAACTGCACCTGCTTCACGATCTGCACCGTGTTGCGGCAGTTGCGTTTCATGGGCCCGTACACGGATCCCAGTGAGCGCAGGTACTCCCAGGCGTCGCAATCGTAGGAGTCCGGGGTGAGTACCTGGTTGTTCTGGTCGAGCATGAAGATCCACCGGCCTGAGGCGAGGCCACCCGAGACCAGGGCCTCCAGCACGCCAAGGCTTTCGAAGTCCATCAGGTCCTGTGCCTCGTCAACGATGAGTTGGTCGAAGGTGTGGTTTCGGACCTCGTCCAGTCGGTCGAAGGGCAGAACCGTGACCGCGTCGTGGTCGAGGATTCGGCGCATGTGGGTGGCCAACGTGGTGCTCGAACAGGTGAACAGCACGTTGCCCCGAGCGGATTTGCGCCTGGCGGCCTCGGCGGCGAGAAAGGTCTTGCCGGTGCCCGCGCCTCCGGTCCAGATGAGACGCGGATTGCACTCCAACTCGTCCAGCCTGTCCAGTTGCTCCGTGGTGAGGCGCTCGAAGACGACGTCGAGATGGGTGAGACGGGACTGCAAATTGGGTACGAGATCGAAATCCGGACGGATGGCTTCAAGCATCTTCTTGCGCAAGCCCGCCGGAACCGGGGTGCGGGCCCATCGGTTCGCCGCCGACCAGAAGCGAGTGGCCCTCTCGATGCCCTGTGCCAGACCGCGGCCCCCGTCGTAGGCGGTGGCGCCGAGGTACTGCTGGGGCTCGAACTCGGTGGTGCGGTCGAGGTCCACGTCCGGCGTGATCACGAGGTACCCACTGGGAACGCCGTGGCCGCGCAAGTCGCCGACCAGGGCACTGATCTCCCGGTCGAACTCGTGCATACCGCCACTCGCCTGGGCGAAGGGGCTCTCCTTGGGGCCCACTTCCCGGCCGGGTGGGCCGTAGTACCACTTCCCGTCGCGGTGGTGGACCGCGCCGCCCTTGACCTCGATGAAGAGCAGGATGTCGGGCATGATGACGACGAAGTCGATCTCCCCGACGCGCTTCTTGTGGTGTCGTGGGAGATGCACCGAGTGCAACGCGACACTGTGGTCGTCGTGAATCGCCTTGAGCGCCTCGAACACGCTTCGCTCAGCTTGACTCTTGGTGCTGCTCGAGATCTCGCTCGGAATGATTCGCATCGACTCTCCCCATCGTCATGCCCTCAAGGGTTCAAAATACAGACTGCGGGGACCATGGGGCGCGGCCCCGGGTGAGGCAGTGCCGGCGGTGGCCGCCGGAGGAGTGATGGACTACGGCAGGAACAGTGGTGGAGCACAGGGGCGGGGGCTCGGTGATCGGGGAACGGGACGGTGCAGCCGGCAACCGGATGGAAGGGGCCGGTCGGGACTGCTCATCGGACTCATGCGTCGCTTCACAGAGGAAGGGGTCGAACTTCACGCGGCCCTACGGCAGGTGATGAGGGCTGCGTGTCTTGACGCACAGGAGACTCAAGCCTTGTATGAAGCGGTTTCGGCGGCCGAGGCGGAGCACGAGGATGCGGAACCGGAACTGGCTGTCACGCAGGGTGTGGTTTCCCGCGACGACGCGGGTTTTCACGACCCCCATGACGACTTCGCTTCTGTCGAGGAGGAAGCGGAGCCCCCGGATCTCGATTCCCTCCGTGGCACGGTACGTGTGGAGGATCTGGAGGCGGCTCGCCGCGCAGCCCGGGCCGTGCTCCAGGCCGACCGAGAGCGACGCAACCCCGAGCGCCGTCTGCTGAGCGCGGAGCAAGAAGTAGGGCTCTGCCTCCTGTTCCGAGGCGACGGGAAGGTGTCCGATCCACTGCCTGACGACTACACCTCGACCCTTTCGCGGGAGAGTGAGGCGTACTGGGCATTTTCTGCCATGGTCAGTCACAACCAGCGGCTGGTGCACAAGATTCTTCAAGGCCTGGGGCACCATCCGGAGGGTCCTATGTACGAGGATCTGGCGCAGCACGGCATGATCGGCCTGGTCCGCGCCGTGGAGAAATTCGATGTTTCGCTCGGGTGCAAGTTTTCCACGTATGCAACTTGGTGGATTCGGCAGCGCATCACCAGAGCCGTGATCAACGAGGGTGCACTGATCAGGCTTCCGGTGCACGTCTGGGTCGAATTGGAGAAGGTTCGGAAGGCGGAGCGGAGTTTTCTCGAACTCGACAAGAGACCTAACCTGGATGATCTGTCTCTTGCGTGCGGAGTCAGCCCTGAAAAGGTGGACTCCTACTTGAAGTTGATCCGTCGAAGGGTCGTCTCGCTCGAACGTCCTGTCGGGGGAAACGGAACACTCGCGGATTTCGTTGTCGATGAATTTCGATCGGTGCCGGGACCCGAGCAAGCCCTCCGATTCGAGTTCGAACGCCAGGAACTGTTCCAGCTCTTCGATGCCTGCATGTTCACGGAGCGGGTTCGGAGAATAATGCTGCTGCGATACGGATTCGTTGATGGTGAGCCGTGGACGCTGGACGAGATCGGCAAAGAGTTCGGCGTCACAAGGGAGCGTATTCGACAGATCGAGAAGCATGCCTTGCAAGACATGCGGATTCACATGGGTTTGGACCAGGATAACCCGGTGGCGCGACGACGTCGTCTGAGGTCCGCTCAGGACATTGCCAGGCAGAAAATCGGGAGAGACGGGCCTCGCGATATGCGAGAGAGGCAGAAGGCGGAGGAGTTCGGCGATCCGTCGTCGAGCAGTACCTGCGGCCCGGGGACAGGGAGCAGCTTTGATGGAAGAGAGGAAGCGGTGGCCGCGAAGGGTACGGACTTCGGTCGTTGGCTGGCTGAACGGATGCACGGTTCCGAGATGGATGAAGGCGCACTGGCACACCGGCTGGGGGTCACCCGGGCTCTGGTCGACGCCTGGCTCGAAGGGCGCGCTGTGCCGCGCCCGGAACTCATGGCCGGAGTGCGGGAGGCGGTGGGGGGAGACGACGGGTGCCGCCGCGGTCCGGCCGCTGCTCCGGAGCGAGGGAAGCAGGACGTGGTGAGCCCGGCCGTCTGGTATCACCGTCCCGCACACGACGACGGGGGCCGGGAGTTCGGTAACGCGGCGGCCTTCGCGTTCGAGGCCGATCTGGAGGTGTTGGCCAGGGAGGCGACTCAGAACAGCCTGGACGAGCGCGACAGAAGGAACGACCGCCCGGTCAGGGTCCGATACACCCTGCACGAATTGACCGGTGAAGCGCTGGCTCGGTTCCTGACCGCGATGCGTTGGGAGGACCTCTCTGCCCATTTCGAGGCGGCTGCCGAGCAGGACCAGAAGGTCGGACGCGTGATCCGGGCCGGCTTGCGTGAATTGCGCGAGAGGGGGCGGCTGGTGTTGCTGCGCGTGGACGACTTCAACGCCAACGGGCTGACCGGGGACGACTATGAGGACGGCCGATTCGCCGCGGTCGTGCGACGCCAGCTCGACAGCCGCAAGACGGATGCGGCGGCGGGAGGTTCCTATGGGCTCGGTAAGGCCACCCTTTGGGCCACCAGTCGTCTGGGGCTCGTCCTCATCAACTCCACCCTCTCCGAGCCGCATGAGGGCCGTACGCAACGACGAGTGATCGGACGGCTCGATCTGCCCTGGCGGGAGGTGAAGGGTGAGAGGTTCGCGGGCCCGGCTTGGCTCGGGCAACCGGACGCGGAGGCGGAAAACACGGACGTGGTCCGCTCATGGTGGGCCGACGAGGAGACGGTCGAAAGCCTGTACCTCGGTAGGGAGGAGGCCGAGCCGGGCACCTCGTTCCTGATCGTCGGAGCGCACGACGTGGCCAGCCTCGCCGAGGCCGGCCCGGGGCATGAAGGTGACGCCGAGGAGGACGATGACAGTCTGGAACGTATGCACCGCAGACTGGCCGGCGCTCTGGGCCGCAACTTCTGGGCCGCGATGACAGCGGGCGGTGACCATCAGGCGTTGTTGGAGGCATCGGTGCGCACGCTGCGCAACGGTGTCGTACACGTAGCGGAAGAGCGCGTGGATCCGCGGGTGCACCAACCCGCACGCACTCGCGCCCTCGAGGCGTTCCTGAGCGGCACCACGGTGACCCGTCTCACCGAGGCAGGTCAGGTCGCGGTCACGACCGTCCCGTTGCGGGTCCCCGAGAGGGACGGCCTCCCCGGGACGGCCGGCGAGCACCGGGCGGTGTTGCTCCTGACCGAGGCAACGGACGCGGATGGGAAGATCAACCAGGTCACCGCGATGCGCGGCAATCGCATGACTGTAAAGACGAGTTGGGTGCCCGGGCTGCCGGTGGGAACGAATCCGTTCCAGGCAGTGCTGCTCGCGGGCCGAGCAGCAGGGGACGATGCACCGTTCGCGGCCGAGGCCGAGGAGTTCCTGCGGGCCTCGGAGCCACCGGAGCACAACAAGTGGGCGCAGACCGACGAGCTGCGGATGCGCTACTCGCCGTCGGCGTACCGCCGGATCGCGGCGTTGACCACGGAGACCAACAGGGCCGTGCACGAGCTCGTGGCGGTTCCGAAGGAGAAGCGGCCCGGTGGCACGAGCAAGGTGAGCAAGCGCCTCAAGATCACGGGCAAGGCTGCTGCCAGGAACAGGGCAGCGGCCGGCCCACCGAAACTGGATGACCTTGAGGCTGTGATCGACTCCTCCGGGGCCTGGCAGATCACTGCGGAGGTCAAGCTGCCCGGTGGGGGAGAGACCTGGCGCATGAACCCTGTCGCGAAGCTGGAGGTGCGGTCCGGCCCCCGCCCGGTGGTCGGATGGGCGGAACTCGTCGCGGTCAGCAACTGCGAACTCGCGGACGGCGTGCTGTGTTTCAGCCCCGGGGCGCGTCGAGCAGCCTTTCGCGGGGTGACGGATGTTTCCACACATCCGGTGCGTGCCGCTCTGTCCGGTCTGGTCGTCGAACTGCAGGAGAGCAAGGGGGGTGTCGCGTGAGGGTCTACCCGTACCCCCGGCTGTCCGGCGCGGTGACGGCGAGGGTGACGGCCGTGCGGCTGCGTGGCCCAGGAGACACACGCGAGCAGTTGGACTCGAGAGGTTGTTCGGTCGTCGAGCAGGTAGTGGCCCTCGGTCTGGCGGAGCGCGACGACTGGCACACGGCACGGCTCTCGGTGGCCGCGACCGTACCGATCCGTGAGATCGAATCGAAGGGGCATTGGTCGGACGTCGAGGTTGTCGCGGTGCTCACCGAGGGCGCCACCAACGCTCGCACCGTGGCTCGACTCGCGCCGGGACCCGGCGGTGGCAGGGAATGGACCGGGGAGATCGAACTCAATCGGGACGACCACCTGGACCGCGTGTCCCTCGCCGTGCATGTGGTGGCCACGGTCGGGGGAACGGCAGGTCGGGTCATCGCCTCCACCGATCAGGATTGGGTGATCGACGTAACGGCCGACGCCCCGCTGAGGGAGCGTCGACTCGATGTGAGCACTGTCAGTTTCGCCCGGGGCGCCGAATGGCTACGCGGGTTCCGGGAAGCTCCTTGGATCGTGGACACCTCGGGCCGCATGCCCACCGTCCGTCTGAACTCCGACTTCGAGGGCCTCGTAGCGCTCGTGGAGGGTACGGGCTCGAAGGTGGAGCGCGTTGTGGGGGAGATGGTCCTGGCCCAGATGTGCGCCGATGTGTGGACCGCTGTCTTTCATACCGCCATAGGAGATCTGGAGATCGAGGACGACGGGACGCCGCTGTTTCCTCCCGACTGGCGAGGTGCGGTGCTCCGCGAGATGCTTCCGGACATTTTCCCCGGACGGGCGGCGGAGGACGCTCTCCGGGAGGTGCACATCCGTCGCACCGGTGAGGGGAGCTGGGCGGACCTACAGCCCCGCATCCACTACGCCGCGGGGCGGCGGGCGGAAGTGCCCGGGACGCTGACCGCCACGGTCCGCGGCATCGAACGACTCGACCAGGAGACCCACGCGTGACTTCCCGTCCTGAGCACCTTCCCGAGCGGCTTGCCCTCATCTCCGACGTACAGGCGGCGGAATACATCTCCACCGGCCTGCTCGCAGGGCGGGAGGGCATACCGTCCATCGCGTTGAACAAGGTGGTGGAACCACTTCCGGACGACGATGCACGATGGCAGCTGCACCGGGTACGGGACCTGCTCGACGATGCCCTTAGCAAGTTCCGGGACGAGCGTCCCACGGCGGCGGATGCCTGGCTGGCGCCACGATTGCACGCGACACTTCGGTTGACCCGACGGGAAGCGGCGGAAAAGCGATTCTGGACCTATATGGCCCTCGGCGTGGCACCGGATTACGTGGTCTGGCGCCACCTCTCCGAGCCGAGGGCGGACGGCTCCCGTGGAGGTGTGGCCAGGGACAGGTTCGTCGGCGCCCACTACAAGCAGACATTTGCACGACTGTGGTGGGCGGCCGAACTGTTCCGTGACGGCCCGGACTACCGACCCGCTGTCGTGGCCTGTGGCAACCAGGACATGCTCAACTCCGCTCTGCGGCTGGACATCGTTGATCATCGCCCGACGGCTCTCGCCCTCGTCGGCCTCATGGAGAAAGGGAGCGTACGCACCGGTCGGGAGGTCAACGCACTCACACGCGCTGTCAACGCCGCCGCGGCGACGTTGATGTACGACGTCATCGCTCCGGACACCGAGCCCGACGGGGAGCCGTTGCGCGACTGGATCGCGGGGGCCGCATCAGCCCTCCCTGTTCCCCGGAACACTCTGCCCGAAGGGCCCGAGGAGGAGCGGGTGCCGGCCGACGCGGTACACGGCCTGATCGCTCACTTCGAGGAGCTGTTCGGGGACGCGGCGGTCAGGGGGCGGACTTCCGAGGAGCGGGATTGACCTTGTGCGAATCGGGGGGGCATCGGCTCTGATCACCACACCCGATGGCGCGTAGTTCCTCCGTGGTGGCCGGGGGCACGACTGGCCACGTGGTCGCGGCTGCCAGCTCCTCCTCGGAGGGGGCGTCCCCGCGCAGTGCCCTGCTTAGTACGTGCATGCCGAGCCGGGGTGGTACGGCGTTGCCCACCTGCTGCGCCTGGTCCTTGCCCGACCAGGGGAAGTTGTGCGGGAAGGTCTGGAGAACCCCGGATTCGGGAATGGTGAAGCGATCGTGTTTCCCGGCCTCATAGTCTGCAAGGCTCTTGTAGACCTTGTTCCGGGAGATCTTCCCGGTGACCGTGAAAGCGGGCTCATGGGACTGGCGCCGACCCCTGTTCTTCGGGTCACCGCCGGAACCGTAATTGGAGACGACGAAGAACTTTGTCTTGCCCTCCACTCGAAAACGGGACACATCCACGGGGGAGCCCTCCGACCCGCTCACCGCGTCGAGGGCCTTCCCCATGGAAATCCATGAAGGTATGTTGGAGATCGCCGCGTCGGTCGGAAGCATGTCGGCCTGAGCAGCACCACGTTTCGCCCGATGCAGGTCGAAGGGCAGGTGACTCGGCTCCAGCGGGTCGATGGCCCCGTCTCCGGGGCGCCGGGCGACGAGTACCGCTCGGGTGCGCGTCTGCGGTACCCCGTACTGCTCTGTCTTCAGCTCCCAGAACTCGGCTTCGTACTTGACGCCCTTGAGCCTTCCTTCCCCGCTGCGCAGAAGCCTGGCATAGACGTCCCACAGGGGCAGAACCGCGGGCACCTGCTCCAGAACGATCACCCTGTAGGGATCGCGGTCCTCTGTTTCGATCGCCTTGAGGAGCCAGCGGAGGGGCTCCAGGACCAGCGCGGTGCGCGGGTCCACGCCCCGGGAGTGGAGATCCTCGTCGATCCTGGCTTCGTCTTCTCCGTGCACGAGGCGGTGGATGAACTCCTTCACCGTGTCCAGAGCCTGCCGTCCCGCGCCTTTCCCCGCGACGGAGAAGGACTGGCAGGGCGGCCCGCCGGCGAGTACGTCGACCGTCTTGGGGATCTCGTCGAAGCGAGTCTCTCGCATGACGCTCACATCGGCGTGAATCGTCGGCAGGCCGGCTGCGTAGCGCGTCTCGCAGGCGTTTCGATCCCACTCGATCCCGATGCTCTTGAACCCCAGGAAGTGTGCCGCCACATCCAGTCCGCCGGGGCCTGCGAACAGGTCGAGAATGCGGACTCCGTCGAGATGGTGAACCTGTGATCCTGGGCTGTTCATGGGGTTGAAGTGTATCCGTCGGCGAGGGTGCCTCCGGGTGCGGCCAAGGCGGCCCGGATCGCCGACCCGAGCGCCTTGCCCACCGGCGGTGGGGAGGCGTGCCCGATCTGCCGGTAGCGAGCCGTCTTCCTCCCCGCGACTTCCCAGTCCGGCGGGAAGCCCTGCAGGAGAGCCGCCTGGTCCGTAGTGAGCTTGACCATCCCGTGCCGTCCGGTCTCCGGAGCCCATACGAAGTCTGGACCGGGAACATCGTCCGCCACGGTGCTTCCATCAACCCCCATCCGCGCCCAGGCCCTCCTCGTCCCTGTCGGTCCGAGATCCGCCCCTCCCCGCCTGTCCGACCCGCCGACCAAGGTCGGGGCCACGCTGACTGCCTGTGCCGCCCACCGGTCCGCGTCCCGCCAACCGCGCTCCGCCATGGAACGGTGCAGGGCCTGCCCCACGGACAGACGTTGGCGCATCGGCTCCGGTGGACGGAATGCGCCGAAGTGTTCCCCCTTGAGGGCGATGAGCAGCCCTTGTTTCCGATCCTGCGGTACTCCGAAGTCGGCTGCGTTCACCACGAACCAACGAAAGCGATAGCCGAGGTGCTCAAGTTCCACGCGGATGAAGTCGCGTATCGGTTCGAATGCGGGTGCGCTCACCAGGCCGGGTACGTTTTCGA
This sequence comes from Streptomyces huasconensis, assembly GCA_004010275.1. Taxonomy (GTDB): domain Bacteria; phylum Actinomycetota; class Actinomycetes; order Streptomycetales; family Streptomycetaceae; genus Streptomyces; species Streptomyces huasconensis. The sequence goes on from RBWT01000064.1 coordinate 27,441, forward strand.
TCAGCAAAGATCGCGGTTGCACGGAATGCACCAGGTAGAGGGTTGCCTCCAGTAAGCGCATTTCGGCGTCGGTGTCGGTTCGGGCGACGCTTGCGCTGGATTTCACGCGAGGTAGCCCTGCCGAAAGGAGATCCACGTCGTAGATCTCCTTGTGTCGAGACGGGGAGAATTCCAGGAGATCCGTCTGCAGGGTCCGCCACGTCGGTCGGTTCCTGCGCAGTGTGTCGCAGGGCGCGCTTTCCTTGTCCAGGAGCAGCACGGGTTCGAAACCCGCCTGTTCCAGTCCCAGTGCCAGCCCTCCGGCCCCGGCACACAGATCCACGAAGTGCATTTCGCTCACCGGCCCCCGCCCTCTTCCTGCCCTTTTCGCCTCGCCGTTTTCTCTCGGTCCACAGCCGCGGCCACCTGATGCATGACGACATCCGGTGGTTCGTGTTCCCAGAAGCGCAGGACCGTCCAGCCATGGGACTGCAACTGTGCGTTCGTCTCACGGTCCCGCTCGATATTGCGATCGAGCTTCTGTCTCCACCACTGCGCGTTCGCCCTCGGACTGGTGGCGTGTTCCGGGCACCCGTGCCAGAAGCAGCCGTCGATGAGCACAGCCACTTTTGCGCGAGTGAACGCGATGTCGATCTTCCGCCTGCGCATGCCCGGTACCGGGAAATGGGTCCGATAGCGGTACCCGGAGGCATGGAGCAGTTGCCGCACCGCCCGTTCCGCACTTGTGTCCCGGTTCGTCTGTCGACTCATCCGGGCCGAGACGTCAGGGCTGGAGGGAGGCGCGGCACGCATGGCCCCAGTCTCCTACTTTCCGGCGTTGTTCCGGTCGACGATCGCGGAATCGCGCCGCGAGGAGTCCCTGGTGCGGAAGCGGGGATACGTCCTGCTTCCCCCATCGGCGAGGGCGGGAGCGACGAGGGCGAAGGCCATGACCACGCGGCGGGGGTCGATCGTTCCGTCGGACAGGGGACGGGAGTCGTCCTCGATCACCGGGTACAGAACGAGAGCCCCTCGGCGGCTGCGGACCAGGGACTCGACGAACTCGTCGCCGGCCCCCGGCACGCCGGCCACCCGCCTCGCGACGCTGCGGTGCCTCGGTTCACTGATCGCGCCGAAGAAATCGCCGCGCCGTCGCGCGCGTCGGGCCAGGGACAGCGGACGCGAGCCGAGGATCGTCGCCTCTTCGCGGCGGTCGGACTTCTGCTGGGGTGCGATGATCAACCAGTCGTCGATCAGGGCAGGGTTGCCGTCCGTGCCGATCAGGGCCCTCAAGTGCGGGGAGAACTGGTCGGGCTCCAGCCATCGGAGGTCACACAGGATCCGGAGCAGTTCTTCGTGGGAGAGGGCTCCCAACAGGGCTTCATGCTTGTCGGGGCGGCCGGTCTCCTCCAACGTGCAGGACAGCGTGACCCGATCGCTCCGCAGGGCCTTCAGGGCGGGCGACCAGGCCTCCACGTTGAAGCGGAGGTCGTTCGGATCCTTCGGATACGCGGTGGGCTCCACCCATGTTCCGTGGGAGCGCATCTCGTCCAATACCGCGTTGAACATCTTGTTGCGGGCCGAGGGCTTGATCCAAGGAAGGTGCTGGGACACCAGAGGAGGGATCTGGGCCGGGGTGACCTGAGGGCGGCCGTCGATCAGGGCCGAATAGCGGGTGAGTTCCTTACGGAAGTCCTCCTCGTCCTGACAGATCGCCTCGAATGCCTCGTACAGGTCGACGGTCACGGCGGGGCGGGTGGCCGTGGCGGGACGGAGGATCTCCTCCCGGCCGATGTAGAGGCGTACGAGGTCCTGATATCCATCGCGGAAGCCGAACCACCTCCCCATTTGCATCAAGGTGTCCGCCTGCTGCGTCTTCCGCCGGTAGTACGTGACCGTCAGCCCCTCGACGGTGAAGCCACGAGACAGCTTCGTGCCGCCGACCAGAATTTTCCAGACGTGAGGGGTGCGGTCGAAGTCCAGGTCGGACTTGGCGTAGTCGCTCTCCTTGTCACCATTGACGACGATCACGGGGGCGTCACCCCTGTTGATGAGCTGACGCGCACGGGATATATGGGGGCGGAGTTCATCGAAAGAGGAAGGTGTCGGCAGGTCGCCGGCTCGGGCTTCGCTCACCGGGCCGAAGTCCGTCTCGTACAGCCTGCGCAGGCGAGCGAGTCCTGTGGGACTCAAGGGGGCCGAGCTGTGCCACATGGTGCTGATGCGCAGAGCCAGTTCGGCGTGCTCGACCATGCGGACCGATTCGTGGACAAGCATCGTGTGATGGCGGAATCGCTTGCCCAAGCGGCTGTCGTGGTCGGCACGGTACAGCTTCATGGCGCCGGCGAGGAGAAAGGAGTCCAAGGCTTCCTGGAGACGATCATCCCCCGCGGAGTGGTGAACGCCGCGAACATGGGCCAGCTCCTGGGAGTTTGCGACTGTGCGGTCCGCGAGTGGGACAGGCGAGTCCAGGTCATGGAATTCCTGGACCCCCATGTACCCATCAGGGCGCCGGAGGGAGATCAGGAAGTCGTTGGGAAAGATGTCCTCACTGTCGCCGGGGTCGACGAAGACGTTCGCGAAGGGTGTGGCCGTATAACCGACGTACTGGGCGCGCGGGAGCAGGGTGAGGAGTTGCGAGATGAGGCCGTTGATCGCGGTGCGCTTCGGGTTGCCGCCCTCCCACTTCTTCGGGTCGATGGTGTTGACCGACGCCTGGTCGGACTCGTCGTCGATGATCAGCGCCGGAATCTCGGCCAGCAGGCCCTGGCCCTGGATCTGCTTGAGATTCTTGACCAGTCGGGTGAGGACGGCCTTGTTCTTCTTGACCACCATGATGCGGGCCGCGGTGTGGTGCAGATTCTCCGGGTCGTGGAGCCGAGCGCGCTTGTTGCGCTTCTCGAACTCCAACGCCCGTATGCCTTGTTGTAGACCGACGTAGTCCTTGTCGCGGGTGGTGAGCCGGTCGATATCGGGGTGACCCTGCTGTGACGGGCGATGACCGAAGGAGATGAAGCTGTCCCATTCGTCATCGTCCCCGACATAGTCGATACCGACGAGCGTGTCCGGATCGCTGGGGTCCGCGCCGCCGAGGATGTTCTCCTGGCCGATGAGCTCCTTGTCGAGTCGGCGCTGTGTCTGGGCGCGCAGCAGGTTGAGGGTGCCGCCGAGGACGATCACAAGGCGGTAGCCGGCGTCGATGGCCTTGGCGGCGACACCCGTGAAGTTGGCCGTCTTACCCGACTGTACGTAACCGACGACGAGTCCCTTCGCCTGACGGGCGGTGTCCTGCTCGGGGTCGGCGAGGCGCTCGACGACGGCGTCGGTGGCCGTGTCGAGGTGAGCGACGGCTGTCGCGGAGAGGCCCTTGCCCTCCAGCACCTCACGGTACTTGGGCCAGTAGAAGGCATGGCGTGCCGCGCGTTCGGATGTGTACCAAGGAGTGAACTCGCCGGTGATCACCACCGACCCCGGCTCCTTGTGCACCGGGGCGGTGGCATCGAGTGCCTTGCGCAGGTCCTCTTCGAATCCGAGACGGTCGTATATCAGTCGGCGACGTTCGTCGGTGCGTGCGGGTGTTTCCCGACTCCAACGTGGCGCGTCGGCGAAGTCCCATGTGGTGAGCTTGCGACTCCACAGATCCACAAGGGCGGTGTCGCCGGAGACGAGCAGCGCTCGGAATGTCTCGGAACTCAGGTCGACGCCCGGGTGGTCCTCCTCCGCTATGTCGGCGGCCGTGTCGAAGAACGGTCGTGGACGGCGCGTCATGCTCTCCAGCGCCTCGGAGTGGATCTCGAGCAATATCGCGGTGTGCGGCATGATCACGTGGTCTCCTGGCCGTCGTGGAAACGCTCGCGCTGGCTCAGTACCGCCGTGAGCATGATCGTGTTCCAATAGTCGAGTCGGTCCTGCCGCTTTTTCTCCCAGCGGCCCAGAGCGAAGCAGTCCTCCAGCAGGAGGTAGAGCATGGTCTTGGCGACAGGCGCGTCGTTGAGGCCTCCTCGTAGGCCTGCGTTGAAAGCGTGCCGGTACTGCTTGTTGAGCAGGATGACGTGCCCGTCACGGTCGATGTCGAAGAAGCGGTCGTCGGGCAGGGGAACCCAGCTGAAGGTGATCGGATCCTCTCCGCCCCGCTCCGGGAGTTCCTGGCGGACCGTGCGGCGGATCTTCGGATCGAGTCCCTTGCCCGGGTAGATGACAGGCTTTCGAGCGATCTCGGCGCGTGAGTTGCCCTCGCGGTAGGCAGCCTGGGCAGCCTCGAGATAACTCCGGAAGGTACCGCCCTTGGTGTCCGTGGCTTTCTCGATGCCGCTCACGAAGGCCTGGGTTGCGGTGACACCTTCCTTCTTCACGTCGAGGCTGAAGACGGAGTTGGTCTTTGTGGGCAGATCGACGGCGATACGGGCGAGGCTCAGATGGCCCTCCGCCACACGGTGGCCGTTCCAGCCGCCCGCCTGGACGAGCCGGTCGTTGCGGTAGAAGTAGAAGCCTTGGCGGTCGGCGAGTGGGCCGATGTCGCGGTAGCCGGGCAGTTTGGACTTGGCGGGCCAGATATGGGCGTGCAGGGGGAGGTCCCCGACGCCTTCCAACGGAGCTGTCAGGACTGTCGGGTAGCCGGCGCGGCCCGGGAACCGGTACCCGAACGGATCCAGGGGCTCCACGCCGATGTGTTCGAGTTCGTCACCCGGCAGGGCCACGTGCTCCACGACGATATCGATGTTGAAATCATCGCGGGACAGGAAACGGTGCAGGTGAAGTGCCAGGTGGCGCTCCAGACGGTTGATTGCCTCGGATAGGAACCGCTCGGTCTGGCCGAGCGCCATCGTCTCGAAGGCCCGCACCCGGTCCCAACGGATGATCGTGCCCTGCCACTGGATCACCCCGTCATAACGGTCGATGAGCCGCTGTGCGTACACGTGATCCACGGTGTCGCAACGGAATCCGTCCTCGATACCCGCGGAAGTCAGCTTGCGACCGGCCGCCCGGCTGCGTCGGGTGCGGCTGATGACGGTGAGCGAGGCCGCGTTGGAGAGCGAGCCCGCTTTGAGGCCGGTTCCGTACAGACCGAGCGCGTGGTCGCCATAGTCGCGACGGCGGCCGACGGTCATCGCCGCGTCGAGGCCGTCGTCGTCCATGCCGCAGCCGTCGTCGACTATCAGGAGGCTGGTGACGCGGTTGTCGTCGCGCAGGAAGTGCACGACGACGTTACGAGCCCCCGCATCAATGGAGTTGTCGATCAGGTCGGCGACAGCCACCTCGAAGTCGTACCCCTGGTTGGTGAGGGCCTTGCCGTACCCGGCGTCAGGCGGCAGCTGCTTGCTACCAGTGGTGGGGACGTCGTACTGCCAGTCACTAATGGGTATATCGGGCATGGTTCGGTTCTTCTCGCATCCTTCTCGCGCACGAGGCGGGGCCTGTGTGGGGGAAGGGCGGCCCGATGACTCATTCGACAACTGTGACGGTACTGGAGTGGTCCGACCCAGGCGGGCGTGCGCCCTCGCTGCTGCCGGCCGAAAGTCTTCGACTGCTCGGCCCCGGAGCGCAGGGTCTCAAAGCGCTCCGGCGTGGCAGTCGTCGTACACGGCCCCGCTGCCGCACCAGCACTCGGCATCTCGCTCCGGCGGCCAAGCCACCGCCCGCCCCCGGGCCGCCAGTGTCGTCGCGTACTGGGGGAGCAGGGTCGGGTTGGCGGGGGAGGTGGATTCTGAGGCTGCGAAGGCTTCGTAGGAGGGGACCGTGCCGGTGACGATGCCGAGGTTCGGGGTGCCGGAGGCGGAGAGTTCGCGCAAGGAGGACTCTATGGTCGCCAAGTGCTCCTCGTGGGAGGGGTATTCGGCGGTGAGGGGCGGGTACGCCGTCAGGAGTTCCGTCAGTTCCGGTTCCGGCCAGTGCAGGATCGCCACCGGGAAGGGGCGGGACAACGCCTGGCGGTACGAGCCCAGTTCCGCCTGGAGGCGGGTGATCTCCGCGCGGAGTTCCGCCGGGTTCTCCGAGCCGAGGGACCAGGTCCGCTTCGGGTCGTGCAGTTCGTCCAACGGGACCGAGGACGTGGAGATCCGGTCCGCCAGGGCGTCCCACGCGTCGTGGTCGGCGCCCAGCATGCGGCGTACGCGGTGGCGGCCGAAGAGGATCGGGTGCGTCGCGTGCGGGGGGTTTTGCGTCCCGGGAGGGACGAGCAGGGTCGCCGCCTCCGTGAACATGGCTTGGGCCTGTTCCAGTTCGTCGTGGGATTCGAGGGACTCCGCGACGATCACCCAGGGCGCCGGGTCCCGGGGCGCCGCCGTGCGCACGCCCTCGATGATCGCCCTCGCCTCCGCCTCGTGGCCGTACTCCCAGAGGTTCGAGGCCTTCAGGGCGCGGATCAGGAGGGGGGCGGCCGGGGGCCGCTCGGCGTCCGCGGAGAGCAGGCGGTCGTAGAGGGTCGTCGCGCGGTCGCGGGCGCCGGCCAGTTCGAGGTGGGCGGCGGCCTGGAGGAGCAGGTGTTCGGCGTCCTCCGGGTACAGGCCGGCCGTGCGTTCCAGGCGCGCGGCTTCGGCGATGTGGTCGGCGTCGACGTGATCGGCAGCGGCGGCAGGCTTCTCGGGGCGCATACGGGACACCGTACTGCCGAGCGGGTCCCCTGCAGGAGGGCCCGTCCGGCGTCTGGGATCGGTTGGCCGGGGACGGCCATGGATTGTTGGGGAGGCAGCGCCTATCCTCCGGGCGGCCGTCCGCCGCGGGGGTGTGAGGGAGGCGTCGTGCGGGAGCAGGTTCCGGTTCCGGTGGTGCAGCAGGGGCGGCGCGGCCGGTGGGCCCTCGGGGTGCGCGTGCTGTGGGGCGGGGCCGAGGTCGCCGTCACGCTGGGGCTCGTACTCCTGCTGTTCGTCGTCCATCAGCTGTGGTGGACCAACCGGCAGGCCCGCGCCGCCGCCGAGCGCACGGTCCTGGCCCTTGAGGAGGAGTGGGGGGAGTCGTCCCTTGAGGAGGGGCGGGGGGACTCTTCCTCGTCGTCCTCTTCCTCGTCCCCTTCCGCTTCGCCGCAGGCTTCGGTTTCTCAGCGGTCCTCGCCGCCCTTGGAGGCTTCTTCGGGCGGCGGGTCCTCCGTACGTACCGGCGATCCCGCTCCCCGCTGGGACCAGGCCTACGCCATCCTCCGCATCCCCGAGATCGGCGTCCGCGTCCCCGTCGCCGAAGGCGTCAGCAAGGGCGGTGTCCTCGATCAGGGGTACGCCGGGCACTACCCCCGCACCGCCCAGCCCGGCCAGGCCGGGAACTTCGCCCTCGCCGGGCATCGCAACACGCACGGCGAACCCTTCCGGTACATCGACCGGCTGCGGAGAGGGGACGAGCTGCGGGTCGAGACCCGCAGTGCCGTATACACGTACGTCGTCGACAAGCGGCTGGCGCGGACGGCCGCCCGCGACGGGGGCGTCATCCGGGACGTGCCGCGCAGTGAGGTGCGCGAGGGGTACGGGTACCGCGCGCCGGGGTACTACATCACGCTCACCACCTGCACCCCCGAGTACACCTCGAAGTACCGCCTCGTCGTGTGGGGGACCCTGCGGTCCATGCGGCCCCGGTAGGGCCTCGGCGCAGCCCGGCAGCGGCCTCAGCCTCGCGGCTCCCGCAGCAGCGGAGGACCCCCGCCGCCGCCAGCCCTCCCCGAGCCGTCCTTCAGCCGATCGAGACCGATCCTGTATAACGGGACTGTCTGTCGTACGGGGCTGTCTGTCCGTGGGGCAATGGGTACAGCAGCAGGCTGCGGAGAGGGGGGACCACTGGTGCGAGAGCTCATGCGCAGTTGGCAGGTCGCCGCCCGTCCGGCCCTGCTCCTCCTGTTCCTGCTCGTCGAGGTCGTCCTCGTCGACACCGGCAGCCTGACCGCCGCCGTCGCGCTCGCCGCGACGCCGCCGCGGGCTCCGCCCTCGCCGTCTGCTCCGTGATCGCCGCGCGCTGCGCGCCCGCCGTACCCCGCACCCGCGTGCGTACGGCCATCCGCGACCGGGAACGGCGTACCGCCTTCCTGCCCCATCGCGACCCCGATGCCGGGGCCGCAGGCGCCCCCGAGCGCCCGGCCGTCCCCTCCTGACGGCCGCCGCGTAGGGGATCGCCCCGCACCACCGCCCCTCGCGGGTCGTCATGCCGACGCCACGGCTGTCCGCCGTCGCCTCCACTTCCGGCACGACGAGACCCTCGGAGGGCTCCGCCATGTTCGACTTCCTGTCCGATTCGCTCTCCGCCTTCATGTCCGCGTTCGCCGGACTGGTCGAGAACCTCGCCGACCTGCTCGACCCCCTCTTCCACGGCTCGGCCACCGCCGCCGCGATCGTGCTCTTCACCGCCTGCGTACGCCTCCTCGTCCACCCCCTCTCGCGCGCCTCCGCCCGCGGCCAGAAGGCGCGCGCCAAGCTGTCGCCGCAGATCGCGGAGTTGCGTAAGAAGCACGCCAAGAACCCTGAGAAGCTTCAGAAGGCGGTCCTCGAACTGCACCGCAAGGAGCAGGTCTCGCCGCTCTCCGGGTGCCTGCCGAGCCTCTTCCAGCTCCCCGCGTTCTTCCTGCTCTACCGCCTGTTCTCCAGCTCCGGCATTGGTGGCGAGGCGAACGGACTGCTCGGCCACACGCTCCTCGCCGCGCCCCTGGGCGGCCGGTGGGCCGACGCGCTGGCCGACGGCGGGGTCTTCGGGGCGCCGGGCCTGGTCTACCTGGCGCTGTTCGCCGTCGTCGCGGCGGTCGCCACCTTCAACTACGTACGCACCAAGCGGCAGATGGCGGCCGCCCCGCAGCCGTCGGCCGGCGACCCGCAGGTGCCGGGCATGGCCGCCATGACGAAGGTGATGCCGCTGATGTCGTTCATGACTCTGTTCACGGTGGCCGTGGTGCCGCTCGCCGTCGCGCTGTACGTGGTGACCAGCACGACCTGGAGCGCCGTCGAGCGGGCGGTGCTGTACCGGGACATGCCGGGCGGCGCCCCGCTGGCGGCCGCGGCCGGGTGACGGGGAACGCCCTGTTACTGCCTATTTGCCGCCTCCTTGCTACCGCCCGGTAAGGGTCCAGTACGTGAACGGGGTCTTGCGGAGCGGACGGCGACCTTGGACGATCGACCAACCCCTGACCTCCGATGGCCGCATCCATCGGCCGGGCTACCGAAGGAATGGAGTTCGACCATGAAGCTGCTGCGAGTCGGTACGGCCGGGGCGGAGCGCCCCGCGCTGCTCGACGCCGATGGAACCCTGCGGGACCTGTCGGGGCTCGTCACGGACATCGACGGGGCGCTGCTCTCCGACGCGGGCACCCTCGACCGGATACGGGCCGCCGCGGGCGCCGGGGTGCTGCCGGCGCTGGCGGCCGAGGGGCTGCGCGTCGGGCCGCCGGTCGGGCGCATCGGCAAGGTCGTGTGCATCGGGCTGAACTACCACGACCACGCCCGCGAGACGGGGGCCGAGCCGCCCGCCGAGCCCGTCGTCTTCTTCAAGGCGGCGGACACCGTGATCGGCCCGGAGGACACCGTGCTGGTGCCGCGCGGCTCGGTGAAGACCGACTGGGAGGTCGAGCTGGCCGTGGTCATCGGACGTACGGCACGCTATCTGGAGTCGCACGAGCAGGCGCTCGCGCACGTCGCGGGGTACGCGGTGGCGCACGACGTGTCCGAGCGGGAGTTCCAGATCGAGCGGGGCGGCACCTGGGACAAGGGCAAGAACTGCGAGACGTTCAACCCGCTGGGCCCCTGGCTGGTCACCGCCGACGAAGTCCCCGACCCGCAGGCGCTCTCCCTGAAACTCTGGGTCAACGGCGAGCTGAAGCAGGACGGCACGACCGCCGAGCAGATCTTCCCCGTGGCGGAAGTCGTGCGCTACGTAAGCCAGTTCATGACGCTCTATCCCGGTGACGTCATCAACACCGGTACGCCGGCGGGCGTCGCCATGGGGCAGCCCGAGCCGAAGCCGTATCTGAGGGCCGGGGACGTCGTGGAGCTGGAGATCGAGGGGCTGGGGCGGCAGCGGCAGGAGCTGAAGGACGCGTAGGCGGCGCCCGCGTGCAAGTCGGCCCCACGGGCAAGCGGCCCCGCACGCGAGCCGCCCCGCAGGCAATCGGCCCCGCACGCAAGCCGCCCCGCCCACTCCCCCCACCAGCCCTGATGGCCGCCGCAGGGGCGGAACAAGCCCCTCCGTGATCCTTTGTGGCTAGTTCGCGGCCTACGCCACCACCCCCTGTGGCCGCTACATTCACCCCCGACCGCGCACACAGGACCGGACACACACAGGACCGGACACACAGGACCAGGCGACCAGGGGGAAACAGGCAATGCTGCGCTCCATAGGGCCCGTAAGCCGCTTCGGCAGATCATTCACGGCGGTGACCGCCACGGCGGCCACCCTGGCGGTCACCGCCATGAGCCTCGCCGCCTCACCGGCCGCCGCGGCACCCACCGCCTCACCGGCTGCCGCCTCGACGACGGCCAAGCCCGGTGACACCTGTACGGCGGCCGACCTCGGCACCCGCAAGCCATACATCAAGTCCACCGAAGTCTCCCCGACGATCACCCACTTCAAGGGTTGGTTCGTCACCGAGGGCACTACCGGCAACCATGTCGTCACCACCAGCACCCAGACGGTCATCGCGGTCTCCGTCGGCGCCACCGCCGGTTTCGAGGGCAGCTTCCCCGTCCAGACCCTCACCGCCGCCGGTGCGAGCCTGGGTCTGAGCGTGAAGGTCGACGCCTCCTCCACGAGCACCGAGTCGAACGCGGTCACGTGGAACTTCAACCAGCCCGGCTACTACGGCGTCTACAAGGGCACCAAGAAGGTCACCGGTACGTACGCGAGCCTGAACTGCAACCGCGTCCAACAGAGCGGCGGCGGCTGGGCGTTGAAGTGGATCGAGGGCCCCGGCGGCGGCAACTTCACCACCTTCACCACCTTGGAGGAAGGCGCGGTGCGCTGCCAGGACAGCGTGCCCGCGAACAGCATCATGGCCAAGGCGCAGGGCCTCCTCGACTGCGGCTCGCCCGCCGCGAAGGTCGACCGCCCGGCGGGTGCGGTGCCGCCCACGGCGAAGCAGAAGCGGGACCGCCTCGAGCAGCGCCAGGCCGCCACCGGCGGCACGGTCGCCGGACAGCCCAAGGTCGCCGGAGAGCCCAAGGCCGACGGGCCCGGCGCGAAGGCCGGCGCGAAGGGCGGCGCGCCCATCGCGAAGGCCGACCTCAGCTGCGGGTCCGAGCTCTACAGGATCACCGTCCCCGGCAAGCCCCTCTCCTGGGGCGCGCCGCACCTCAGGGCCGACAGTGTCCGCCTGCGGCCCTCGACGATCTTCAGCGGCAACCTGGACCAGTGGCGCCTGTGCAACGTGACGGAGCGCGACGGGGTCATGGAGGCGACTCTGTGGAACTTGGGCAACCAGGCATGCGCCACCATCCCCGTGCAGAGCGCGGGCGCCGACCAGGCGCCCCTGATGATGGCGTCCCCCTGCACGGAGGACGACCTCCAGCGGTTCTACATCTACCGTGATGTGCCCGGCAGCTCGAAGATCGGTGTGCAGAACAAGTACACCGGCTCCATGATGGGCCACGACCGGTACGCGGACGGGGAGTCCGTACGCCAGTACTCCAGCGGCAGGCAGGACGGTACGGGTACGTACACCCTGAACCGAGTCTGACGGCGCACGCGCTGTGAGCGGCCCCGCACGAGAACCCGGCGACTTCCCGGTTCCGTGCGGGGCCTGCTTTTTGCTGGGCCGAGGGTGGCTCAGGCGGCGATGAACCGCTCCAGTGCCGCCACCACCAGCGCATGGTCCTCCACCTGCGGCAGCCCCGACACCACCACCGCGCCGATGACCCCGGCGCCCTCCACCGCCAGCGGGAACGCGCCGGCGTGCGCCGCGTATGTGTCGGGGTCCAGGCGGGAGGAGGCCTCGAAGGTCGTGCCCTTGGCGCGGAAGCGGGCGCCGACCAGGTACGACGAGCAGCCGTAGCGCTCGACGACGCGGCGCTTGCGATCGATCCAGGCGTCGTTGTCCGGGGTCGAGCCGGGCAGCGCCGCGTGGAACAGCTGCTGGCCGCCGCGGGTGATGTCGATCGCCACGGGGGCGCGGCGCTCGCGGGCCAGCTCCACCAGGAGCGAGCCGAGCGCCCACGCGTCGTCGTACGTGAAGCGGGGCAGGACCAGGCGGCGCTCCTGCGCCTCCAGTTCCTCCACGGAGGGCGCCGCGGCGGTCACAGCGTCACCGTCACACCGTCGCGGGCCGAGCGGCGGGCCGCCTCCAGGACGTCCAGGGCCGCGGCGGCCTGGAGCGCGGTGACGGGGTTCTCGCCGGTGCCGCGCAGGGCGTCGGCGATCGCCGCGTAGTACGCGGGGTAGTCGCCGGGCAGCGTCGGCACAGGGCGGCCGCCGCCGGTCAGCGGGGACTCGCCGGAGCCGATCCGGCCCCACATCGTCTCGGACTCCACGCCCCAGGGGTCCTGCGTGGTGGGGCGCCTGCCCTCGCGCAGGGCGGCTTCCTGCGGGTCGAGGCCGTACTTCACGTACCCCGCCTTCGAGCCGAGGGCCCGGAAGCGGGGGCCGAGCTGGGCGGTGGTGGCGCTCACGTACAGGTGCGAGCGGACGCCGTTCGTGTGGGTGATCGCGATGAACGTGTCGTCGTCCGCCTGGGCGCCGGGCGG
>RBWT01000065.1 GCA_004010275.1 Streptomyces huasconensis
GGCACGGCCTCGGGTCCGTCGGCCTCCGGCTCGAAGGTCTTCCGGGCCGCCGACTCCCCCGACTCCAGCGACCCCACCAACCCTCCCGGCCTCTCTGGCCCTCCAGGCTCCCCCGGCCCCCTCTGCCCTCCCGGCTCCAAAGACTGCGTTACAGAACATGCTGCGGACACCGCCGCGGGCGCTGGCTCGGTCACGGCCACGACTGTTGGTCCTCCCGCTGTGGACGAGCGCGGCCGGTCGTGGAAACGGGGTGAATCCGGATACCGGGTGAGCCCCATATGACCGAACGCGCGGGCGAGTTGGCAGGGGAGATCAACGCAGGCCGCGACTCCCCCGTACGTACCAACGACGGTGAACCCCGGGGATCACGGGTCATCGGAAGATCCTTGCCGTGACGGAACCGTTGCCCTTCCGTCGGCCGTCCCCAACGGCATCGGCATAGTGTGGGGGGCCGTTCGTCGGCGACAGATGCGCCGCTCCCCCTGGTCACAGGGGATGCACGCCGGTGTGGGCGGGTGCTCCGCACCCGGACGCCCAGCACGTCGAACGACGCACGGCAAACGACGCACCACGAACGATGCACCATGAACGATTTTCGAGGCCCAGGGGGAATCTCACGATGCGACCCATACGTCCGCTCCGCACCGCCCGCAGTGGGAGGAGCGCGCGCACCAGAACCTCCCCCGCGGCAGCCGCGGTGGCGCTCGGCGCGGCGCTCGTACTGACCGCCACGGCTTGCGGCCCCACCGAGGACAACGCCGGCGGCGACTCGTCCGCGGCGCAGCCCGGTGACAGCGACGGCGGCGGCAGCGACGACAAGATCCAGATACCCGCGGACCTCCAGGACCGGCTCAAGGAGCACGGGATCGACCTGGACAAGTGGAAGAACGGCGCCTGGAAGAACTGGGACAAGGACGACTGGCTGCGCGAGGCCGGCGACTTCGTCAACCCGATCATCGAGGACCTGTGGGACCCCGACCGGATGCGGGACGCCGACAAGAACCCGGACCGCAGCGTCGACGACAGCGACATCTCCGGCGACCAGGGCGTCACCGACCCGACCCCCGAGCCCGTCGAGGCGGCCGCCGTGAAGGCGCCGTATCACGGCCAGGCAGCCGAGTCGGGCAAGCTCTTCTTCGACGGTCCCGAGGGTTCGATGGTCTGCTCCGCGACCGTCATCAAGGACCCGGCCCACCCGGGCAAGTCCAACATGGTGTGGACCGCGGGCCACTGTGTGCACGCCGGCGCCCAGGGCGGCTGGTACCGCAACATGGTCTTCGTCCCCTCGTACAACGACAGCGGCAAGTCGGCCGAGGAGCTTAAGAACGCTCCCAAGGAAGAGGTCGCTCCGTATGGCGTCTGGTGGGGTGACTGGGCGCAGACCTCCGACCAGTGGATCGAGCAGGGTGGTCCGACGGGCGGCAAGGGCGCGCCGTACGACTTCGCGGTGATTCACGTGGCGCCCGAGAAGGGCAGCGAGGGCAAGTCGCTGGAGGAGACCGTCGGTTCGGCGCTCCCCGTGGACTTCAACGCTCCGGCGGTTCCGCAGATCAAGTCCATGACGGCCACCGGTTACCCGGCGGCGCCGCCCTTCGACGGCCAGAAGCTGTTCCAGTGCGCCGACAAGCCGGGGCGGCTCTCGCTCACCAAGCCCGACCCGACGATGTACCGCATCGGCTGCACCATGACCGGCGGCTCGTCCGGCGGCGGCTGGGTGGCGCAGGGCCAGGACGGCAAGCCCGCCCTGGTCTCGAACACCTCCATCGGTCCGGTGACGGCGGGCTGGCTGGCCGGTCCGCGCCTGGGCAAGGAGGCCAAGGGCATCTACACCGCGGTCAGCAAGAAGTTCGCCGGACAGTAAGCCGGTCGGCCCTTGGCCGATCGACTTCGCGCACGTCAGGCCGCTCGCACCACATGCCGTACGGCGGCGGGGTCGCCGGAAACCTTCACGACCCCGCCGCTGTTCGTCCCCAATCTCACAGGCATAGTGGGGTGTTGTGTCACCACGGGATGCCCCGGACTTCCCCGGGGCAGCGCATGACGCGTACATGGCAACTCGTCCATGGCAATCCGTACATGGCAATACCGCAATTCACGTTCTATCGGGGGTAACAGCACCATGCGTTCCACTCGTGCGCTCATCGCGCGCAGCCGCGGACGGCGCGCCGCACTCGCCGCCACCGGACTCGCAGCGACCCTGGCGCTCACCGCCACGGCCTGCGGTCCTAGCGAGGACAAGGCGAGCGACAAGCCGGACGCCGCCGCCTCCCAGGAATCCGGAGGCTCCGACGCCGGCTCCGAGGGGGGCAACTCCGAGCTGCCCGGTCAGCTTGCCGACAAGCTCAAGGAGCACGGCATCGACCCGGACAAGTGGAAGAACGGCGCCTGGAAGAACTGGGACAAGGACGACTGGCTGCGCGAGTCCAAGGACTTCGTCAATCCGGTCATCGCCGGGCTCTGGAAGCCCGAGCGGATGAAGAAGGCCAAGGACCCGGACAAGACGATCGCCGCGAAGGACGCGAGCGCCGACCAGGGCGCGACCGACCCCGCCCCGACGCCGGTCCGGGCCAAGCCCGAGAAGACGCCGTACCACGAGAACGCGGCCCCCGTCGGCAAGATCTTCTTCGACTCCCCCGAGGGCTCGATGGTCTGCTCCGGCACCATCGTGAAGGACCCCCGCAACCCGGGCAAGTCCAACCTCGTGTGGACCGCGGGACACTGTGTGCACGCCGGCGCCGAGGGCGGCTGGTACCGCAACATCGCGTTCGTGCCCTCCTACAACGACCTCGGCAAGTCCGAGGCCGAACTGGGGACCGCGACTTCGCAGGAGGTCGCCCCCTACGGCCAGTACTGGGCGGACTGGGTCTCGACCTCCAACGAGTGGATCAACGAGGGCGGACCGACGGGCGGCGCGGGTGCGACGCACGACTACGCCGTGATGCACGTGAAGCCGGAGCAGGGCGGCAAGTCCCTCGAGGAGACCGTGGGCAACGCGCTCGACGTCGACTTCTCGGCCCCGCCCACCCAGACCGTCAGCTCGATGGGCGCCTGGGGCTACCCGGCCGCTCCCCCGTACAACGGACTGATCATGCACAAGTGCGTGGACAAGCCGGGCCGTCTCTCGCTGTCACCGAGCCTGCCGACGATGTACCGCATCGGCTGCACCATGACCGGCGGCTCGTCCGGCGGCGGCTGGTTCCGCGCGGTGGGCGGCAAGACCAAGCTCGTGTCGAACACCTCCATCGGTCCGGCCGAGAACACCTGGCTGGCGGGACCGCAGCTGGGCAGGGGCGCCGAGCAGGTCTACGACATGATGAGCAAGAAGTACGGCTCGCAGTAGCAGCCCCCGCGGAACACCCCTCTGGTCACCCCGCAGGTCGCCCACCCGGCGGCCTCGGGGCACCCACCATCGCCTGACCTCGCCTGAACACGGCGAAGGCCCGAGGCCCGCCCCTGCGAGAGGGGGCAGGCCTCGGGCCTTCGCCGTTTGCCGACCGGGTCAGAACCGCGCTCGGTCCGGCTGCCGTCAGCGAGTGACCGGTACGTACGGCCCGAGTTCCGCGGCGAGTTCCTCGTGCACCCGCGCCTTGAGCAGCGTGCCCTCGGCGGTGTGCTCCTCGGAGAGCACCTCGCCCTCGGCGTGCGCACGTGAGATCAGCTGGCCGTGGGTGTACGGGACAAGGGCCTCGATCTCGACCTCGGGCCGCGGCAGCTCGCTGTCGACCAGCGCGAGGAGTTCCGCGATACCGGCGCCGGTGCGCGCCGAGACCGCGATCGCGTGCTTCTCGTTCCGCATCAGCCGCTGGAGGACCAGCGGGTCCGCCGCGTCCGCCTTGTTGATCACCACGACCTCGGGCACATCGGTGGCGCCCACATCGCGGAACACCTCGCGCACGGCGGCCAGCTGCTCCTCCGGCACCGGATGCGAACCGTCCACCACATGCAGGATGAGGTCGGAGTCGGCGACCTCCTCCATCGTGGAGCGGAACGCCTCGACGAGGTGGTGCGGCAGGTGCCGTACGAACCCGACGGTGTCGGCCAGGGTGTAGACCCGGCCGGTCGGCGTCTCGGCCCGGCGCACGGTCGGGTCGAGGGTGGCGAACAGTGCGTTCTCCACCAGGACGCCCGCGCCCGTGAGGCGGTTGAGAAGCGAGGACTTGCCCGCGTTCGTGTAGCCGGCGATGGCGACCGAAGGCACCTTGTTGCGCCGGCGCTCCTGTCGCTTGAGGTCGCGGCCCGTCTTCATCTCCGCGATCTCACGGCGCATCTTCGCCATCTTCTCGCGAATCCGTCGCCGGTCCGTCTCGATCTTGGTCTCACCGGGGCCACGGGTGGCCATGCCGCCACCGCCGCCGCCACCCATCTGACGGGAGAGCGACTGACCCCAGCCGCGGAGCCTCGGCAGCATGTACTGCATCTGCGCCAGGGCGACCTGCGCCTTGCCCTCTCGGGACTTGGCGTGCTGGGCGAAGATGTCGAGGATCAGGGCGGTCCTGTCGACCACCTTGACCTTCACCACGTCTTCGAGGTGGATCAGTTGGCCGGGGCTCAGCTCACCGTCGCAGACGACGGTGTCGGCGCCGGTCTCGAGCACGATGTCCCGCAGCTCGATAGCCTTGCCGGAGCCGATGTACGTCGCCGGGTCCGGCTTGTCGCGGCGCTGGATGACGCCGTCGAGCACGAGCGCGCCCGCAGTCTCCGCGAGAGCCGCCAGCTCGGCGAGGGAGTTCTCCGCATCATCCACGGTCCCGGAGGTCCACACGCCGACGAGGACCACACGCTCCAGGCGGAGCTGGCGGTACTCGACTTCGGTGACGTCCTCGAGCTCGGTGGAGAGTCCGGCGACGCGGCGCAGAGCCGCGCGCTCGGAGCGTTCGAGCTGGTCGCCGTCCCGCTCTCCGTCGATCTCGTGGCTCCAGGCGACGTCCTCTTCCATCAGGGCATCGGCCCGAAGACCTTCGGGGTAGTTCTGCGCGAAGCTCTGTGCGTCCTGGGAAGGGGAAGAAGAGGAGGTCATTGGATCCTTACGTCGATACGTCGATGGAATACGGACGGATTCTTGATCCGTCGCCGACGGATGCGTCACCCGTGACAACGGATGCGTCACCCGTCACAGTCGACAACGCCCGAGCCGGCCCGGAGATTCCCGGGCGCGGCCTCGGCCGACCCTGAGATGTCCCCGAGGGGAAGCCCCCAAGGCCGGACCAGCCGTGCCGTCGACCTGACGATGGTTGCACGGCACGGGCCGTCTCGTCACCTGTGTTTTCCCGGCCGGAAAACGTCACCGGGTACCTACTTCCCTTCCGGCGCTCCGGTACGCCAGTCCGGGTGCCCCGGCATGGGCGGCGTCTTCTCCCCGTACAGCCAGGCGTCGAAGAATCCTCCCAGGTCACGGTCTGCGACCTCGGAGGCCAGCCGCACGAAGTCCGCCGTTGTGGCGTTGCCGTCGCGGTGGATGTGCACCCACTGCCGCTCAAGGTGTTCGAAGGCGCGGCGCCCGATCTCCTGGCGCAGTGCGTAGAGAACCAGGGCGCTGCCGTCGTAGACGACGGGTCGGAAGAGGCTGATCTTCTGCCCGGGCGCGGGCGTCTTGGGCCTGGCGGGCGGCCCGCCGGCCGTGCGCCAGCCGTCCGAACGGCGGTAGGCCGTCTTCATCCGGTCCTCCAGGGGCCGCTTCGACTTCTCCTCGGCGTAGAGGGCCTCGTACCAGGTGGCGTGTCCTTCGTTGAGCCAGACGTCCGACCAGGTCCGCGGGGTGACGCTGTCGCCGAACCACTGGTGGGCCAGTTCGTGCACCATGATCGCGTCGACGTACCACTCCGGGTACTCGGGGCGGGTGAAGATGTCTCTCTCGAAGAGAGAGAGCGTCTGTGTCTCCAGTTCGAAGCCGGTGCGCGCGTCGGCGACCAGGACGCCGTAGGTCTCGAAGGGGTAGCGGCCGACCTTCTTCTCCATCCAGTCGAGCTGGCCGGGCGTCTTCTTCAGCCAGCGCTCCAGGAGCTTGCGGTCCTTGGTGGGCACCACATCGCGTACGGGGAGGCCGTGCGGGCCCTCACGGTGGACCACGGTGGAACGCCCGATCGACACCTGTGCCAGTTCGGTCGCCATGGGGTGGTGGGTGCGGTAGGCCCAGGTGGTGGTCCCGTCGGCGTCACGGGTCGTGGCGGTCGGCAGGCCGTTCGCCACGGCGGTGAGCCCCTTGGGGGCCGTCACGCGGAACGTGAACGCCGCCTTGTCCGCCGGATGGTCGTTGCACGGGAAAACCAGGTGGGCGGCGTCCGCCTGGTTCGCCATGGCGAGACCGTCACCCGTGCGCACCCAGCCGCTCTGGGCGCCCTCGGTGGAGACGGGGTCACTGGTGTGCCGGATGGTGATCCGCAGCCGTTCGCCGGGCCCGAGCGGTGCGGACGGCGTGAGCACCAGGTCCTCGCCGGTGCTGTCGAAGCGGGCCTTCTCGCCGTTGACCTCGGCGGATCGGACCTTGCTGTGCGTGAAGTCGAGGTTCACGCGCTCCAGGGGCGCCGTGACCCAGGCGTCGATCTTGGTGACGGCGTCCAGCGGCTTGCGGTTGTCGCCGCGATAGGTGAAGGCGATGTCGTACGAGTCCACGTCGTACCCGGGGTTGCCCAGGTGCGGGAAGAGCGGGTCGCCGATGCCGAGCGGGGCGGCCGGGGACGGTGCGCTCGCCGCGACGATGGGCGGCGGACGCGGTCGCGCGATCAGTGCCGCGGCGATACGGGGGGTGGCGGAGGGCCTTCGGCCGCGCGGCCGTGGTCCGAGGGGTGAGCAGCATGCCCTACGGCTACCAGCGCGGACCCTGCACGGTGTGACGCCGCGCGTTCCGGCCACTCGAACGGGTCGCCGTGCCCTCGGGCGATGAGCCGAGTCGACGGTCCCGGGGCCCGGTGTCGTGTCAGTGGGCGGCGGCGGCCGGGTGCTGGGCGCGGCTCACGTCGTACACGCCCGGCACGGCGCGCATGGCCCGCATCAGCGCCGGCAGGTGCGCCGCGTCCGGCAGCTGCAGGGTGTACGTGTGGCGGACGCGCTGCTGGGTGGGCGGTTCCACGGTGGCGGAGATGATGGCGACGCCCTCCAGGGCGATCGCTTCGGTGAGGTCGGCGAGCAGGTGGGCACGGCCGAACGATTCGGCGGTCAGGGTCACCCGGCACTCCGCGGTGTCCCCCCAGCGCACGCCGACCTCCGCGCGCCCCACTTCCTTCATGCGCTCCACCGCGGGGCAGCCGACGCGGTGGACGGTCACGACGCCACCGCGTACGGCGAAGGCGGTGACGGCGTCGGGCGGCACCGGTGTACAGCACCCCGCGAGGCGTACGGTCGCGCCCTCGCGGTCCACCACGGCGCTCGCGGCGGACGGGCGCGGGACGTCGGGGGCCTCGCGGCGGGGCGTGGCGGTCGCCTGCCTCTGTTGGGCCGGCCGCATGCGGGACGGTGCCGGGGCGGGGGCCGCGGGCGCCGGATGCGTGGCGAGCCAGCGTCGGATCGCGATCCGCGCAGCTGGCGTGCGGGTGTGGTGAGCCGCACCTCGCTCGACGGCCCGGAGGTGGCGTCCTGCCCCATGAGCAACTGCACGGTGTCGCCGTCCCGCAGAACGGTGCTGAGGGTCGCCAGGCGGCCGTTGACGCGTGCGCCGATGCAGGCGTGCGCGTCCTCGCCGTACTGGGCGTAGGCGGCGTCCACGCAGCTGGCGCCGGCGGGCAGGCCGAGCGTGCCGCCGTCGGGGCGGAAGACGGCGATCTCGCGGTCCTGGGCGAGGTCTTCGCGAAGCGTCGACCAGAACGTGTCCGGGTCGGGGGCGGCCTGCTGCCAGTCGAGGAGCCGGGAGAGCCAGCCGGGCCTGGTCGGGTCCACGCGCTCGTCCTCGGCCCGGTCGGAAGGCTCCTCCGAAGGAGGAGCGTAGGGATTGCGCAGCGCGACGACGCCCGCCTCGGCCACCTGGTGCATCTGGTGTGTGCGGATGAGGACCTCGGCGACCTGGCCGTCGGGGCGGGCCACGGCCGTGTGCAGCGACTGGTAGAGGTTGAACTTCGGTACGGCGATGAAGTCCTTGAACTCCGAGACGACCGGTGTGAAGCAGGTGTGCAGTTCGCCGAGGACTCCGTAGCAGTCCGCGTCTTCGTTGACGAGCACGAGGAGACGGCCGTAGTCCGAGGCGCGCAGCTCGCCGCGTTTGCGGTGGACGCGGTGGACGGAGAGGAAGTGCCGCGGCCTGATGAGGACTTCGGCGGCGATGCCCGCTTCCCGGAGCACGCCGCGCACCTCGCCCGCGATGTCCCCGAGCGGGTCCCCCTCGCTTGCGGCGTTGGCGTCGATGAGGGCCTTGACCTCGGCGTACTCCTCCGGGTGGAGGATCGCGAAGACCAGGTCCTCCAGCTCCGTCTTGAGCGCCTGTACGCCCAGGCGCTCGGCGAGCGGGATGAGGACGTCCCGGGTCACCTTGGCGATCCGGGCCTGTTTCTCGGGGCGCATGACACCGAGGGTGCGCATGTTGTGCAGCCGGTCGGCGAGCTTGATCGACATGACGCGTACGTCGTTGCCGGTGGCGACGAGCATCTTGCGGAAGGTCTCCGGCTCGGCCGCCGCTCCGTAGTCGACCTTTTCGAGCTTGGTGACGCCGTCGACGAGATAGCAGACGTCGTCACCGAACTCGGCCCGCACCTGGTCGAGGGTCACGTCCGTGTCCTCGACGGTGTCGTGGAGCAGGGACGCGGTCAGCGTGGTGATCTCGGCGCCGAGCTGGGCGAGGATCAAGGTCACGGCGAGGGGGTGCGTGATGTACGGTTCGCCGCTCTTGCGCGTCTGGCCCCGGTGCGAGGACTCCGCCAGGACGTAGGCCCGGCGCAGCGGCTCCAGGTCGGCGTCCGGATAGTGGGCCCGGTGTGCCTCCACCACGTGCCCGATGGCGTCGGGGAGGCGGTCGCGGGTGGCGGGTCCCATCAGGGCGGCCCTGCCGAGCCTGCGCAGGTCAAGACGGGCGCGGCCGCGCCTGCGCTGTACCCCGGCCGTCAGGGGGACGGGCGTGGCAGGGTTCGTTGCCTCCGCACTCATGGGCACCTCCGGCTGCTTCGACCGGCGGTGGACGGACGGTGGCGTACTCCGTCCGGGCCGGTGCTTGATGCTACCGAGCCCATCACGTGGCACTGACCGCCTCTCGCCGAGCGTGAAACGGATCACCCATTCGAGCGACAGTTCATGCGCTCGCCGTTTCGAGCCATTCGGACGTGAACTCGCCTTCGGCGACGATGACGGCGGGGCCGGACATCTCGATTTCGCCATCGGGCCGCTCGGTGATCACGAGGCGCCCGCCGAGCACGTCGACGGTGTACGTGACCGGGGTGCCGGTGGCGGTGGGGTCCACGCCGTCCCTGCGAGCGGCGGCCACGGCCACGGCGCACGTGCCGGTGCCGCAGGAGCGGGTCTCCCCCGCGCCGCGCTCGTGCACGCGCATGGCGACGTGCCGCGGGCCGCGGTCGACGACGAACTCGACGTTGACCCCGTCCGGGTAGGCGGTCGCGGGGCTGTAGAGCGGCGGGGCGTGGAGGTGGCCGGCGTCGGAGAGGTCGTCCACGAAGGCGACCGCGTGGGGGTTGCCCATGTTCACGTTGAGCGCGGGCCACTCGTGGTCGTCGACCGAGACCGTGACGTCGTCTCCGGAGAGGTGCGCCTTGCCCATGCCCACGGTGATCTCGCCGCCGGACTCCGTCTTGGCGATGTGCACGGTCTTCACGCCGCCGCGAGTGGCCACCGCCAGGTCGCCCGCGTCGATGTGTCCGGCGTGCTGGAGGTAACGGGCGAAGACGCGGACTCCATTGCCGCACATCTCGGCGATCGATCCGTCGCCGTTGCGGTAGTCCATGAACCACTCGGCCCGGTCGGCGAGATGACGGGCCTCGGGGTGGGCGGCGGAGCGCACGACGTGCAGGAGGCCGTCGCCACCGATGCCCGCCCGGCGGTCGCACAGGGCGGCGACGGCGGCCGATGGCAGCTCGATGGCGTTGTCCGGGTCCGGGATGATCACGAAGTCGTTCTCGGTCCCGTGCCCCTTGAGGAAGGCGATCCGCGTGCTCATTCCTCGATCGTACGGGGTGGGTACGGCAGTCGGTCGGCGCGGTGCCTGCGGCCCGGGTGGGGCCTCAGCGGAGCCGGGCCACTCGCCACACCGCGAGGACAGCGGCGCCGAGGAACAGCAGGGCGTACGCGGAGACGACCCGCCAGTCCGGACGGCGTCCGGAGCCGCGCTCGGGGAGCCCGGGCCAGGTGTGCCCGACCCGGCGGGCGGCCATCATCCCCCAGCCGGCCGCACAGCAGCTGATCAGCAGGCCGAGCATGGCGACCACCGCGCCGCCGTCGCCGAACTCGAAGGCGAGCGGGAAAGCGAACATCAGGGAGCCGACCGCGGCGAGGATCACGATAGGGGCGAGCTGCCAGATGCGCAGGCGCCGCTGCGGGCGCAGCTCGACCTCGACCTCGGCCTCCGCGGACATCTCGTCCGCGCCGGGGCCGTCGTCCGTCACGCCTCCGGGCACCTCGTCGGGGCCGTCGGGACTCAGCTGCTCTCCGCCGTCATGCGCGGTGTCTCGAGGGCCGGCCTCCATCGCCACGCGCCCTCCCACTTCGGACTTCACCGGTCGATCGTCGGTCGATGATGGCACGGCGTCAGGGGCCCGGATGACCGCCGGAGCGTCCCGATGCCATCACGTGATCAGGCTGTGACCGGTCGTTCGACCAACGCCAGTGCGCGTGCCGGGAGTTCCCCGCGATCGGCCGCGGCTCCGCTGAGCCAGTGCACCCGCGGATCGCGCCGGAACCACGAGTCCTGACGGCGCGCGAAGCGTTTGGTGGCGCGCACGGTCTCGGCGCGCGCCTCCTCCTCGGTGCACTCTCCCGCGAGTGCGGCGAGCACCTGCTGGTAGCCGAGCGCCCGCGACGCCGTGAGCCCTTCGCGCAGCCCCCGAGCCTCCAGCGCGCGTACCTCGTCGACCAGGCCCGCGTCCCACATGCGGTCCACGCGCGTGGCGATGCGTTCGTCGAGTTCGGGGCGGGCCACGTCCACGCCGATCTGGACGGTGTCGTACACGGACTCGTGGCGCGGGAGGTTGGCGGTGAAGGGCTTGCCGGTGATCTCGATGACCTCCAGGGCGCGGACGATCCGGCGGCCGTTGCTCGGCAGGATCGCCTGGGCGGCCCCGGGGTCGGCGGCGGCGAGCCGGGCGTGCAGGGCTCCTGGGCCGCTCAGGGCCAGCTCCTCCTCCAGGCGGGCCCGCACGGCCGGGTCGGTGCCGGGGAACTCCAGGTGGTCGACGGCCCCCCTGACGTACAGCCCGGAGCCGCCGACCAGGATCGGCCAGCGCCCTGCGGCGAGGAGGCGGTCGATGTGCGCGCGGGCCAGCTTCTGGTACTCGGCGACGCTGGCCGCTTCCGTGACGTCCCAGATGTCCAGGAGGTGGTGGGGGACTCCGTCGCGCTCCTCGGGCGTCAGCTTGGCGGTGCCGATGTCCATCCCTCGGTAGAGCTGCATGGAGTCGGCGTTGACGACTTCGCCGCCGAGCCGCTGGGCAAGGAAAACGCCCAGATCGGACTTTCCGGCTGCGGTGGGACCGACGACGGCGATGACCCGCGGGGCGGGAGCTGCACTACTCACCGCCCCAGTCTCGCAAACCCCGGGCGCGGTTCCCGAACGAGCTACGTGACGGCACGGCTTCCAGGTCGTTGCCTGTTGCGAGGTTCCGGCCGCCGGTTTCGAGGACCGACGACCCGGGCGACGCAATGTGCCGCACCGGGCGGCGCGGGATTTCGCCCACACGAGTAACGTATGGAGTAGATATGGGCGTTTTTGCAAGGTTCCGCCGGAAGGCCAAGGACAGCGAAGAGGCGACGACGACCGAGACGGCCGCCGACGCAGTGACGGCCGAGCCGGAGAAGGCCGAGGCGACCGCCGAGGACTCCCCCGCCCCGGCCGAGGCGCAGCCCGTTGCCGAGGCCGACACGGACGCGGAGAGCGCCGCCGAGGAGAAGCCCGCAGAGGCCCCCGAGGCGGCAGCGGAGGGTGTGGACATCCCGAAGCAGCAGTCCGCCGAGAAGGCGGCCGACACCGAGGCCGGTGAGGGCGCCCGAAAGTAACGTCCGGTCCCCAGCGAGGGAAGGTGAACCCATGGGCTTCCTGGACCGCATGAAGGCAAAGCTCGCCCCTGCCAAGGACAAGGTCTCGCACCTCGCGCAGCAGCACGGGGACAAGATCGACCACGGCCTTGAGAAGGCCGCGAAGGTGGTCGACGAGAGGACCAAGGGCAAGTACAGCGACAAGATCCAAGCGGGCACGGGCAAGGCCAAGCACGCCGTCGACCGCTTGGCCGCACAGGACCAGGGCAAGGGCAGGGACGACGGCGGCAGCGCCACTCCGCCGCCGTCGGCACCCCCGACGTCCCCTCCGGTTCCCTGACCCGCATCGGCGGACGCCGTGAAGCACCTCGCTTCACGGCCGTCGCCGTGTACCAGGGGCGATCTGCGGTCGCCGCTCGGGACTTCTGAGGTACGGGCCCGATCGGGCCCGCCGACCGTCAGGACCAGGCGGCCACCAGATAGCCGACGCCGTACGGCGCGTCCTCGTAGAGCAGCTCGCCGCTCAGCGCCGCGGCCGTCGGCCGCCCCGGCGAGCACCTGCCAGGGGGCACGGCCCGCCGCCTTCAGTTCGTGCGCGAGCTGCACGTCCAGCGCCTTCAGCGCCGCCACGTCGGCCGCGCCGAGGGCCCGCCCGACCTCCGCGTCGAAGCCGGCCGCCCGCTCGTCGAGGTATCCGGGTGCCTTCAGCGTGCGGCACGCCGCGGCGTCGCCCATCACCAGCAGGGCCACGCGGTCCGCCCGCGCCGCGATGTCCCCTCCGAGTTGGATCCACCGCTCGGCGGCACATGGTTCCCCCACGCCCAGACCTTCCACGGGGGCGCCGACCAGCCGTGCGCGCGAGCAGCCAGGCGGCCACGGCGAGCGACGGCGGAAGCTCACGCTCGGCGCCTCCGGCGTCGGCGTTGCTGTCGGCGTCGGCCGCGTCCGGTAACGACCGAGCCGTACGTCGAGATCCACCCCGAAGCCCCGGAAGGACCCGCGCGCTCCCTGCGGATGCGGCCCGGACCCGCCGGGGCCCGCGGGGCCCACCACCACGAGCCGGTCGGGCCTGGCGGCGGCGAGGACTCCGATGGCGACCGCGCACGCCGCGCGCTCGGCGTCAGTTCGGGAGCGGCGCCCGCGGCGACTTCGGGGACGAGCAGGGGCGGACACGGGCACACGGCGGCGGCGACAAGCATGATCCGCAGCGTAACGCTCCTGCTGGGAGCGGTCGCGAGTCAGTGCACCCGGTGGGCTGCCGGGCGGCCGGCGCCGTCGGCGGCCCAGGGACCGCCGACAGCCCCTGACCTCGGGTCAGTCGCAGCCGCAGCCGCTGCCCGTCGCCACCGGCAGCGGCGCGGGGGCGCCGATCTTCGGCAGGCCCAGCATGACGCCCGCGGGCTTCGCGGCCGCCTCGGTGTTGCGCTTCTCCCAGGCGTCGCCCGCGCGCGTGGGACGCACGTTCAGGACGGCGCCCTCCGCGAGCAGGTGGTGCGGGGCGGCGTAGGTGATCTCGACCGTCACGACGTCACCGGGGCGCACCTCGGTGTCCGGCTTGGTGAAGTGCACCAGGCGGTTGTCGGGGGCGCGGCCGGAGAGGCGGTGCGTGGCGCCGTCCTTGCGGCCCTCGCCCTCGGCGACCATCAGCTCCAGCGTGCGGCCGACCTGCTTCTTGTTCTCCTCCCAGGAGATCTCCTCCTGGAGGGCCACCAGGCGCTCGTAGCGCGACTGGACGACCTCCTTGGGGATCTGGTCCTCCATGGTCGCGGCCGGGGTCCCGGGGCGCTTGGAGTACTGGAAGGTGAACGCGTTGGCGAAGCGGGCCTCGCGGACCACGTGCATCGTCTGCTCGAAGTCCTCCTCGGTCTCGCCGGGGAAGCCCACGATGATGTCGGTGGAGATCGCCGCGTCCGGTATGGCGGCACGGACCTTCTCGATGATCCCCAGGAAGCGGTCCTGCCGGTACGAGCGGCGCATCGCCTTGAGGATCGGGTCCGAGCCGGACTGCAGCGGCATGTGGAGCTGCGGCATCACGTTCGGCGTCTCGGCCATGGCGGCGATGACGTCGTCGGTGAAGTCGCGGGGGTGCGGGGAGGTGAAGCGGACGCGCTCCAGGCCTTCGATCTTCCCGCAGGCGCGCAGCAGCTTGCTGAAGGCCTCGCGGTCGCCGATGTCGGAGCCGTACGCGTTCACGTTCTGCCCGAGGAGGGTGATCTCGGAGACGCCCTCGCCGACGAGCGCCTCGATCTCCGCCAGGATGTCGCCGGTCCTGCGGTCCTTCTCCTTGCCGCGCAGGGCGGGGACGATGCAGAAGGTGCAGGTGTTGTTGCAGCCGACGGAGATGGAGACCCACGCGGCGTACGCGCTCTCGCGGCGGGTCGGCAGCGTCGACGGGAAGGCTTCGAGCGACTCGGCGATCTCGACCTGCGCCTCTTCCTGGACGCGGGCGCGCTCCAGGAGGACCGGCAGCTTGCCGATGTTGTGCGTGCCGAAGACGACGTCGACCCAGGGCGCCTTCTTGACGATGGTGTCGCGGTCCTTCTGGGCGAGGCAGCCGCCGACGGCGATCTGCATCCCGGGACGCTTGGTCTTCATCGGGGCCAGGCGGCCGAGATTGCCGTACAGACGGTTGTCGGCGTTCTCGCGCACGGCGCACGTGTTGAAGACGACGACGTCGGCGTCGCCGTCGGCTCCTTCGGGCGCACGTTCGTAGCCGGCGTCCTCCAGCAGCCCGGAGAGCCGCTCGGAGTCATGGACGTTCATCTGGCACCCGTAGGTGCGCACCTCGTAAGTCTTCGCGCTCATCTCGCCCCCCAGAGTACGGGGTCGCCACGCGCGCGTGCCCGCGGATCGTGAGCCGAGCACTCCGGAGACGGCCCTCAGGGCGGTGCGGTGTGACCTCACCCCTGGTCATCACGGTGAGCGGGCTGGCAGGATCGCGCGCATGCTCCAGGTCCTCCCCCGCATCGGCAGGCGCCGCGCCCTCCAGGGCTCCGCGGCGGCGCTCGTGGTGTTCGGGCTGCTGTTGTGGTGGCTGCTCCCTGTGGGCGAGGACACTCCGAGCGACCGGCTGGAGTTCAGTACGGGCGTGCGGAACGGCGTGTACGAGCGGTACGGCAAGCTGCTGCGGACGGCGATCTCCGAGGACATGCCGAAGGTGGAGGTGGACCTCCGCAACAGCCAGGGGTCGCCGCAGAACGTCGCGCGGGTGGCCACGGGGAAGGCCGACTTCACCATCGCGGCCGCCGACGCCGTGGAGAAGTACCGCCTTGAGGGCGCTCCCGGTGCGGACCGCCTGCGGGGCTGTGCCCGCCTCTACGACGACTACGTCCAGCTCGTGGTGCCCCGGGGCTCCGACATCCACTCCGTGGAGGACCTGCGGGACAAGCGGGTCGCGGTCGGGCAGGAGCACTCGGGCGTGCGGCTGATAGCGGACAGGGTGCTCGACGCCGCGGGTCTCGACCCGGACACGGACATCGAGCCGGTGTCGGCCGGCATCGACACCATGCCGGACCTGCTGAAGAGCCGCTCCATCGATGCCTTCTTCTGGTCGGGCGGGCTGCCGACCACCTCCGTGCGCACGCTCTCCAAGGACATGGACATCCGCCTCGTGAAGCTCGGCTACCTCGTCGAGAAGCTGCACAAGCAGGGTGGCGCCTCGCGCTACTACCGGGCCGCGACGATGCCCGCGGACGCCTATCCCCTCGCTCAGCAGGGCTCGGCCATCCCCACCCTGGCGGTGGCGAACCTCCTGGTCACGACCGACCGGGCCGATGCGGACCTGACCGCCGGGTTGACCCGCACCGTCATCGACAGCCGCGACCACATCGGCGACGAGGTGCACGCGGCCCAGTTGGTCGATCTGCGGACCGCCCTGTTCACCGATCCGCTCCCGCTGCACGACGGGGCGCGCCGGTACTACCGCTCGGTCAAACCGTGAGCGAGGCCGCACTATCCGTGAGCGAGAGCGCCGGAAGGCGCTGAGAGGGCCCTCAGGAGGCCGCTGACGGCTCTCCGCGGGGGACGCTGACGGTCACCTTCAGTCCGTGCGGTTCGTTCCGCGCGTACGCGATGGAGCCGCCGCCGGCCGTGAGCAGGGCCCGCGAGATGGACAGGCCGAGGCCGGAGCCCTTCACATTCTGGTGGCGGTTGCTGCGCCAGAAGCGGTCGCCGATGCGCGCCAGCTCGTCGTCGGTGAGGCCGGGACCGCCGTCGGTGACCACCACGGTCGTCGTGCCGTTGCTGGAGGAGACCGTCACGTGGACCGGGCCTCCCTCGGGGGTGAACTTCAGGGCGTTGTCGATCACGGCGTCCAGCGCGCTGGAGAGGGCGACCGGGTCGGCCCAGCCGGTGGTCGCCGGCAGTCGCCCGTCAGGCGTACGCCCCGCTCGTCGGCGAGCGTCGCCAGGAGGCGACCCGCTCGGCCGCCAGTTCGCCGATGTCCGTGAGGCTGAGGTCGGCGGCGGCGTGCTCGGCGAGCGCCAGGCCGAGCAGGTCGTCGAGGACCTGGGCCAGGCGCTTGCCCTCGGTGCGGACGGCGCCGATCTCCTGGTTGTCCTCGGGCAGTTCGAGGGCGAGCAGTTCGATGCGGAGCAGCAGGGCGGAAAGCGGGTTGCGCAGTTGGTGCGAGGCGTCGGCGACGAAGGCGCGCTGCTGTTCCAGCACGTCCTCGACGTGGTCGGCCATCTCGTTGAACGACCGGGCCAGGCGTCGAAGTTCCGGCGGCCCGCCCGCGGCCGCGACGCGTGACTTGAGGCGTCCGGTCGCTATGTCGTGGGTGGTGGCGTCCAGGACCCGTACCGGGCGCAGCACCCAGCCGGTGAGGCGCAGGGCCGCTCCCACCGCCAGGAGCATGGCCGCCGATTCGCCCGCGGCGATGAGCAGCCAGCCATGGAGTGTCTTCGAACGCATGCGTCCCGTGGGCGAGTCGGTGACGACCACGGCGATCACGTCCCCGTCCCTGATCACCGGGGACGCGACGGCGAGGCGGCCCCGCTGCCACGGCCACACCTGCTCGGGGTCGTGGCTGCCGCGGGAGCGCAGGGCTTCCTGGAAGGCTCCGCGGACATCGCCCTTCGGGGGCAGGTACCAGGAGGCCGGGGCGTGCGCCATGGGGCCGTCGTCGCGGTAGAAGACGCCCGCTCTGATGCCGTAGACGTCGTAGTAGTCGTCGAGTTCCTTCTGCAGCGTCTCGCGGCGCTCGTCCGTGCCGCTCTTCACCCGGGAGCCCGTGGGCCGTTCGGTGACGAACTGCGCGAGGGAGGCGAACCGCGCCGTGTCGTCGATCCGGTCGACGACCACCTTCTGCTGCTGCGCCGCCGCGACACTGACGGCCAGCGGGAACCCGAGCGCGAGCAGCACGCCCGCCATGAGGACGATCAGCAGCGGGAGGAGGCGAGAGCGCACCTGTCCTCGCTCTTGTTACGTGGCCGGGGCGACGAGGCGGTAGCCGACGCCGCGCACCGTCTCGATCAGGGCGGGCATGTGCAGTTTGGCGCGCAGGGAGGCCACGTGGACCTCCAGGGTGCGCCCGGTCCCTTCCCAACTGGTGCGCCACACTTCGCTGATGATCTGTTCGCGGCGGAACACCACTCCGGGGCGCTGGGCGAGGAGGGCGAGCAAGTCGAACTCCTTGCGGGTCAGTTGGACGACCGAACCCTCCACGCTGACCTGCCGGGTGGGCAGTTCGATGTGGACGGAACCCAGCCGCAGCTCGGTGTCGCCGGGGGCCGTCGCGCCGCCCGTCGCGGGGCGCCGGATGACCGCGTGGATGCGCGCGATCAGTTCCCCGGTGTCGTACGGCTTCACTACGTAGTCGTCGCTCCGAGGTTCAGGCCGTGTATCCGGGAGCGCACGTCGGCACGGGCCGTCACCATGATCACCGGGATCGAGCCGCGCTTGCGGATCTTGCCGCAGACCTCGTAGCCGTCCTGGTCGGGCAGGCCGAGGTCGAGCAGGACCACTCCGAAGGGGGGCGCTTCGGCGGGCAGCAGGGCCTGGAGAGCCTCTTCGCCGTTGCGGGCGTGCACGACGTCGAAGCCGTGCCGGGACAGGATAGCGGAGAGGGCGGCGGCCACATGATCGTCGTCCTCGACAAGAAGCAGTCTCATACGGGCCCCCTCCAGTTCATCCGTCATTCCGTTGTGTCCGGTAGGCACGCGTCGCGCACGCGCACCAAGGCATCCACGCCGATGGATAAGGACCGCGTCAAGAGGGTTCGGGTCACGGACACGTTCCGTTATCCAGCCGGTACGGACATCGTGGACCCTCTTCACACGGTGTGTCCGGTTGCGGCCGGATCGTTATGCTCAATTTCCCCTCAGATGTAATGACGCTGGTCGCACTGGGTTATTACTGTCCTCCCAACCGAGGAGGATGGAGCAACAAGCCGTGACCGAAGTATCGGTGACCAAGGACGCCATACCGCCCGGGGCGGACGACCTGGTCGTGCTGAAGAACGTCAACAAGCACTTCGGCGCTCTGCACGTCCTCCAGGACATCGACCTGACCATCGCCCGTGGCGAGGTCGTCGTGGTGATCGGCCCCTCCGGGTCCGGCAAGTCGACCCTGTGCCGTGCCATCAACCGCCTGGAGACGATCGACTCGGGAGCCATCTCGATCGACGGCAAGCCGCTGCCCCAGGAGGGCAAGGAACTCGCCCGCCTCCGTGCGGACGTGGGCATGGTCTTCCAGTCGTTCAACCTTTTCGCGCACAAGACCGTGCTCGAGAACGTGACGCTGGGCCAGACCAAGGTGCGCAAGATCGGCAAGGCGGAGGCGGAGGCGAAGGCGCGCGGTCTGCTGGACCGCGTGGGCGTCGCCTCGCAGGCCGACAAGTACCCCGCGCAGCTCTCCGGTGGCCAGCAGCAACGCGTCGCGATCGCACGCGCGTTGGCGATGGACCCCAAGGTGATGCTCTTCGACGAGCCCACGTCGGCGCTCGACCCGGAGATGATCAACGAGGTCCTCGAGGTGATGCAGCAGCTCGCCCGGGACGGGATGACGATGGTCGTCGTCACCCACGAGATGGGCTTCGCCCGGTCGGCGGCGAACCGTGTCGTCTTCATGGCGGACGGCCGGATCGTCGAGGAGGCCACGCCGGACCAGTTCTTCAGCAACCCGCGCAGTGACCGGGCCAAGGACTTCCTGTCGAAGATCCTTAAGCACTGAGGCTTCCGCAAGCACTGAGGCTTCCGCGCCGTCTCAACTCCTGTCGAAACAAGAGGATGTTCACCATGAAGCTCCGCAAGTCCGCCGCCACCGCGGCGGCCATCGCCGCGCTCGCGCTGACCGCCACCGCCTGTGGCGGCAAAGAGGGTTCGGCCGGCGACAAGCCGGAAGGCCCGGACACCAAGGGCACCAAGGCCCTCAGCTACACGGTCAAGAAGGACGTCTCGGTCGACTCGGCCGTCTTCAAGGACGCCAAGAAGCGCGGCAAGCTGGTCATCGGCGCCAAGGCCGACCAGCCCTACCTCGGCTTCCAGGACCAGTCGACCAAGGAGTACTCCGGGTTCGACATCGAGATCGCCAAGATGATCGCGGCCGACCTCGGCTTCTCGCCCAAGCAGATCGAGTGGAAGACGGTCGACTCCGGCGCGCGTGAGACCACGGTCTCCAAGGGCGACGTCGACTTCATGATCGGCACGTACACGATCAACGACGAGCGCAAGAAGCAGATCGACTTCGTCGGTCCGTACTACCAGGCCGGTGCCTCCCTGCTGGTCCGCAAGGACGAGAAGGACATCAAGGGCCCGGAGACGGTCCGCGGCAAGAAGGTCTGCTCCATCGTCGGCTCCACGCCGCTGCAGAACATCAAGAAGCCGAAGTACGGCGCCAAGGTGACCGAGCTGTCCAAGTACTCCGAGTGCGTGGCGCAGATGCTCAACAACCAGGTCGACGCCGTCACCACGGACGACGCCATCCTGATGGGTTACGCGGCGCAGAACCCGAAGAAGCTGAAGGTCGTCGGCAAGCCCTTCTCCGACGAGCCCTACGGTGTCGGCCTCAAGAAGGGCGACAAGGCGCTGCAGAAGGCCATCGCGGACGCCATCAAGGCGCACCAGGAGAACGGCGACTACAAGAAGGCGTTCGACGCCACCATCGGCAAGTCCGGCTCCGAGTACAAGGACCCGCCGGCCTTCACCGACCCCAAGTAGGACCCCCGCGCCCCGCTTCGTACGGCCGAGACGTCCGTACGGGGCGGGGCGTCTTGTGAGCCCGTCGCCGCCCGACCGCCCTCTCGCGGAGAATTCATGAACGTACTGACCGACAACCTGTCGCTGTTCCGCGAGGGGTTCATCGGCACCGTGGAGCTGACCGTGGTCAGCGGGATCATCGCCATGGTGCTCGGCGTGATCATCGCCGCTTTCCGGGTCTCACCGGTGCCGCCCCTGCGCGTCTTCGGCACCGTGTGGGTGAACATCCTCCGGAACACCCCGCTGACCCTGCTGTTCCTGGTGGCCTTCTTCATTCTCCCGAAGATCCTCTTCCCGGAGATGGACTCCTTCGTGCTCGGCGTCGTGGCGCTGGGTTTCTACACGTCGTCCTTCATAGCCGAGGCCCTGCGCTCCGGCATCAACACCGTGCCGATGGGCCAGGCCGAGGCGGCCCGCGCGATCGGCATGAGCTTCACGCAGGTCATGCGGATCGTGGTGCTCCCGCAGGCCACCCGCGCGGTGATCGCCCCGATGGGGTCGATCTTCATCGCGCTGACGAAGAACTCCGCGATCGCGGGCGGCTTCGACAACGTCGACCTGTTCAACGTCACCAAGACCCTCAGCAATGACGGCTACGACATCACCATGATCTTCATCTGGGTGACCCTCGCCTACCTGATCATCACGTACGCCATCAATGGCGCCTTCCGGCTGCTGGAGCACCGTATGGAGGTGGCCCGATGAGCGCCAGTGTCCTCTTCGACGCACCCGGTCCCAAGGCCAAGGTCCGCAACCGGATCTACTCGGTCGTCGGCACCGCGGCGGTGCTCGGCCTGCTCGTCTGGGTCGTTCTGCGGCTCAACGAGAAGGGCGAGTTCGAAGGTGCCCTGTGGGACATCTTCAATTACTCCGGTATCCGCGACAACATCTTCGAAGCGCTCCTGGCGACGCTGAAGGCCTTCGCGTTCGCGGGTGTCCTCTCGCTGGTCTTCGCGGTCGTGCTGTGTGTCGGCAGGCTCTCCGACCACCGCCCGGTGCGCTGGGCCGCGGTGATCTTCATCGACCTCTTCCGGTCGATCCCGCTGCTGATCACGATCTTCGCCCTGTGGGTCGGCATCGTCGGCGACATGACGCCGTTCTGGGCGCTGGTCCTCGGTCTGTCGATCTACAACGGCTGTGTCCAGGCCGAGGTGCTGCGCGCGGGCATCAACGCCGTGCCGAAGGGCCAGCGGGAGGCCGCCTACGCCCTGGGCCTGAACAAGACCCAGGTCATGACCAGCGTCCTGTTCCCGCAGGCCGTGCGCTCCATGCTGCCGACGATCATCAGCCAGCTCGTGGTGACGCTCAAGGACACCTCGCTCGGCTACATGATCCTCTACCCCGAGCTGCTGTACTCGGCGCGGCTGATCGCCAACAACACGCCGGTGAACGGCACGTACCCGTTCGTCCAGACGGTCGTCGTCGTCGGTGCCATCTACATCGCGCTCTGCATGGCGCTCTCCTCGCTCGCCACGTGGATCGAGAAGCGCGGGCGCCGCACCAAGACCGGCATCGTGGTGGCCGCCGCGGTGGAGCCCGCGGAGACGCCGGGCGTGCTGGACGCGACGACGCCCCTCGGCCCGTCGGCTGCTGCGGAGCCCGCGGCCGGCGCCGCGCCTGAGGCGGGCGCCGGTGGTCCGAAGGGCGGCTCCGACCGCCCCGACGACGAGCCAAGCGGCCCGGTTGGAAAGTCCAACTGACGAAGTGACGGCCTAGGAGTGACGACATAGCAGTGGGGGTGGCCGACGGGCCGCCCCCACTCCGTTTTCCTCAGGCCGGAAACCACCTGTCGGCCTCCCGCTCCACGGTTGCTTCCTGGTGGGTGCCGCTGCCCGCGTCGCTTCGCCACTGCCAACGTCACTTGACGCAAGCACCGGCAATGGGTTGCATACGTTCTGTGATCGTGCACCGGGCTCCAACTGCCAGTTTCTGTACGTACGTCCAGCGCTTCGGGGCAGCCCGGACCCTCGGGGCCCGCCGGGCCGGAGGGCGCACGCCGTGGACCCGGTGATCATCGTCGGCGCGGTGCCCGTCGGCCTCGCGCTCGCCCTCGCGCTCGCCCGCCACTCGGTGCCCACGGTCGTCCTCGACGAAGGACCGGGCAAGGACGAACAGCGCCTCGCCCGGACCACCGTGCTCCGCGAGGACACCGCGGCCTTCGTGGAACGGCTCGCGGGTCACTCGTTCGGTGACGCGGAGTCGGGTGCCCGCTGGGCCGGCTGGCGGTCCCTGCGGCGCAAGCAGGTGATGCGCGAGCTGTCCTTCGACGACGAGACCCCCTCCCCGCTGCACCTGCCCCAGCACGTACTGACCGGCGCGCTGCGCGAGGCCCTCGCCGCGGAACGGCTCGTCACGATCTCGACGGAGAGCAAGCTCGACTC
This sequence comes from Streptomyces huasconensis, assembly GCA_004010275.1. Lineage (GTDB taxonomy): Bacteria > Actinomycetota > Actinomycetes > Streptomycetales > Streptomycetaceae > Streptomyces > Streptomyces huasconensis. Next base: position 22,694 of record RBWT01000065.1, read on the forward strand.
CCTGGAGCAGGACGCGTCCGGGCTGACGGCCCACTCGCGCGGCCCCAAGGACACGTGGTGGCGTGGCAGTTACCTGGTGGGCTGCGACGGCTCCCGCTCCACCGTGCGCAAGCTCCTGGACATCCGCTTCCCGGGGCGTACGGCGGTCGAGCGGCACGCCGTGGCGGCGCTGCGCACGGAACTTCCGTGGCCCGGTGAAGCGTTGTTGCACCGGATGCCTCCGTGGCGCGGCGGGGGCGCCGAGGTGACGGGCCGTCCGCTCGCCGGCGGGGTGTGGCGGCTCGACTGGCTCCTTCCGCCACGCGGCGAGCTGGTGACGCCGGACGCCCTCGTCCTGCGTATCCGGGAGACCCTCGCGGGCTGGTGCGGGGGTTCCACACCGCCGTACGAGCTGCTCGACACGGGCGTGCACACCGTCCACCACCGCCTCGCCCGCCGGTGGCGGGTCGGCCGTGCCTTCCTCGCCGGGGACGCCGCGCACCTGCTGGGCGCGCTCGGCACGCAGGGGCTCGACGAGGGGCTGCGGGACGCGGACAACCTCGCGTGGAAGCTGGCGCTCGCCTGGCACCACGGCCCGCACGACCGCTGCTCGACAGCTATCAGGCCGAGCGGCGGGCCGGTGTGGCCGCACGCCTGCGCGCCGCCGACCAATCGCTGCCGGTGCTGCGCGGCGGCGGAGGCCTGCGTTCCTACGTGCCGGGGTCGGCGCGCGGGCACGACGCGCTCCTCACGGACGGCCATGTCGGGCGCGGGTCGCTCGGCGCCCCCCTCGTCGTACGCGGACTCTCCCCTGGCGCCCGTGCCCTCCGAATCCCAGGTGGCGGTGGGCACGGAGTCAGGGGCGCCGTCGCCGACGTGCAGGTCACCGCCCCCGACGGGTCCTTCGTCCAGCTGCGGGAGCGGCTCGGGCGCGGTCACCTTCTCGTCGTCCTGGTCGCGCCGGGCACGGTGGTGTGGGAGCGGCGGCACTGGATGACGGCCGGGATCATGCCGCGGCTGGCCGCCGCCGTGACGGCGCTGCCGCACCCGGCCGAACTGCTCGTCGCGGAGAGCTATCCCGGGGCCGCGGCCCACTCCGTCCTGCTCGTACGCCCCGACGGGCACCTGGTCACCGCGCTCTCCGGAGTACGCCCGGCCGAGCTGCTCGCGGCCGCCGAGGCGGCGGTGGGCGGCACGAGGCCTGTGGCGCATGCGCGTGGAAGCCAGGCGCGTGGAGGCCAGACGGACGGGGGCAAGAAGGGCGGAAACGGCACGGGCGGCAGCGAGAAGGCCGGGGGCAAGGTGGACTTCCGGAAGGCCGGCGCGGGGCAGCCGGGGCGGGCGGTGCCGCCGCCGGCTCGGCGTGCAGCTGGGCGGGAACGGAGGCTCGGCCGGCGCCACGCGGCCGGGCATGTGAGGGGGGCGGGGCGGACCCGAGCGGAGGCCGGCGATCCGATGGGTGCTCATGCCTCCGGAGGGCCCTGCGCGGCCCACACGGACCGCCCCTCGGACCCCTCCCGACCGCATGCTGAGCAGGAGTTGACCGCCCCAGACCTCCATGGTCTACTCCGGATCGTGACCGACACCGATGTGCGCCTGTGGCGGAGGGTCCACATGGACCTCGTCCGCTACGCAGGCTGCGTGTGTCACCCGTCCTGCTGAATTCGCATCTTTTCTCCCCGCGCTGAGCGCCGTCTTCCGGCCTGCTCGCGCGCCCTTCCGCGAACCTTCAGGACGGTACCTGTGTCTGTTTCCACCCCTGCCTCCCCCCTTGCCTCCGCCCCTGGCTCCGCTGCTGCACCCCCCGCGCCCGCGTCCGCGCGCACAGCCGCTCCGACCGCCGCCGAGCTCCTCGACTCGTCCGCCGCAGCGCGGCCAACACCGAACTCGTCGCCTCCCTGCCGCTCGACCCCGAGGGGCGCACCTGGGTGCGTCTGGCCGGGCCCGGCGGCAGCGAGGCCTGGCTGATCGGGTGGCCGCCGGGCAGCGGAACCGGCTGGCACGACCACGCGGAGTCGGTCGGTGCCTTCCTCACCGCGGCGGGCACCCTCAAGGAGAACTCCCTGGCCGCGCGCCTGCCCACGGACGGATGGAAGACCCTGGAACTCTCCGAAGGCATCGACCGCGAGCGCGAGTTGGGGGCCGGCGAGGGCCGCGCCTTCGGCCGTAACCACGTACACGAGGTGCTGAACGAGTCGACCACGGAACACGCCATCTCCGTCCACGCCTACTACCCTCCCCTCCCCCGCATCCGCCGCTACAGCCGCACCGGCGAGGTGCTCCGCCTGGAGTCCGTGGAGCGTCCGGAGGACTGGCAGTGAGCGAACAGCCGACCGGCATCGACGAGTTGCTGGAGCACGTGCGGCGCGGCCTCGACAGGGTCGGCCCGCACGAGGCGTACGACATCGCGCGGTCCGGCGGCCTGCTGGTCGACATCCGGTACGCGGCGCTGAGGGAACGCGACGGCCTGGTCCCCGGCGCGCTGGTCGTCGAACGCAACGAACTGGAGTGGCGCCTCGACCCCCAGGGCAGCCACCGTGCCCCGGAGGCCACGGACCACGACCTGCGGGTCGTCGTGCTCTGCAACGAGGGCTACGCGTCGAGTCTCGCGGCCGCGTCCCTGCGGCAGTTGGGCCTGCGCCACGCGACCGACCTCATCGGCGGCTTCCAGGCGTGGAAGGCGGCGGGGCTGCCGGTCGCGGCGTAAGGCCCGGAGGGGCAGCCGGGTGTCCTGGCCGCCCTGCTTCTTGGCCGGCGCCACGGTGATGGGCAGGGGCAGGCTCTGGCCCGCGCCGAGGCCGAGGTCACGGCCGAGGCCGAGTCCGAGGCCACGGCCGAGTCCGAGGTCACGGCCATGCCGGAAGAGGAAGTTCCGGGAGCCGAAGCCGCGCCGGGAGCCGAAGCCCCTCCAGGGGCCCGGCGTCTCCGCAGGGCGGGGTGACCCCACCCCGCGGAGCGCGCGTTGGGGTACGCGGATCGCTCCGGGTGCCGCCCCACCCCCGTGGGGGCGGCACCCTCAGAACGCCTCGTATCCCAAGCCCTCGGTGTCCTCGCCCTCTTCCTCCAGGGCCTGCCGGACCACCCTGAGCGCCATGCCCTCGCCATAACCCTTGCGGGCGAGCATGCCCGCGAGGCGGCGCAGCCGCTTGTCGCGGTCGAGGCCACGCGTGGAGCGGAGCTTGCGGGCGACGAGCTCCCGCGCGGTCGCCTCCTCCTGCTCCGAGTCGAGCTGTCCGACGGCTTCGTCGATCAGCGTGGACTCCACGCCCTTGGTGCGCAGCTCGCGGGCGAGCGCGCGCCGGGCCAGGCCCCGCCCGTGGTGGCGGGACTCCACCCAGGCGTCCGCGAAGGCGCTGTCGTTGATCAGCCCGACCTCTTCGAAGCGGGAGAGGACTTCCTCCGCCACCTCATCGGGGATCTCCCGCTTGCGCAGCGCGTCGGCGAGCTGCTTGCGCGTGCGCGGGGTACCGGTGAGCAGGCGCAGACAGATCGCCCGCGCCCGCTCAGCCGGGTCCCCCGTCGGCGGCTCCCCCTTCTCGGCCCTCGACGAGGAAGGAGAGCCGTCGTCCCGGCGGTCACCGAAGCCGCCACGGCGTCTGCGACGCCCACCAGCGCGGCCGGTGCCGCCTTCCCGGTGGCCGTCACCGCCCCGGGAGCCCCGCGCCGTCACCGCCGTGCGAACCGGCTTCCTCACCGTCCTGGAGGCTCTGGAAGCCGCGGCCGTCGTCCGGGCCTACGCCGTACTCATCTACGCCGTACTGATCCGCACCGCCCCCGTGGCCCCGCCCCGCGGCGCCGGGGCGGCTTTCGGGGGTGGTGTGGTCCGCCCAGTCCGTTCGTCGCGTCACGGACTAGCTCTTGGCCGCCGCGGCCTTGGACTTGGTGGCCTTGGCTGCCGGTGCGGGCACCGTCTTGGCGGCGTCCTCGGCCGGAGCCGCGCCCGCCGCGTCCGCGCCCGGCTCGGCGACCGGAACCTCGGGCTTCACGCCGACACCCAGCTTCTCCTTGATCTTCTTCTCGATCTCGTTGGCGAGGTCGGGGTTGTCCTTCAGGAAGTTGCGGGCGTTCTCCTTGCCCTGGCCGAGCTGGTCTCCCTCGTACGTGTACCAAGCGCCTGCCTTGCGGACGAAGCCGTGCTCGACGCCCATGTCGATCAGGCCGCCCTCGCGGCTGATGCCCTGGCCGTAGAGGATGTCGAACTCGGCCTGCTTGAAGGGCGGCGCGACCTTGTTCTTGACGACCTTGACGCGGGTGCGGTTGCCCACCGCGTCCGTACCGTCCTTCAGGGTCTCGATGCGGCGGATGTCCATGCGCACCGAGGCGTAGAACTTCAGCGCCCGGCCACCGGTGGTGGTCTCCGGGGAGCCGAACATGACGCCGATCTTCTCGCGGAGCTGGTTGATGAAGATCGCCGTGGTCTTGGACTGGTTGAGCGCGCTGGTGATCTTCCGGAGCGCCTGGCTCATCAGGCGGGCCTGGAGACCCACGTGCGAGTCGCCCATCTCGCCCTCGATCTCCGCGCGCGGCACCAGGGCTGCGACGGAGTCGATGACGATGAGGTCGAGGGCGCCGGAGCGGACCAGCATGTCGACGATCTCAAGGGCCTGCTCGCCGTTGTCCGGCTGGGACAGGATGAGGTTGTCGATGTCGACGCCGAGCTTCTTCGCGTACTCGGGGTCGAGGGCGTGCTCCGCGTCCACGAAGGCCACCGCGCCGCCCGCCCGCTGGGCGTTGGCCACGGCGTGCAGCGTGAGGGTCGTCTTACCGGAGGACTCCGGTCCGTACACCTCCACCACGCGGCCGCGGGGGATGCCGCCGACGCCGAGGGCGACGTCGAGCGCGGTCGACCCGGTGGGGATGACCTCGATGGGCTCATTCGGCCGCTCGCCCATGCGCATCACTGCGCCCTTGCCGAACTGCCGTTCAATCTGTGCGAGCGCGGCGTCGAGCGCCTTCTCGCGGTCGGTTCCTGCCATGGGTTCCACCCGATTTGCTTGAGTCGATCGCTTCACGTCAAAGACGCTAACGCCTGCCACTGACAATCCGCCCCGACGCCCGTCCAGCCTGTGGATAACTCAAGGTCATCCCGCACCGAAATCCTCCGGGTCGGGCCGGGGTTCCCCCCTCACGCCCCCGGAAAATGGCCGCCGCACACCCCATAAGAACGGGTGTTCGATTTTGGTGTCAAGCACGGCACGCCGCCCTGACGTGAGCAATCGTTCCCTGCCGCACTCGGGGCGCTCATATAGCTGGGCGGTCGGGCGGCAGGCGCAGGGCCGGGCAGACAGAGCCGCTCGCAGCGAGGGATCAGGAGACCCAGGCATGAAGCAGGCAGCGGAAAGCGCGGCGGAGTCGGCCCTTCCGGAGGATACGGAGTCGCCCCTTCCGGAGGAGTTGGTGAGCCTGCTGACCGGCCACTTCAACGTCAGTAGGGCTGCCGGTGAACTTTCCGGCAGGACGACGTTCGAAAGTCTCGGCCTGGACTCCATGTCGCTGATGGAGCTGGTGGTGGCGGAGGAGGAGTACGGCATCGTCCTGCCCGAGAACGCCCTGGACCTGTGCCCGTCCTCGCCCCTGGGCGAGGCGGCTCGGGCGTTCGAGCATGCGCGCTGAGATCGCGGTCACCGGGCTGAGGCTGGTGACTCCGGCCGGGCACACGGTGGAGGCGAACTGGGCGGCCCTGTGCCGGGGCCGTTCGCTCGCCGCGACCGATCCCGGCCTGGCGGGGCTGCCCGTCGACTTCTCCTGCCAGGTGACGGATTTCGAGGCCGAGACGGAACTCGGCCGGGCTCCGGCTCGGCGCGCGGACCGCTTCATCCAGTTCGCCCTCGCCGCCGCCCGACGGGCCGTCGCGGACGCGGGCCTCGATCGCCACACCTGGGAAGCGGAGCGAGTCGGTGTCGTACTCGGTGTGGGCTCGAACAGTCTGAGCACCTACATCACCGAGTTCGACCACCTCGGCGCCGGGCAGCCGGAGCGGGTTTCGCCGCTCGCGCTCCCGCGCAGCGTTCCGAGCATGGCCGCGGGCGAAGTCGCCATCGACCTGGGCGCGCGCGGCCCCAACTTCACCACCGCCAGCGCCTGCGCGTCGCGCGCCACCGCGATCGGAGTGGCCCGGGACCTGCTGCGGTCCGGTACCTGCGACATCGTGCTGGCGGGCGGCAGCGAGTCGGCACGCTCGCGCATGACGGCCACGTGCTTCGCGCGGATGCGGGCGCTGTCCCGGCGCACAGCGGAGCCGGCCCTGGCCGGCCGGCCGTTCGACGCGCAGCGTGACGGCTTCGTCCTGGGCGAGGGCGCCGGCATCCTCGTACTCGAACGCGCCTGCGCCGCTCGGGCGCGCCGCGCGCCCGCCCTGGCCGATCTGCTCCTGGCCGTTTCGCCGCGCACCCGCGGTGCACGCGAGGCCCGCGTCCAGGACGAAACACCACAGCGGTGACCAAGAAGCTGGCCGGACAGCGCGACGTCAACACCGTGTGGTCGGCGCAGACCACGGCGACACGTGGCTGCGCTCCAAGGACGGACGGACCCTGCTGGTCGCCGTACGCCTGAAGGGGACGGACAAGGAACGCAAACAGGCGGCACCCGGTGTGGTGGCGGCCCGCTCGGCCGCCCCGGGGCTGCGGCTGGAACCCAGCGGCGAGGTGTGGGCCAACCGGGAGATCGACGAGACCATCGAGCGCGATCTGAGCCGGGCCGAACCGCTGACCGCGCCGGTCCTGTTCCTCGCGAGGTCGGGCATCCTCTCACCGGAGATCTACTACAAGGACATCGCCCTTCCTTTCGTCCGCATGCTCGGCGCCCTCGACATCACCGAAGTCACACCGGCCGGACAGCACGCCCAGGAGAAGATCGCCGCCCACATGGAGGAAGCAGCCGAGCGCGCCGGCCGGTACCGCGCTCTGGGCGAACGCCTCAAGCGACTCGCGACCGCGTGAGACGCGGATGGCCTCGTGCGAGCAGGCCGCCCCTGATGCGCCAACACACCTTGGCTCGGTGCCGCAGCGGGCCCCTGTTCCCGGCCTACCGTCCCCTGGTCATCCGCGCCAACGGTGACGTGCTGCCCACCCTGCTGGTCGACAGCCGTGTCGCCGGGGTGTGGCGGCGGTGGACGACGGCATCGAGGCCACGGCCTTCCACCCCCTATCCTCCGCGACCTGAGACGGGCTCGCCGCGGAGGCCCGCTCCCTGAGAGGGCTCCTCGCCAGCCGTGGGACGAAGGTCCACAGCCGCCACCATCACTGGTGGGCCACGCTCCCCGAGGCCGAGGTCCGGCTGCTGACGTAGCGGGCGGCACTAAAGGAGTGCAGGCCCTACGGGCGGCCGTCCGGCTTCGGCCGCGTCTCGGACTCCGCCGCCGCCCCCGGTTCGTTCGGCCCGCCCAGAGCGCGCCGCACGCGCGCGAGGAGGGTCGGTCCGACCCTGCGCCGGTGACCGTGCACCCGGGGGTCGTCGGTGACGTCGTACCGCTTCACGTACGCCCCGAGAAAGGCCTGGAGGGTGGCGACGGCGGGGATGGCGATGAGTGCCCCGACCGCGCCGAGGAGGGCCGTCCCCGCGATGACCGATCCGAAGGCGACCGCGGGGTGGATGTCCACGCTCTTGGCGGTGAGCTTCGGCTGCAGCATGTAGTTCTCGAACTGCTGGTAGATCACGACGAAGATCAGTACCCAGAGGGCGTACCAGGGATCGACCGTGAAGGCGATCAGCATCGGCAGGGCGCCCGCCAGATACGTGCCGATGGTGGGGATGAACTGGGAGACCAGCCCCACCCACACGGCGAGCACGGGCGCGTAGGGGACGTCGAGCGTCTGGAGCAGGACGTAGTGGGCGATCCCGGAGATCAGCGCCATCAGGCCGCGCGAGTAGAGATAGCCGCCGGTCTTGTCGACCGCGATCTCCCAGGCGCGCAGCACCTCGGCCTGCTTGGCGGGCGGCAGCACCGAGCACAGGGCGCGCCGCAGCCGCGGCCCGTCGGCCGCGAAGTAGAACGAGAACAGCAGGATCGTCAGGAGCTGGAAGAGGCCTCCGAGGACCTGTGCGGAGACGTCCAGGACGCCGCTGGCGCTGTTCTGCACGTACTTCTGGAGCCAGTCGGAGTGGACCAGGCTGTCCTGCACCTCGACGCGGGAGAGGTCCGTGTGGAACGTCTGGTTGATCCAGCTGATGACCTTGTCGAGGTAGTCGGGGAAGTCCTCGACCATGTCCACGATCTGGCCGGCGAGCATCGAGCCCATGAGCGTGATGAAGCCCGCGCTCGCGATCATGACGCCCATGAAGACGATGAACGTGGCGAAGCCCCTGCGCAGCCCGCGCGCCGCCATCCAGCTCACCGCCGGCTCGACCGCGAGTGCCAGGAAGAACGCGATGAGGACGTTGATCAACAGTCCGGTCAGCTGGTGGAAGGCCCAGCTGCCCAGCTGGAAGCAGGCGATGAGCGCGAGGGCGAGCACCATGGCGCGTGGCAGCCAGCGCGGCATGCCGGCGCCGTTCGCCGCCTCGGCTCCGGCGGGGGGCCGCGGGGGCGGCGTCGGGCCGGGGCGGAGTGATGTCCTGGGTGACCTGCGCGGTCTCGTCTGTGGGTGCCACGGGCCCAGTCTCGCCCACGCCACCGACAAACGGCCGCCGCCCCCGCATCTTGGGCGCTCCACGCGCGCGTGGAGGCCGCCGCCGCGAACCGGCCGTCCTGAAGTCAGCGCTTTTCGGCCGGTACGTCCATGGCCGTGCAGACCGCGCGCCAGACGTCCTTGGCGTCCCAGCCCGCGTCCAGCGCTTCGTTGACCGTACGGCCGCCCAGTTCCGACATCACGTGATCGCGTGCGAACGAGTCGGCGTACCCCGCTCCGAAGTGGGCCGCCATCCGCTGCCAGAAAACCGTCAACCGCATGCCTTCAGTATCGCGCCCCTGAGAGTGCAGCCGGGCTCAGGGGGCTTGTCGGGACCGCTTTCCGCCCTACGGTCGGGACATGGCCGAAACCGGAGCATCCCCCGCCCCCGTGCCCTTCACCGACCCCGTGCCCTTCCGCGACGCGCGCCCTCCCCGGTCGCCCGCGCCGAGCACTTCGTCTAGCTCACGCGCGCGTACTGGAGCAGCGGCGGTTCGCGTACCACTTCCCCACGAAGGCCGCCGGCACGGGCCGCGAGCAGGCCGCGGACGACGGTGGAGACCGCCCTCACCGCGTACGCCACCGCGGACGGCGGGTACGGCTACGCGCTCGAACCCGACCTGCGCGGCCCCGTGAGCCAGCCGCTGCACACCGGGCACGCCCTGCGGGTCCTGGACTCGATCCGGCGGTGCGGCGGGCAGCGGGTCGAGCGCGTATGCCGCTATCTGACGTCGGTCTCGACACCCGAGGGCGCTCTCCCAGCGATCCATCCCAGCCAGCGCGGCTACCCCTCGGCACCGTTCGTGCCGGTCGTCGACGACCGCCCGGCGAGCTGCTCGCCACCGGCCCCGTGGTGGGCCTGTTGCACCGCAACGAGGTGTGGCACGCCTGGCTCTTCCGCGCCACGGACTTCTGCTGGGCGGCCGTCGAGTCGCTGGAGAAGTCGCACCCGTACGAGGTGCAGGCCGCCGTCGCCTTCCTGGACGGCGCGCCCGACCGCTCGCGCGCGCGGGCCGCCGCCGACCGTCTCGGCCGCCTCGTACGCGAGCAGCGCCTGGCCGCGCTGGACCCCGACGACCTGGACGCGTACCCGGTGGCGCCCGGATACGCGCCGGGCGAGCATCACTTCCCGCACGACTTCGCGAAGGCTCCCGAGTCGCTCGCGCGCGCGTGGTTCACCGACGCGGAGATGGAGCGCTCGCTGGACTTCCTGGTGCGCGAGCAGCGGGAGGACGGTGGCTGGCCGGTCCGGTGGCGGCAGTGGGCGCCGGGCACGGCCCTGGAGTCGCGCCCGATCGTGACCATCGAGGCGCTGCGCACACTCCGCGCGTACGGGCGGCCCATCGACTGACAAGGGCAAGTGCTTCCTGGCATGGCCGCGTCTCCACAGGGCCGACGGGCCGATCCGGCTGTCGCGTCACCCTGTCAGCGCCCGCAGCCCGGCCGTCACCACCACGGCCGCCGCGATGACGACGAGGACGGAGCGCGCGCAGCAGCAGCGCCGCCCCCGCTGCGCCGAGCCCTGCCGCCCTGGCGTCCAGGACGAGCACCCGCCCGTCGGCGAAGGCCTGCTGGGCCGTGAGCGCCGCCAGCAGGGCCACGGGCAGCAGGGCGGCCATGCGTTGCACGCGCGGGCGCTCCAGCACGGCCCCGGGCACCAGGAGCCCCGCCAGCTTGACGAGGTAGCAGCCGGCGGTAATCGCACCGATCGCCATCCAGGTGTTCACCGGTCCTCCCTCCGGTCAGCACCGCGAGCCTTTCGGCCCTCTACGTAGAGGACGAGCGGCACAGCGACAGCGGCCACCAGGACGGGCACGCCCGCGGGCAGCACCGGCAGCAGGCCGAGCCCGAGGAGGACGGCGACGCCTGCGACAGCACGCTCCCTGGCCGTCCGCAGCATGGGCGCCAGCAGCGCCAGGAAGACCGCGGGGCCGGCCACGTCGAGCCCCCACGCGTCGGTGTCGCCGATCGCCCCGGCGCCGAGCGCGCCGAGCAGCGTGCTGAGGTTCCACATGGCGTAGAGGGTGAGTCCGGTGACTACGAAGCCGATGCGGGCGCTGCGCCCCGTGGGCTGGGCGAGCGAGACGGCCGTGGTTTCGTCGATGACCCAGTGCGCGGCGAACGGCCGTACCGCGCGCGGGAGGGCCAGCAGCCGCGAGAGGCGCAGCCCGTAGAACGCGTTGCGCACCCCGAGGAAGAAGGCGCCCGCGACGGCCGCAGACGGATCGCCGCCGCCCGCGAGCGCGCCGACCAGGGCGAACTGCGACGCCCCGGTGAACACCAGCAGGCTGAGCGCACAGGTCTGGAGCACCGTGAGGCCGCTGCTCGCCGAGGTCACTCCGAAGGCGAAGCCGGAGAGCCCTACGGTGATCCCGACGCCGAGTGCGTCCCGGACGACGGCGGCGTCGGGTTTCTCCAGGGGCACGCCTCTCTCGCGTCCGCCGTCCGGCGCGTCTATCTCCGCGGAGTTCGTCTGTTCTGACACGCACCGGACGTTACGAGCGCGGCCGCGGCCGGGTCTTGTACGTTCTTGCGCTCGCGCTGATACGCCCCCGGCGGCACCCCCACGATCCGGGTGAAGTGCCGGTTGAGGTGCGGCTGGTCGGTGAATCCCACGGCGGCGGCCGCGGCGGCGGGCGGCGTGCCCGCGTCGAGAAGGCGGCGGGCCCGGCGCACCGCGCGTTCGGTGAGCCACGCGTGCGGAGGCATGCCGTACGCGTCACGGAAGGCGCGCAGGAGAGCGAACGGACTGGTGCCGAGTCCGGTGGCGAGCCGTTCAAGGCTCGGCGGGTCCACGAGGCTCTCCTGCAGGACGCACGCGCGCGTGCCGCGATTGTCGCGCCCGCGGTGCGGACGGTGCGCCGCGGCAGAGGCCCGCCGTTGCGCCGCAGCAGCCGGGTCACCGCCACGCGCAGCAGTGTGTCGGCGGCGAGCGCGTTGCCCTCTTCCGCCGCGCGCAGCACCCGGTGCACGAGTTCCACGGCGTACGGGTCGTCGAGGACGGGGCGGATGAAGCCGGGTGAGCCGCGAAGGGTCGTCGTCTCGGCCGCGATGGCGACGACCACCTCGGGTGCCGGGTAGACCACGCCGTACCGCCAGCCCTCGGGCCCGCCGGCCCGCCCGGTGTGCGGGGTGTCGGGGTTCACCAGGGCGAGGATCCCCGGCCCCGCGTGCCGGTCGGCGCCGGTGTGGCGGAAGACGTCGACGCCCTCGGCGATCGCCGCGATCACGTAGTGCTCGTGGGTGTGCCGCACGAACGTCCTGCGGATGTAGCGGGCCCGCAGCAGGTCGACGCCGGGCAGCTCGGCGTACCGCCAGTGCCGTGCCTGCTCCGCCGAGACCGCCATGCCCCCATACTGCGACGAACGCGCCGCGCCCGGAAACCGCGACGGACGCGCCATGGCCCCTGCGGCGACGCACACGAGGCCTCTTTTCCGCAGGTCGGCGCCGTTGTCAGTGGCGGGGTGCACGATGGGGGCATGGTCAGCTCCACATCCGGTGCCCGCGGTGCCCGCGGCGCGCTCGACGGATTCTCCCCCGCGACCCGCAGCTGGTTCACGGGGGCTTTCTCCGCGCCCACCTCCGCCCAGGCCGGGGCGTGGCAGGCCATCTCCGAGGGCTCCGACGTGCTGGTCGTCGCGCCCACGGGGTCCGGAAAGACCCTGGCCGCGTTCCTCGCCGCGCTCGACCAGCTGGCCTCGACACCGCCGCCGGCCGACCCGAAGAAGCGCTGCCGGGTGCTGTACGTGTCACCGCTGAAGGCCCTCGCGGTCGACGTGGAGCGCAATCTGCGCAGCCCGTTGACCGGCATCCGCCAAGAGGCCGTGCGCCTCGGCATGCCCGAGCCGGAGGTGCGCGTCGGCATCCGCTCGGGCGACACCCCCGCCGCCGAGCGGCGCGCCCTGGCGACCCGCCCACCGGACATCCTGATCACCACGCCCGAGTCGCTCTTCCTGATGCTCACCTCGGCCACGCGCGACGCGCTCACCGGCATCGAGACGGTGATCCTCGACGAGGTGCACGCCGTCGCGGGCACCAAGCGCGGCGCCCATCTCGCCCTCTCCCTGGAGCGGAGCTGGACGAGCTGCTGCCCAGGCCCGCACGCCGCATCGGCCTGTCGGCGACGGTGCGGCCGGTGGACGAGGTGGCGCGCTATCTCTCCCCGCAGCGCAAGGTGGAGATCGTCCAGCCGCCCTCCGGCAAGGAGTTCGACCTTTCGGTGGTCGTACCGGTCGAGGATCTCGGCGAGCTGGGCGGCTCCCCGGTCGCCGATTCCGGGGACGGTGGCGGTCCGGCGGCGGAGCGTCCCTCGATCTGGCCGCATGTCGAGGAGCGGATCACCGACCTCGTCCAGGCGCACCGCTCGACGATCGTCTTCGCCAACTCCCGCCGCCTGGCCGAGCGCCTGTGCAACCGCCTCAACGAAATCGCGTACGAACGGGCGACCGGTGAGGCCCTCCCCGAGGATCACTCCCCGGCCGAGCTGATGGCCGAGTCCGGTGCCGCCAAGGGCGCCCCGCCCGTCCTGGCCCGCGCCCACCACGGCTCGGTCTCCAAGGAGCAGCGCGCCCAGGTCGAGGAGGACCTGAAGGCGGGCAGGCTGCCGGCCGTGGTCGCCACCTCCAGCCTGGAACTGGGCATCGACATGGGCGCGGTCGACCTGGTCGTGCAGGTCGAGTCGCCGCCGTCCGTCGCCTCCGGGCTCCAGCGCGTGGGGCGCGCGGGCCACCAGGTGGGCGCTGTCTCCACCGGAGTCGTCTTCCCCAAGTACCGGGGCGACCTGGTCCAAGCGGCCGTCGTCACGGAGCGGATGCGCACCGGCTCCATCGAGTCGCTGCGCGTCCCGGCCAACCCCCTGGACGTGCTGGCGCAGCAGCTGGTGGCGATGGTCGCGCTCGACACCTGGCAGGTCGACGACCTCCTGGCAGTGGTCCGCCGGGCCGCCTCCTTCGCCTCCCTCCCGGAGTCCGCCTTCACGGCCGTGCTCGACATGCTCGCGGGCCGCTATCCCTCCGACGCCTTCGCGGAGCTGCGCCCCCGCGTGGTCTGGGACCGCGTGGCGGGCACCGTCACGGGACGCCCCGGAGCGCAGCGCCTCGCGGTCACCTCCGGAGGCACGATCCCCGACCGCGGCCTCTTCGGGGTCTTCCTCGCGGGCGCCGACCCGAAGAAGGGCGGCGGCCGCGTCGGAGAGCTCGACGAGGAGATGGTGTACGAGTCCCGGATCGGCGACGTCTTCACGCTCGGCACCAGCTCCTGGCGCATCGAGGACATCACCCGCGACCGCGTCCTCGTCTCCCCCGCCCCCGGTGTCCCGGGCCGGCTGCCCTTCTGGAAGGGCGACCAGCTGGGCCGCCCGCTCGAACTGGGCCGGGCGCTCGGCGCGTTCCTCAGGGAGGTCGGCGCGCTGTCGCCGGAGGACGCGCGCGTGCGGCTGCTCGCCGCGGGCCTCGACTCCTGGGCCGCCGACAACGTCCTGTCGTACCTCGCGGAGCAGCGCGAGGCCTGCGGGCACATCCCGGACGACCGCACGATCGTGGTCGAGCGGTTCCGCGACGAACTGGGCGACTGGCGCGTCGTCGTGCACTCCCCTTTCGGCGCCCAGGTGCACGCCCCGTGGGCCCTCGCCCTGGGTGCCCGCCTGACCGAGCGGTACGGCATGGACGCCCAGGTGATGCACGCCGACGACGGCATCGTGCTCCGCCTGCCGGACGCCGACCTGATGGGCCTGGACCTCCTCGACCAGGACCCGACCGAGCCGGCGGCGGAGTACGACGCGGAGAAGGCCCCCATCGGAGCCGGTGACGTCGCCTTCGACAAGGGCGAGGTCAACCAGATCGTCACCGACCAGGTGGGCGGCTCGGCCCTGTTCGCCTCCCGCTTCCGGGAGTGCGCCGCCCGCGCCCTGCTGCTGCCGCGCCGCAGCCCCGGCAAGCGCACCCCTCTGTGGCAGCAGCGCCAGCGCGCCGCCCAACTGCTCGAAGTGGCGAGCGAGTACGGCTCGTTCCCGATCGTCCTGGAGGCCGTCAGAGAGTGCCTCCAGGACGTCTTCGACGTACCGGGCCTCACGGAACTGATGGGCGACATCGAGTCCCGCAGCGTCCGCCTCGTCGAGGTCACCACCCCCGAGCCCTCCCCCTTCGCCCGCTCCCTCCTGTTCGGGTACGTGGCGCAGTTCCTGTACGAGGGCGACTCCCCCCTGGCCGAGCGGCGCGCGGCGGCCCTTTCCCTGGACTCCCACCTCCTCGCGGAGCTTCTCGGCCAGGCGGAGCTGCGGGAGCTGCTCGACGCGGACGTCCTCGCCGAGCTGGAGCAGGAACTCCAGTGGCGCACGGAGGACCGGCGCGTCAAGGACTCCGAAGGCGTCGCCGACCTGCTGCGGCTGCTCGGGCCACTCACCGAGGCCGAGTTGACCGAGCGCGGCGCCGAACCCGGATGGGCCGCCGAGCTGGCCTCCGCCCGCCGCGCCATCCGGGTCCGGATCGCCGGGGCGGACCACTGGGCGGCGATCGAGGACGACCGGCCGCCTGCGCGACGCCCTCGGCACGGCCTTGCCGGTGGGGGTTCCCGAAGCGTTCACGGAGCCGGTCAAGGACCCCCTCGGCGACCTCTTGGCCCGCTTCGCCCGTACGCATGGCCCGTTCACGTCCGCCACCGCCGCCGCCCGCTTCGGTCTCGGCGTGGCGGTCACGGAGGGCGCGCTGCAACGCCTCGCGGCGAACGGCCGTGTCGTACAAGGAGAGTTCCACCCCGCCGGCATCGGCCAGGAGTGGTGCGACGCCGCGGTCCTGCGTCGGCTGCGCCGCCGCTCCCTGGCGGCCCTGCGGCATGAGCTGGAGCCCGTACCTCCGTCGGCACTCGCCCAGTTCCTGCCCCAGTGGCAGCACCTGAGCGGCCATGGGCTGCGCGGCATCGACGGACTGGTGCGCGCCGTCGAGCAGTTGCAGGGCGCGACCGTCCCGGCGTCCGCCCTCGAAAAACTGGTCCTCCCCTCGCGCGTCGCCGGGTACACCCCCGCCATGCTCGACGAACTCACCGCGGCCGGCGAGGTCGTCTGGGCGGGCGCCGGGTCCCTGCCGGGGAAGGACGGCTGGGTCTCCCTCTACCTCGCCGACACGGCACCACTGCTCCTGCCGCCCCCGCATCCCTTGGAGCTGACCGCCCTGCACCAGTCCGTCCTGGACTCCCTCTCCGGGGGGTACGGCCTCTTCTTCCGCCAGATCGCCGACCAGGTCCGCGCCACCACCCACCCGGAGGCCTCGGACCCGCAACTGGCCGACGCGGTCTGGGACCTGGCCTGGTCGGGACGGCTCACGAACGACACCCTCACCCCGATGCGTTCGCTCCTCGGCTCCGGGCGCACCGCGGGCTCCACGGCTCACCGCGCCAAGCGGGGCATCCCGCGCGGACGGTACGGCTCCTTGACCGCCGCCGCCCGCACCGCCTCGCGCACCGGCCCCCCGACGGTCGCGGGCCGCTGGTCGCTGCTCCCGGCCCGCGAGCCCGACCCCACGCTGCGCGCCCACGCCCTGGCCCGCACCCTCCTGGACCGGCATGGCGTGGTCACCCGCGGTGCGGTGGCGGCGAAGGCGTGGAAGGCGGCTTCTCGGCGGTGTACCGCGTCCTGTCCGCCTTCGAAGACAGCGGTCAGGCCCGGCGGGGTTACGTCGTGGAGGGGCTTGGCGCGGCCCAGTTCGCGATGGACGGCGCGGTGGACCGCCTGCGCGCCACGGCGAACACCCGGGAGCGTACGGACGGCAGCCGCCCCTCCGACGCCCAGGCGCCGTCGTCCTCGCCGCCGCCGACCCCGCCAACGCGTACGGCGCCGCACTGCCCTGGCCCGAGCCGCCGGCCGGTGCCAGTCACAAGCCCGGCCGCAAGGCGGGCTCCCTGGTCGTCCTGGTCGACGGCGAACTGACGCTCTACATGGAGCGGGGCGGCAAGACGCTCCTGGCCTGGCCCGCCTCCCCTGAAGATCCGGTCGCCGAAGACCCCCGCCTGCACGCCGCCGCCGAAGCCCTGGCCTCAGCCGCCCGAGCGGGCGCGCTCGGCACGGTGACGGTGGAGCGGGTCAACGGCGCCGCGGCTCTGACCTCCCCGTTCGGCCCTCTCCTGGAGGGAGCCGGTTTCCATGCCACCCCACGGGGCCTACGGCTGCGGGCGTGACCCCGTCCACAACCCCGTTTACCCCCCGTTTCCGCGCGGGGCCCGGCCCCGGCCTGGCTCAGGCTGCGGTGCCTGGCTGCAGCTGCGGTGTCTGGCCCCGTTCCGCCCTGGGCTTGGCTTCAGCCCGGGCCCGGCGGCCCAGCCCGAAGCCGTAGCCTCTGGGCCGCCCGTGCCCGCCTCCAGCCACCCCGCTGCCATGCACCACGCCCGCCTCAGCCTCGGTCCCGCGCCCTCGGCCTCCGGCCCCAACCCGGGGCTGGCCTCGCCCCGGCGATCACCGCCACCGGTGGCTCAGCGCGCGAAGCCGCTCAGCACGCAC
>RBWT01000066.1 GCA_004010275.1 Streptomyces huasconensis
CTCGGCTGGGCCGGCCTCCAGCACCGCGTCGAAGCGACATCCTCTGGCCCCACGGCGACATGGATCGCGCGGCCGCGCCGACGCCGCCGCCCGCGACCAGGCCGAGCAGCACGGCGTTGCCGGGGAACGCGCCACCAGCCAAGCCCAGTACGCCCTGGTTCTGGCCTTCACCGACCCCGACACCGCGGACGACGAACTCCACCTCGCCGAGCAGCTCCTCACCGGCCTCGACCTGCGCGCCACCAGCCTCACCGTGCCTCGCGGCGCTCGTCCGTGACGCTGGCACTCTGCGCGGCCTCGAAGCCGCCCGCGACCTGCGCGCCGAGACCCGCGACGCCGGCATCACCGCGGCCGAAGCCGTCCTGGAGCTTGCGCTCGCGTTCCACCACTCCGTCCTCGGCGAGCGGGACAAGGTCCGTGCTGTCATCGACCGCCTGCACGAACTGGCCGGGACCGGCGACTACGCCTACTACGCCGACATCGCCCACTACATGGGCGGCCTCCCTCTGCCCGGCCCCTCCACGGCGCAGTGGCTCGACGGGGCCGAAGCCGTCCGCGCCCGCTGGCGTCGCCTCGTCCAGACCCGCCGGGCCCACCTTGGCGTCGGCGGGTAATCCGGCTCCAGGTCAGGGGGTGAGGACGAGGACGTGGACCGGCTCGCCGATCCACCTGGCAGGCGCAGTGGTGGCGATGACCGCTCCGTCGGGGCGGTCCGGAGTCGGCTGGGCCGCGTACTGGCAGTGTGCTGCCGCCCACGTGTCGTGCTGGGCCACAGCCAGGGCTGCCGGGAGGTCCAGTTCGAGCACGGCGACACCCGGCAGCGCGGCCAGGTGCTCCGCCGTGCCCGGCCGGGCACGGTCGGCTTCCACGAGCGCGCACGTGGGGGCGTACAGGTACCAGCCGGCCTGGGCGTGGGCGCGGTGGATGAGGCGGGAGGCGAGAACGTTGCCCTGACCGGCCGCGGCCATCGCGGTGTCGTCCAGGACGATGTGCATGGCGTCGCTCACCGGGCGGCCGCCTGGGCCAGGCGGCGGTCCAGCTCGCTGTCGAGGTCCTGCTCCTCAGCGTGGGTGGGCGCGTAGCCGTTCCACTGCTTCAGCGCGGCCCGGGCCTGCTCGGCCCGCACGGCACGCTCGTCCGGGGTGAGGAGGGTCTCGGCGAGCCGGGCCAGGTAGGCGCGCAGCGACATGCCCACCGCCGCCGCTATGGCGGCAAGCCGGTCCCGGGCTTCCTCGGGAATGCGGACATTGGCATCAGGCATCATCGGGCTCCCTCCATACAAATAGGGTACGGGTACGTACCCGTACCCATGCTAGTGCGGGGCTCCGAATTTGGTCACGAGCCTGTTGCGCGGCTGGAACCAGTGCAATGCGACGGCGGCAATGGGGGTCCTGGCCAGGGAAGGGCTGGAAACCGTCGCGTCACCCCAGGTCGCCGTGGGGAGATATGGGCGGTCACATACTCGGAGTAATCAGGGGGTCACGTGGGGTGGAAAGACGCGTTCGGCGACGCTATGAAGGAACTGGAGGCGATACGACAGCAACTCGCACGTCTCGATCGTCTCGATGACCCGACGGTCGGGCTGACAGCGCTGCACGGTGACGTCACGCAGAGCCGACTGAAGATCCTGGAACAGCTCCAGGCCGGCGTCACCGGACTGCGTGAGGAGAACCGGGAGGTCCGCCGCCGTCAGGACCGGATGATCAGCGACCTGAACGAGACACGCGGTGAGCTCCGGCAGCTCCTGGACCTTGTCGACCTTCTGCGTCACTTCGCGCCGCCCGAAGAGACAGGTGACACCTCCAGCGAGGGCACGCGGACCCCAGAGACTGCGCAGCCGCCCGAACCCGAGACCGGCTACGACTCATCCGCCAGCGCCGACAGGCATCCACCCGTCCCAACCGACACCAACTCCCAGGGGGGAACCGTGGAAAATGCCGAGCACCGGCCGCAGCCCGAGACCGGCGATGACCAGGACCTCGCTCTGAAGCGTGCCATCGAGGCCGCCTACCAGGGCACCGGCGCCTTCGCTGGTCTATCCGATGCTGCCACGACGCAGGCCTCCGCCGACACGGAAGATCCGCAGGTCGCCCACGGGGTCCTGCTGCTGAAAGCCGCCGGTGTGGCCTCCGCCGAACTGATCGCGCACCGCGACACCTGGGAGTGGCTCACCGCCCTGGCCGTCGACCACAGCCACTTCCGCACCCCGCCCTCAGTCGAGGACATCAACGAAGGCCGCGTCCAGACCGTCCTGTCCGGACGCTCCCTCATCGCCCTGCTCATCGAGCTGTGGAACACCCGCTCCACCGCCACCCCGCTGCAGGGCGACTGGGCACTGGCCGTGACCACCTACAACCGCATCGCGGCCGAACTCACCGACGTCACCGGACAAGGCGAAACCATCCGCATCGTCCTGGACGACGGTCTCCCCCACGCGGCTGGCGACTGACCGGCAGCAGACGACGGCCGCCCGAAACGAGCCGGGCGGCGTCTTGACCCGCGAGCTGAAAAGCGCGAGGGCCGCGCACCTTGGTGGGGCGCTCCCCCGCGTCTGCCTTCGATGGGACAGATGTGACACCACCAAATATCCAGAGGTCGGCCGGTCTTTGCCCAGGTCATGACGTGTGACGGGACAGCCCACCACCGCCCATGGAACACCCGATGTCCCATCCCGGATCCGGCTTTACCACGCTGCAGTTGCCGCTACTTACCACCGGCGGAGAGCAGGCACGGATCAGGTGGGCCGATACCGACGCCGTCGCCGTGGTCGACCGACCACGGCGACGGAATGGTGCTCCTAGCCGTTGTCGGGGTGACCGGGGCGTACGTCGCCGTGGTGGATGCCGCTGGTGATGCCGTACTGGTCGCCCAGCACGATGGAGCCGCCGAAGGTGCGCCCTCGAAGCCGGCGTTTTTCAGGACTTCGGCTGCGTCCTGGGCGATCTGTTCGCGTGCGGCGGCGAGCTTGGCGACGGCTGCGGCTTCGGCAGCGGCGATCTCTTGAGGGGTTGCAGGCATCAGGTCCTCCTGAGTGGTTGAGGGTAGGGAGGTTGGTCAGGCGTCGCCGTCACGGAGAGCGGCTTCGGCGATGGTCTCGGCGAGCTGCTGCGAGGACCGCTCCAGTGCTTCCGCGGCTTCCCTCAGCTGAGTGAGGGTGTCCTGATCGGGCTGCTCGGTGTTGTCGTGGCCGGTCATGTGGTCCTCCCTTGTGGGGTTGGGCGGGGCAGCGGGCGGCGGTGTCGACGAAGGCGTCTGCGCCGTCACCCGCGTCCGGGATGCGTTGTCTGCCGGCTCGCGCTGATAAGGCTTGCTGCCGTCCGTCAGAGGGCGGCGATGATCAGGGCGGCGAAGAAGAGGAACAGAGTGTGGAAGCTTTGATCCAACGCATAGGCGCCGGTCCCCAGGTGTACGGCGGGCCTGCCCTCAGCGGTGGTCGGGTGCGCGGGGTGGGCGGTGCTTCCGAGGTTGTAGAACTCGGAGCGGCCCAGGGCCTTGGCGAGCCAGGCGAGGGTGGAGCGCCGGTCGGCCCACCAGTGGGAGGCGGCGTCCAGGGTGAGGCCGGCGGCCACTGCGGTGCCGGTGAGGTGCAGGTCCAGGACGAGTGCGGTGAGGGCCAGGAGCACGGCCTTGGTGAGGGTCAGGCCGATGACGTGGCGGGCGTCGGCAAGTCGTCCGGCCCAGCCGGGCTTGCCCTTGGCGGCGCTCTGGGCGCTGGACTGCACCCAGTGATCCCCGATGGTGTGGCCGACCCAGAGGGCGACGAAAACGGCTGCGAACATGGCGAGGTCCGCCTGTCTGGTGACGGAGTCGGGTGGATGCGGGGCGGCCGGTCGCTTGGCCGTGGACGGCGCCCGGCCGTTCAGTTTTCGGAGCCGTTGGCGGGCGTCGTTGAGCGTGGGCGCGTTGACCGGCCGGCCCATCTGACGCAGGCCCGCCTCGTACTTGTGCTGTGCGGAGCTGCGCTTGCCGGGGTCTTCGAAGAGCACAGAGGCGAGCTGGGACCAGGTCAGGCGGTAGGTGTTCTTGAGCGTGACGGCGAGGTGCTGCTCGCGGCGCACGAGCAGCCGGGCCAGGGTGCTGGTGGCGTGTGCGAGCCGGCGGGCGTTGTCCTCGGAGCCGGTGTCGCCGGCTTCCCGCTCGTCGCCGAGCGAGGTGAGCGCGTCCTCGAGGTTCCCGTTCTCAATGATCTTGGCGAGCCAGCCGCGCGGGTCGTCGGTCTTCGGGTCCCAGGTGATTTCCGCCTTGTTTCCGGCGGTCTTGGTGACGGTGATGGTCATGCGGGCCCTCCCGTATCCGGTGTACGCGTTGCGTACGTCTGATGTCTCCGACTGTACGCAACGCGTACAGCGGGGGCAAGAGGCTCCGCATGATTCTTCGCGGCACAACCCAGCGTGGAATCAGAGGAGTTGGCGAGGACGGGTCGTGCCGAAGCCTTGCCCCTCCGCCCGAACCTTCAAGAGACCCAACTCAGCCCTGAGGCCCTCGCCAGCCGCCCAGCGTCATGTCGGACAGCGACGCTGCTGAGGCACCTCTCAACGGCCAGCAACCGCGCTACCGTCGAAGATGACCGCGAACGGAGCCCACGACCGCCGCCTCTCACAGGTCCTCGCCCAGGAGACCGAAGCCCTCACCGCATTGGTGGCGGGCCGCCCGGCCCCGCCGGTCGTGCTGCTCGCCCAGGCCCGCCGCACCTTCGCCATCGCCGGGCTCCTCAGCATCGCCCAGGCCGAGCACGCGGTCCCTGCGCGGGACACCTGCATCCTCGGCACCGGCTACGCCGAAGCGGCCTGCGCCGTGCTCGATCCCGTCATCGGTCCGGAGCTGCTCGCCGCCCATCGGGCCGACCTCCGCCGCGGTGAGGCCCGCGAGCTCCTCCTGCACGCCGAGTTCGATCTGACCTTCATCGCCCGCATCGGCGAGCCGGTCATCGACGACGGCATGCTGACCCTGACCGCGGCACTGTCGGATCTCCTGGCGGGCATGGCCGCCAACGAGCGGGTCATCCCAGAACAGCGGCAAGCCGCCCGCACCGCCGGCGACCACGCACACCAACTCGCAGCCCTCTACAGCGGCGGAGATGCGGGAAGCTGGTAGCAACACGGCCCACCTCAGAGCCCGGAGCGGGTCGTCCCACAGCGAGCGAGGCCGCGAGCGCCCACCCCTGTATAGGTAAATCTGTCACCCCCCGGGAGCCGAGGAACCCACCCTCACAGGTGAGTGCCGAGCGGGACCTTCGCCAGCTCATCCCAGGTGATGGTCTTGGCTGTGCTGTCGGCGGTGACGTCCACGAGCCGGACGCTGTCCACGTGCAGCGGTGCGTGGCCGGGCCGCACGCGTCGCAGGCACCGTTGGGCTTCGTCGGAGTCTGCTTCGGCGTGGGCGTAGGAGATCGTCAGGTGTTGCACGCCCCAGGGGTATGCACGGCGGCCTCGCCGCGCACGGTGCGGATGGTGTCGCGGACACGGCGGTGGAGGGCGGCAAGGTGCTCGTCGGGATGGAGGTCGGCGATCACGCCATAGCGCGAGGACAGCAGCGAGCCGACCATGAGGTCGAACGGCTCGACAGCGCTTAGGGCGGTGGTGAGTTCGGCGGCCAGGACGTCGCGCTCCGACGGCGGGATCAGGGCGGCCGGCTGGTCGGTGATCTGGTCCAGGGTGATGTGGAGCCACCTGTCCTGGACGTGGCTGAGGGGAAAGCCGCCGAGGACGTCGCGGGCGCCGCGGACCAGTGCTGCGAGCTCGGGCTGACGCCCCAGGTCAACGGTGATGTAGACGTGCAGCAGGGAGGGGGAACGCTTGTCCCACTCCTGGCGGCCCCGGCGGAACGTGATCGGCTGCATAGCGGTGCAATGTACCGACCGGGTCCGGGAGTTGGTGGTCAGCCCGCGAAGGGCTGGGCCGAGGGGGCACCATGGGGCCATGTCTGATGCCCGCACGCCCGAGTCCGTCGCTTCGAGTGCCTACGACCTCGATGTGGAGATGAGTCTCCTGCTCACCTCGCTGGCGCCCGCACCGTGGAGGGCCGCGGTGACCGAGGCGGCGCGGATCCTGGCCGGGCGCCCCTGGGGGCAGAACGGTCTGGCTGCCGCAGAGCTGTGCACGTTGGCCCTGCTCCTGTATGCCCGGACCTCTGCGGGAGCGCGGCGGCCGCATGAGGTACCCCTTGAGGAGCTGCGCGAGGCACTGGAGGGGCCCACCGACCGTGAGCCGCAGATCATCGCCGAGATCGACCATGCTCTGACGGCGACAGGACGGGGACTTGATGTTCTGTCACCCCACGACGCACCTCTTCAGCAGATCTTCAACACGGCACGGAATCAGTACAGGTTCGGCGCGAGCATGCTGTCCGACGATGTCGAGCGCGGCGCCCGGCCCCTCGGCCATGCGCGGTGCGGCCATGCGCCTGGCGGAGTTCCTGAGCACCTACAGCGCCGACGCGCGCCAGGAGGCCACCGCGCCCACCGTGGAGGACGGCCCGCTGGTGGTTGAGGCCGGCAGGATCGAGATCGTGACCACCGGCAGCATCATGGCGCTGCGGTGCCCGCGCCAGCTCACGACCGTGTGCGCGCTGTTCAAGCGGACGGGCCGCGTGCCACGCTCGAATGCGAGCACGGACACGTCGCGGAGTTCTGGCAGCTGGAGCCCGCCCGCCTCCGGCTCGCCGTAGCCCGGGCCACGGGCAAGCGCCCCTCACTCCAAGGGACGCATCAGGTCGAGAAGCTGTTGATCGTGTCACCGGACGCGCCGCGGCACAGCGCCCCCCACCGGATCAACCTGTTCCTGCAGGCGGCAGGCACGCCGCTCTTCGGCCGCGAAGACATCGTTCAGCAACTGGGCCGACTCGGGCAATGACACGCCAGGACACGCGCAACTCGGCGAACGACCGGCGCCCGTCCGTCTCCACATCCTCGACACGATGCGCGCCGTCGAGGCCGCTCTCGTCGAGTGCGCGACCAGACTGCCGCCGTCGTCTAGCGCTCCCCGATGAGCTACGCACCGCGCGGGTGGCCGGCCGCCGATCGCGCGCGCGCGACGTCCTCGCGCGCAGCACGCGCTGGACCCGCGGCGGTAGCGGTACACCGGCCGGCGCACGGTGACGTACGCGCGCTGTGGCTGCTGGCCCGCATCACCCGCGCCTCGGGACCGTTCACAGCGCTTCCGGAGAGGGAGGAGGCGGCGACATCGGCATGGGTTGCCGCGGGCGCGGCCGAGCGGGTGGAGCGGGCCCTGGACATCGCGGCGCTGCGCCGCACGCTGGAGCAGCGGCACGACGGTTGCGGTGGTGCAATCGACGTCCACGGCGGCGAAGGCCGGGCCCCGGTCGCGCACTGCACGGGGTGCGGGCGCATCTGGACGGAGGGCGGAAGCGTAGCTGCATACGCTCCTGGCCAATCCTTGCATTGCTAGGCCATACCAGCCCTGAACCATACGTCGGAAGGCCCAAGAGGCTCGCCACCGAGGTTGAGGAAAACCCGAGGCGGAAATTATGGCTTCCATCACAGCTTGTCTCTACACGTACGTGATTAAGTTGATCTTGACCGAAGGCCTGGCTCGCACCCCTCGCCCCACAAGGGCCGAGCTGCAAGCAATGCCTGAAAAAAACTGTTCAAAGGAGTACGGCGCGTGCAGACCAGCACCCACCGTCGCCAGTTCAACAAGCTCTCCATCGCTGCTATATCTGCCACTGCCGGGGCGGCACTCTTCGCCTCCGCGATCCCGGCCAACGCCGACGCCCCGCACCCGGCGGGCGCGGCGCAGGCGGCCGCTGTCGTGGAGACGGCCACGGGGACGGCCGACATCGCTGCATCCACAGCAGCCCCGGGTACGCCGGCCAAGGCGACTACCGCCATCAACAGCACTGCACTTACGGTCACCGCGCCGGATAAGGCGAATGGCGCCATCCAGGCCGCCGACGACAACGGCTCTTCATTCGGCCTCACCCTGCCAGGCACCCAGGAAGTGGCCGGAGTTAAGGCTGGCGCGGGCACCGTGGTCTACCCCAACGCCGCTACTGCCACTGACATCGCCGTCCAGCCGACCAAGGATGGCGCGCCCGCACCCTGGTCACACTCAAGGATGACAAGGCTCCCGAAGCTCACCGCTTCCGGCTCAACCTGCCTGAGGGCGCGGACATCACCGAAGACGGACAGGGCGGCTTCGAGATCACCCGTGAAGCCAGCGAAGGCGTGTACCTCCCCGTCGCCACCATCGAAGCTCCGTGGGCCAAGGACGCCAATGGCGAGTCTGTGCCCACCAGTTACAAGCTGGACGGCAACGACATCGTTCAGACCGTAGAGACCAACGACAAGACAGCCTTCCCTGTGGTTGCGGACCCCAAGTTCACTTGGGGCTGGGTCACCGGCACCGCTTACTTCAAGAAGAGCGAAACGAAGAAGATTGCCAACAACGGTGCACTCGCGGCAATGGGCAGCTGGGCCCTGCCCCCGGGGCTGAACGCCTATGTGGGCATGCACGCCGCGGCCATCACCAAGGTGGCGACCAGCGCCAAGAACAACAAGCGCTGCATCAAGATCAAGTTCGCCGGCGGGCTCTTCGTGCCGGGTGAGTATTCTGGTGGCTACTGCAAGTAGAAGCTGGGGTTCTTGTTCATGTGGGTTCTGTACAGCGCCTGTATCGCCGTCGTCCTGTCCATCGCGATCCGGCTAATCGCGGGACGGGCTTCGGTTGTGCCGCCGTGGCGTGATGTGGCCTCGATCGCCTCTGGCGTCCTCGTAGGAGCCGCTGTCTACATAGCAGCAACCGCCGCAGCACATGTCGAGACCTCGATTGCTGCCAGCGCGGCCCTGCTGTGGCTCACAGCCTCGATCAGTGGCGTTCACGCCATCAGGGAATCACGACGCACCCGCGCTTGAGGCATCACCGTACGACTGCCCGCGGCCAACCCAACAGCCGCGGGCAGTCTTATTATTGGGCCGGTTCGTGGTCTGGGAAGTCGATTCTCATACCCCAGGTGTGGAAGTCCGCGCCCGCCGCAATGCGCGGCCCTCGGAACTCGCCGTGCCACTCCTCCCTCACGACCACTCACCCCTTGTGGGACGGCTCGGAGCGGGCAAGTGGTCCGGAGGCTCCTAAGCTGATCAGTCGATGATGTGCACGGTGACGTACATGTCGCCGGGCGCACCGCCGTGCTTGCCGGGGCCGCCGAGCTCGCGGAGCCGTACCTTCTGGCCGTCGCGGATGCCCGCGGGGATGCGGACCTTGTAGGTGTGCTGCTCCTGGATCGAGCCGGCCTCCCCCTTCGCAGGTCGTGCAGGACCGTGCCGCCTTCTCGTCGGTCCTGGTGGCGCAGGCGGGGCAGGGCTTGTGCGCGGTGATCCGCAGGGGGATGACCGCGCCGTGGGTGGCCTCCGCTGGGGTGACGTCGATGTCGTGGGCGAGGTCCTTGCCGCGGCTGGGCGGGGTGGCCCCGAAGTGCCGGTCGTTGATCTCTTTGAGAGCGGCCCACACCTGCCCGCTGGCCGGTCGCTGGGCGGGGTCCTTGGCCAGCAGGTGGCTGGTGAACCGCTCCAGCTCCGCGGGGGCGTCCGGCCGCAGGGTGCGCAGCGGTGCCGGGTCTTCGGTGAGGTGCTGGTTGACCAGGCGCCAGGAGGTGCCGGTGAAGGGCCGGCGGCCGGTGACCATCTCGTAGAGCACGCAGCCCAGGGAGTACATGTCGGAGCGGTGGTCGAACGTGCCGGACAGGGCCTCGGGAGCCATGTAGGCGGGGGTGCCGATCAGGACGCCGGTGGTGGTGATGTCGTGCCGGGCGTCGCTTCCCTTGGTGATGCCGAAGTCGACGACCGCGGCCTCGCCGGTGGAGCGGACGATGATGTTGGACGGCTTGATGTCCCGGTGAGTCAGGCCCGCTTCGTGCGCGGCCTCCAGGGCGTCGGCGACACAGGCCGCCGTGTACATGGCCTTCGGCAAGGGGAGCCGCCCGGCCTCGAGGACCGTGCTGAGCGACTTGCCGGGCAGCAGCTGCATCACCAGGTAGGCGTGGTGGCGCCCGTCGTACATCGCGGATCCGAAGTCGTGCACGATGACGATGCGGGGGTGGGACAGACCGCCGGCGACCGCAGCCTCGCGGGCGAACCGGGCCACCTGCCGGTCGAGATCCGCGCCGCCGTCGACGGTGAGGACCTTGACCGCCACCTGCCGGTCGACCTTGGGGTCGTGCGCCTTCCAGACCTGACCGAAGCCGCCCGCACCGATCGGCTCGATCAGTCGGTAGCGGCCGTCCAGCACGGTCCCTGCCCGCACGGCTCCCCCTCTTTCGACGCTCACCGCGGCAGCGGCGCACGGTGTACCAGACGTGTACCCGTCACGCTACGCCGCGACGACCATCAGTAACAGGGGGTGGTGATCTGCTCAAGCCCGTGCCGCGCAGTGCGCTCGCCGTCGTGATGGCGGCATTCATGCCGCACGTGCGCGGGCGCTGGCCAGTGCGAGTAGAGCGAGCGGGTCACTGCATGCCGCAGATGGTGAGGGGTCCGGCGCGGCGGCCTCGGCCGTCAGAGTCTCCCCTTATCCGGCCACGATGTCGGTGAAGCGTGCGTAGTGGGGCTGGAAGGCGATGTCGGCTGCGATGGCGGGCCGGGTGCTCCGCGCCTTGGCGACCATGAGGTCGGCTTCCATGGGCCGGGCCGTCCGGTCGTACGCTTCCTCGCGGTGGACCAGGACCACGGTGTCCGCGGCGAAGGCGACCTCGTCGTGCAGGTCTTCCAGGGCCGGCATCCAGTGCGGCCGCCGCGACACGGCCCACAGCGGGGCGGTGACGATGACGGGGGCGGCCAGCTCGCGGGCCAGGGCCTTGAGGGCCCGGGCTGCCTGGCCCGGGGAAAGACCTGGTCCCATGGCTTCCAGGCCGTCTACGCCGACCAACTGGACCTGGTGCTCGCCCACCAGGCGCCGGGCGTGCCCCGCCAGCTGTCCGTCGGTGAACACGGCCGGGGCCAGGATGTACAGCGGGGCTGCCTCCAGGAGCGACTGCGCGCGTTTGAGCCGACGGATGTCCTCGTCTACGAACTCGCCCGTACGAATGCGGTCTCTGGCCACCCGGGCGGCTGCGGACAGTGTGCGGACCATGATCTGTTCCGCTGACGCGAACAGGACGGGAACCACCTCTCGCTCCTCAGCCTTCGGGAACCCGCCCAAGAACGTGCCGCCGGCGTTCCACTGGCAGATGCTCTGCAACAGGGTGCTCCTGCCCAGGCCCGGCCGGGACGCTAGGACCGTGAGCGTGCCCGGCTCCAGCCCGCCCATCGCGACGTCGAGCCCCTTCAACCCCGTGGGAAGATCCAGCCGGGGCCCGGAGCTGCGTGCCAGCTCATACCCACTGCTCACCAGGAGCTCCGCCACCGTAAGCACGGACGACTGCTCGGTCGATCCCATGTGGAAGAAGTCCTTTCAGCGAAGGTGGTCCGCACTGGTGCGAGCACCGGGCGGAAGGTCAGGCAGGGAGCAACCACAAGACGCCGACGTCGCTTGAGGAGATCCGTGCCCAGCAGCGCCAGGCTAACGACGCCACCGGGAGCTGCCCGATTCGGCACCCGGAGACACTGTTGCCGCCAAGGGCGAGCGCCGCCCCGTGTATGCGCCAGGCCAGGCTCCTCAGTAGTGCCCCGGGCCACCTGGCCTCACGTCTTTCAGCAGCCCACGGCTCTTGGCGCTCCTTGAAGGTTGCGCTCAGCCCTCGAGGAAGCTCGGCAGGCGGGGCTGGAAGAAGTAGCCGCCCTTCTTCGCGGCGGCGATGGCGGCGGCGGCCGGGCCCTCGCCGGCGCGGCGGGGACGTGCGGGTAGACGCAGTCGACCAGGTCGTACGACAGGTCGTCGGAGCAGCCGGAGCCGACCACGGCGCAGATCGGGCGGCAGTCTCCGCCGGCTTCGGTCCACACGCCGGGCCAGTCGGGGTGCTGCTCGGTGACGTGCACGGAACAGTGCTGGCACTGGACCTTCTGCTCCTTTCCGGTCAGCTTCCCGGCCGGGCGTGCGAGCGCGTCCAGGACGTGGCCGACCCGCTGCACGGACTCGCCCTCCAGGCGGGAGCGTTCGCACACCGGCCCGTACTCGTTTTCCACGCTGACCAGCACGCCCGGCCAGTGCGGGTGCCGGTCGGTGTCCGGCGTACGCAGCCGGCGCAGTCGCGGGCCCTCAGGCCGTGTGCGCGGAACAGGGCGAAGGTCTCCTCGGGCAGCGGCCCGTATGAGCGGCCGGGGCCGTCGGCGAGCGGAGCCAGGGTGAACAGGGGCAGGTCCTTCTCCGCCAGGCGCACGTCCTCCCACGTCTGCATCCCCGCCGTCGGCAGGCTCTGCGCCCAGCCGAGTGCGCGGCACGCTCGTGGTCGACGGCCGCTGCACGCTCTGTAGTTCGGGGTGGCGCAGGTTCTCGGGCACGTACGCGGCGAGGGCGCGGTGCAGCTGCTCCACGGCCTGGTCCTGGTCGTCGGCGTCCAGCCAGCTGGTCTTCACCAGGTCCCGCAGGGTCCCCCGCGGGTACAGCGCCACCTCATACGTCCAACCGTCCGCGCCGTGGCGCAGGCTGCGCTCGTATTCGCCGGAGTCGTCGAAGGAGAAGCACGACAGGACACCGCCGGCTTCCTCGGCCGCCGCGAGGGCGTCGGAGACCGTCGCGTAGGTGTCGGTGAAGTCGCCCCACGGGGTGGCCAGCGGCCCGAAGAGGATGTCGTCCATTGACGTC
The DNA here is from genome assembly GCA_004010275.1 of Streptomyces huasconensis. Classification (GTDB taxonomy): domain Bacteria; phylum Actinomycetota; class Actinomycetes; order Streptomycetales; family Streptomycetaceae; genus Streptomyces; species Streptomyces huasconensis. The sequence goes on from RBWT01000066.1 coordinate 12,696, forward strand.
AGCTGCGGCAGGTTCGCGGCCACGGCCGCGAACGTGGCGGCGGACCGCGATGCCGCGGCTTTGCGTTGCTTGGCCTGCTTCGCATGCTTGGCCGCCCGCTTCTGCTGTGCTCTCTTCCCCATTACGCCTGCCTGTGTCGAAGTTGCTGCTGTATCGACCGGTAAACGCGGTAGAGGATGGTTCGTCACATCGCTCGTTGGCAGCGGCACTGGAGGGCAGCCCGGGTCCCGTGCGCGCGGCGGGGGTGACTTCGTGGATCGCGCCCCGCTCGGGCCCGGGTGCGCCGTACGGTCGCTCCACGGATGGCGACCAGGCAGTGACGTCGGGTCAGGAGTGAGAGGGGACCTGAGGATGGTCAACGCCCGTACGTACCCGCTGTGGCGGGAGCTCGCGATGAGCGAGGACCTGCCCAAGGAAGCCCTCAAGACGGTGATCGAAGCCCTGTGCACTCCAGCGACGACGACGGACGGCTTCGATGCCCAGGCCGACCGGTGGCGGGAGGAAGCCCTCAAGGCCGCGCTGCCCGCGCTGCTGGCCCGTACCTCTGCCAAGCGACTTCGCGGCCGGCTCCTGGTGCACGCCGACGAGAAGACGCTCGCCGCCCTGGCGGCCGACGGCACCGTGACCGCCGCGGACGCGCCCGCCATCCTGCGGCACCGCCGGGCCTGGACCGGGCTGATCTCCGCACTGGCACGGCACCCCGGCCAGGTCGAGACAGCCATCGCGCTCCTGCCCCGCCTGCCCAGCCACGAGGTGGAGCAGGTCGTCCAGGACTGGGACCCCGACCGCTACACCCGCACCAAGGCCGCCGCTCCGGTCCCGCCCGTGCCGCAGAAACTGTTCGACGCCGTCCTGGAAGCCTGTCTCACACCGCTCGCCGCGTACCTGCTTCACCCTGAGCCCGAAGAGGGCTGGGAGGCTGTGTCCGCATGGTCGAAGGACTGGTCGCTGGAGTTGGGCGGCCGCGAAGGCTGGGCGATGCTGGCCCGCTGCCCCGAGCGGTGGGCGCAGCTCACCGCGCACCCCGTACTTGGTGCGGCTGTCCAGCACTTGTTGCTGGACCAGGCGGAGACGCAGGCCCTCGAGGACGCCCACCTCCACGCCTCCGAGCCAGATGGCAAGGAGCTTCCCGCCGATCCGGCGCCCGCTCTCAGCGAGGAACTGCTGCGCGCCTGCCTTCCGGCCCTGTGCCTGCCCGAGCTGGCCGATCTGCCCACCCCGCAGGTGACCGCCCGCCGGACCCTGCACCACATCGCCAACCGCGTCCGCAGCAACCCGCGCCTGGCCGACTTGGCCGCTGACCAGCTGCACGCGGCCGCCGACGCTCTCGTCACACGCGGCCAGCCACTCACCTGGTCCGACAAGCAGGAGGGCGACTACGAGTTCGACGGCCGCGTCCTGCGCCTCGCCGAGGACCTGGCCCTCCTCAGCGCCAACCCCGACCACCTCACCGGAGCCTGCGCCCAGCTCGCCCGGCTCGATCAGCCGGCCGTCGTCTCCCCCACGCCGAGCCGAACCCTGATCCGCGTCCTCGACAACACCGACCCCCACCACGACCGCCCGGCCCGGCTCCTGGAACGCCACTCCGAACACCGCCGGGTCCAGGCCCTGACCGCCCTCGCCGCCAACCCGCACACCCCGCACGCCGCCGTCGCCGACGCCCTGGACGTCCTGCACCCCGCAGAGCTGGCCTGGATCTGCGAGAAGGCCGACAGCTCCGACTGGTTCCTGGCCGCGGCAGGCGCGTCCCGGCCGACGAGACGAAGACGACGGCGTGCTGCGCCTGGTGAGCGTCGACGAACTCGACCAGCACCCCGACCCCGCGGCCGTCCTGCAGTCCTGGCTCGACTCCCCCGCGCCCCGGCGACATCCTCTCCCGCTCCGAGATCTACCGGGCCGTCAAGTCCCGGCACCACACCCTGGAGCACCTGCTCCAGATCCCCGCCGACGAGGTCCTCTCCCGCAGCGAACCCGAGGTCGCGCTGCAGATCCTGCTGGACCGCTGCGGCCGGAGCACCGACCGGTGGGCAGCGCTCGCCGCCGCGATGACCTTCGCGTACGACGAAGAGGAGATCACCTTCGGAGAGCTCCTCGACTCCCTGGACCCCGCACCCACCGACGCGCAGACCTCCTGACGGGCTGCTTCGACGCGGGACGGCTCCGCCTGCCTTCGTCCGCCTCCACGGCCCCCTCAGTCGCGCACCCGGCGGGGCCTCTTTACGCCGTAAACGTGACGGAGCCGAGTTCCTGCCCGAGAGCGGCGATCCCGTCGGCCGCCCCACCGAAAGTAGCGCCACGTGACGGACCAAGCAGGATCATGGGCCGAGGCCCTGGCCGAGGAGATACGGGCGACCTACCCGAGTGTGCGCCTTGAGCTGGGAATCGATCACGGCCCGTACCTCGTCCTCTTCTCGATCGTCCTCCCGGAGAGCCGACGAGGGACCGGGATCGGCAGCCGCGTCATGCAACACATCACCGCCGCAGCCGACCTACAGGGCGTGCCGGTGACGCTCAGCCCGAGTGACGCCTTCGGTGGGGACGTGGGCCGGCTGGAGGCGTTCTATCGACGCTTCGGCTTCATCACCAACACCGGCGCGGTGAAGTTCGGCGCCCCACGGGAGAGCTTGGTCCGCGTGCCGCCCGGCTCCGCCGCAGCGAGTGAAGCCCCGCCGGTGTATCCGTGGCATACCTGCTGACGTTCTGGTGCCTGAGTAAGCCACGCGCTGCGCGGGCCGAAGACCGGCTGGTCAGTTTGCGGCCCGGCGGTCGTCGTCGAGGTGGGCCATGGCGTAGACGTGCTCGTCCGGATGCCGGGCCAGGCGGGCCATCACCCACGCGGTCCGGGCGTCCATCCCCTCGCCGAAGTCGGAGGCCAGGCGCCGCGCCTGCCTACGTCGTACGCCGAGCGAGCACCCAGCGCACGAGCGGGAACCGGGGCCTTCCGGTGCCGGCCGTCGTTTGGCCTGTCCCCTCGGGGGCGTCCTCGGAGAGGATGTCGGCGGTGTTCGGGTCGGTCACGAGCGCGAGTCTGGCCACGGCCACATCACCACGACGGATTTCGGGCCGGAGATCACCGAGACGGGCGACTGCAGAGCACGATGGTTGACGCCTGCCGGGCGTAGCGGCAGAAGCTGAACGCCGCGAGGAAGGGGTGGCGGCACACGGCCAGGCGGCGGGCCGCAGCTGGCTGGGGGCCACTGCGGGGCTGGTGCCGTCAGGTGGCTGGCGGCTGGACCCGTGTCGGCCCTCGGTTGGGCAGCGAGTGAAGGGCAGCGGTGGTACGACGTCGAAGGCCTGGTGTCGCGTGTCCTGCTCGCCGAAGACGCCGTTGTCCAGTGTGAGGCACATGGGGTGCAGCAAGTGGAGGGCGAGCGGTGAGCTACTACGGCGGTGGCCCTGACTGGGCGATGATCGGTGCCAAGCGGCGCGCAGAGGAGCAGGCATCGAGGGCCCATTCCGACGCGCGGCAGTGGAGGGAGCGGGCGGAAGCCCTCGCGGCCCTGGTCTACGAGACGGCCGACCGGACGCATCCGGCCCACACCGCCGGCGACTGTCAATGCCGTGGTTGCTGGGAGCGACGTGTAGCCCAGCTCTTCGGTGTCGGGGCCGTTCCTCGCTCAGCTTCGCGCGGAGGACAGGCGGACGCGTTCTGGAACTTGGTCAACAAGGTGTCTCGCGAAGCCGAGGAACGCCGCAAGCAGTCTTAGCCGCTCGCCCCCGTGCGCAGAGCAGTCGGCCTTTGCCGCATATGTGTGGTGCCCTGCACGGACTAGGTGCTGCTCCACGCATGCGCGTGTGACCGCTGAGGGGCGGGCTCTCAGCGGTCGCGGAGCGGCTCAGGCGGTGCGGGTGGCGGTGGTGGTCAGTAGTCCGTGCGGGGTGCGTGGTCGAAAAAGCGGTTGTCGGTGTCGACGGAGATGTCGCGGACGCCCTGGGGTAGGCGCGGGGCAGGGGGTCGTTGGTGGCGGCGATGACCTGGCAGCCGTATCCGTCCGCCGAGGGGTCCCCGGCGACGTCGATGAGGGTGTCGATGAGCCGCAGCCCGGTGGCCTGGTCGACGGCCCCGAGATCGGCGAGCGGCGAGTCGACGATCAGCAGCGGGGGGACGTGGACAGTTGCCTCGGTACGGCCGAGGTCGCGCAGGGCCAGCAGCATCGCGACGTTGGTGACGACCTTGGGGCTGCCGGCGACGGAGCTCTCGGTGAAGGCCTTGTCGGGCTGGTCGCGTTCCTTGACATGGGTGGTGAAGTCAGCGGGGTCGATGTGGGCGATCTCGACATCGGGGTTGATCTGCTGCAGCCGGTTGAGGAAGAACTCGGTCCAGCGGGCGATGAGCTCCTTACGCCGCGCTTCGTGCGCGGTGAGGGCGGCGTCCCGGGCGGCCTTGGCGTCCTCCATAGCAGTCTTGGCGATATCGACCACCTTCTGCTGATCGGTGAAGGTAGGTGGAGGAGTCCAGCCACTGTTTGAGCCGGGCGACGTCGCGGCTCAGTCCGTGAGCGGTCTTCTCGGCCTGCTGGGCGGCGGCTCGGGCCAACTGCAGGCGGTCTTGGTCGTAGGCGTCGCGTGCCTTGAGCGCGGCGGCGGCCGCCTCCTCAGCCCGGTCCGCTGCCGCCGAGGCGGAGGTCAAGGCGTCTCGCAGGCCCTGCAGCTTCAGTCTTAGGCGCTCACTCTTCCTCGCGGGCGGCGGCGATCTTCCGCTCGCGTTGGTCGGCGGCGTCTGGGCAGAGCTGCCCGCACTGCCGGCACCGACCCGGCTCCCGCTCGGGCAGGGCCTGGCCGCACCGAGAGCAGCCCTCGGTGGGCGGCTCGAGGAGCTCGCCGAGGGCGCCTTCGGCCTGGGCGTGCTCGGCGGTCGTGCCGTGCAGCTTCTCATGAGCCGCCGTGGCCTTCTTGCCGACCTTACGGCGGTCGGCGTCGGCCTCCTTGTGCAGGGCGACGAGCCGGCCGTGCTCCCCGATCGCGGCCTTCAGGGCCGCGTCAGCCCTCTGCCAGGCCTCGGCCGCTGCGGTGTGCTCGCGTTGTTTCTGCTCAAGGTCACTGCGGAGCCGGTCTGGGTCGGCGACGCTGCCCCTGTCCCGCAGCTTCTTGTACGACGCAAGTTCCGCCTTGGCCTTGGTGAAGCGCGAGGTGGTCTCGGCGGCGTTCTTCTCCAGGCCGGCGAGGTCCGGATTCCACAGGCCCAAGATGGCCTCGAGCGCCAGGATGCGCTCCTCGTCCTTCCCGCCGCCCAGGAAGGCGAAGGCGATGGTGTGCTGTCGCAGCGCCAGGACGGTGTTGTAGTAGGTATCGAGTTCCAGGCGGGTGGTGCCGCGGGCAGCCCGCGGCAGGCCCAGGAGGTCCTGGACGAAGGCGCCGGCGGTCACCTCGCCGGCCTTCGTGCTCTTCACCGGCAGCGAGTGCTCAGTGTCGTCGTCGAGGTTCTTCAGCGACACCCGTGCCTTCGCGTTGGCGGGGCTGCGGGTGGCCTGCCAGCGAGTGCCGGCAACGCGGAAGGTGAGCCGGATCTGGGCGCAGGCGGCAACCTCCGGCATGATCGTCGCCGTCGTCAGGCCCAGCGGGTAGAGCAGCGCTTCCAAGGCGGTGGACTTCCCCGCTCCGGAGTGGCCCACCAGGAAGGTCACCAGGCCCTTGAAGTAGCGGACCTGCCAGACCTCCCCTCGCTGGAACTCCAGCTTCTCGATTACAAATGATGGACCCACCGGGCCTCCCTCGCCCTCGGAAACGGCTGCTCACCCCCTGAAACGACCATCGGCCGAACGAGTGACGGCCGGGCCGACGAGCGGAGACGGAGCTGCGCCTCGACGACGTCGTCTCATGCCACCTCACCGGCCGCTTACCGCGGGGAAGGCGCCGAGGCCACGGTCGCCCCTGCTTGTTCGGCGCAGCGGGCGGCCTCCGTGGCTGCGGCCTGGCGGTGCGCATCGATAGCGCGGCGGTAGCCGTCCAACGGAGCGGTAGCCTTCTACCGCCGCGTCACCGCCGACGTGGTCTCAACGGTCTTGCGCTGTCGGTGGTCGGAGGTACCGTCAGCCAGTTAGGCGTCCGGCAGCGTGGCCGTGGCGCCGATCGGAGACGGATCCCGTCTCCAGCACGGCTGGAGGTTGCATGGCCCTGGACAAACGCCGAGTGCAGACCGCAGTGATCGGCCACGCCGATTCCGAGCTCCCCGTGGTCCTCCCGATGGAAGCGATAGAGCTCGACGGCTTCCGCGCCCGCCATGCCGGCGAGACCTACTGGTGTGGTGTCTGGCTGGGCGGGTGCGGCCATCAGCTCACCACCAAGCTCTACACCGACCGCGCGTGCCACTTCGCCCATGTGCCGGACCCCGAGCACACCTCCACCTGTGCCCGGAAGGCATCCGGTGTCTCCAGCGCGGACCACCTGTACATCAAGCACGGCCTGCTGAAGTGGATGGAGGAGCAGGACATCACCGCCACCGCCGTCATCCCGCGTGACGCGGACGGCACGATCGGTGGAGAAGTGCTCTTCACGCCCGCCGGGCGTACCGGCCTGCGGGTCCTGCTCTCCGAGACGCCCGGCTTCCCCGTACCGGCGGGAGAGGACGACGCGCGCCTGGTGCTCGGGCCCGAGATGCCGTCCGACCCGGACGTGCTGTTGCAGCAGGGATACGTCAACCGCATCCAGCTCGTCCCCGACGGCACCCGGCGCCGGATCCAGGTCGGCACCGAACGCCACGGCGGCACGACCGAGTGGTTCGAGCTGCACGAGGTGGAACTCACCGACTCTGGCCTGACCACCCCGGCCGTGGAGGAGATCCACCGGCTGCGCACCACGCGGCGGCCCATCGGCGTGAGGGCGCCCAAAGGGGCGGTGCCGCAGGCCCGGCCGACCGTGCCGCTCCGCGATGAGGCGCACGACATCCCGTCGGGAGGACCGCGGGGCGGTTAGGGCGGGCCTCGAGCAGGCGGTTAACGACGGGCGCAGCCGCACGGAGATCCGCCGCTGGCTGAACCGGGCGGAAGAGGTGACGCACGGTGGGGCCACCGCTGAGGAGAACGACCTGATCAGGGCGGCGGTCGACGCACTGCTGCGGCTGGAGCGCGCCGTTGGGGTGCCGACACCGCGCGAACCGACTTTCAACGAGCGCAAGGCCCTGCAAAAGGTCGAGCGGCTGCTGGGCGACCTCGCGCAGCAGAAGGCCCGCGGGATCCGCGGCATCGCGGCCCGCCAGCGCAACCAGCTCACGCAGGCCGCGCAGCAGGCATCCAGCTGGCTCACTGATCACCAGCGCTCCCAGGTTCAGACGTGGCAGGCTGCTCCCACACTGTCGGCGCCCATGCCGCGTGACCCCCGGCTGCCCCTGCCGGGCCGGCCGCCACGTGTCCCGTTCGCCGCCTCGCAGCCCGAGTCCTTCGACGCGGCCCGCCTCGCCGACGGTGTCCGGGACGTGTTGGAACACGCGGCCCGGCTGGGTAAAACCGTGACGTTCACCAGCCTGTGCGCCCAGGTCAAGGGGCTGGGCGAGCTGACGGAATCCGATCAGGTGCAGGTGCTTCGGCGGGTCAAGCCGACCGCTCGCCCCCGTAGCCCGAAGCCTCAGCGCCCGGCTCTGCTCACCGCCCTGATCACGGATGAGGCGGGAACCATGCACCCGCTCTACCGTCGGCTGGCCGACCACGCCGGTCATTATCTGCCCCAGCAGGCCGACGGCGTGTGGACCAACACCGTTGAGATCCTGCACGACCGCTACCGCAACCCGTAGCAGGAAGCGGCGCTGGCCGACGTTCCACTTCGGCGTCTCCTGGCGGCTGCCACAGCCTGGCGCGCGAGGTCGACGCCGCTCAGCTCGGTGGTGAACGCGATCATCGCCCCGGCCGCCTCGCCATCCAGGGGGCGCGCGGCAGGCTGTGGCAGCCGTCCTTCCACGGCGCGGCCGCGGCCTGCTCGTGCGCGCCGCCAGCCACTCACGCAGCTGCTCCAGCCGCGTCGCAAGCAGGTACGCGGCCACGCGCTCCCGGGTGCACCGTGTTCACCACCGCCAGCCATGTCCGCTCCCTGCGCAACCGGGCCGCCCACCACGAGCCGCTGATCGTCCGGCGTCCCTCTCCCAGGCCAGACCGACCGACCGCGGCCGGACCCGCCGGCTCACGCTGCTGGAGGCCCACGCCGAGGTCCCGCGCCTGGTCGAGTACATCGACAAGGACGTCGCCACCTGGCTCGGGCAGACCAGCCGCGTCCCCGAGCTGCTTCGCACCCGGCCGTAACCGGCGCCCGCCGTATCGGTTCGTACTGGGTGGCTACTCCTGTGCCATGTCGACGAAGCGCCCGTAGTGCCCTTGAAAAGCCGTGGTGATGGTTGCGGTGGGCCCGTACCTGTGCTTCGCGACGATCAGGTCGGCTTCGCCAGCGCGCGGTGAGTCCTTCTCGTACATCTCTTCGCGGTGGATGAGGATGACGAGGTCGGCGTTGTCCTCCAGGGCGCCAGAGTCGCGGAGGTCGCTGAGGAAGGGCACCTTGTCGGCGCGCTGTTCGGGGCCGCGGTTGAGGGTGGAGACGGCGATGACGGGGATCTCAAGCTCCTTGGCCAGGTTCTTCAGACTGCGGGCGATCTCGGAGACCTCTTGGTAACGGGATCCGAGAGGGCGGGTGCCGTAGTTGAGCAACTGCAGGTCGTCGACCGCGATGAGCTTCAGGCCGTGCTGGCGGTGCAAGCGTCGGCAGTGCGCGCGGAGCTCGATGAAGTTGGCGTAGGAGTTGTCCTGGAGGTAGAGCGGGGCGCCGGAGACCGCGGGCATGCGTTTGGCGAGGCGGGTCCAGTCCGTCGTCGGTGATGGTGCCGGAGCGCATGTGGTGCAGGGCGACGCGGGCTTCGGCGGCTAGGAGTCGCATGGTGAGGTCGGTGCGGCGGGACTCGAGTGCGAAGAAGGCTGCGGGCAGGTTGTGCTTAATGGCCGCGGAGCGCAGCAGGTTCAGAGCGAGGGTGGAGGTGCCCATGGAGGGGCGGCCGGCGACGACGATGAGCTGGCCGGGGTAGAGGCCGCCGGTGAGAAGGTCGAGGTCGCTGAAGCCGGTGGGGATGCCGGCGGTCTCGCCGGGATGGCTGCCGATGGCTTCGATCTCATCCAGGGCGCCTTCCATGACGTCGGCCAGCGGGTGGGACTGCGGGATCCGGGAGCGGCTGCGGTTGGTGGCGGCGAAGATCTCGGCCTCGGCGGTGTCGAGGACGCGGTCGACGGTCTCGGCGGTGACATCGGTGGTGAGGTCGTCGATGCGGGCGGCGGCCACCATCATGCGGCGCAGCACGGCCATGCCCTGGACGGTGCTGGCCGCCTTCACCCAGGAGTCCTTCGCCGTGGGAGTGCCAGCCAGCCTCTGCAGGTACACGTGGCCGCCGACGTCGGCGATGTCGTCGTGCTTGGCGAGCTGGTCGGCGACGCTGCGCATGGCGGGGTCTTCGTCGCGGGCGTAGACCTCCAGGATCGCCAGGTAGATCCGGCCGTGGGCGTGGCGGTAGAAGTCGTCGGGGTGGAGGAGTTCGACGACGTCGGAGATGGCCTCGGTGGAGCGCAGCATCGCGCGCAGGACCAGCGCTTCTGCTTCCAGGTCGTGAGGAGGCTGCGTGGTCGGGGTGTCGTCCTGGGTCACGGGTCTCCTCCGCGTCGGCCCGACCAGCGGGTCCTCGAGTTCAGCGGCGTCCAGCGTAGCGACGGCACAGGGGCTGGCCGTGCGGGTTCAGGACAGCCGGTCGCGGTCGGCTCGGGCCCTTGCCGCGGCCTTGGCCCGCACGACGTCAGCCAGGGGCGAAGCGGCCGACCGTTCGGTGCCGGCAGGGAAGAGGTGCGTGGGCTCATGCGGAGCCGACTCGGCCTGCTGGCGAACGGTATCGGCGCGCCGCGCGTCCTGGTGCGAGGCCCGGGCCGCTGCTGTGAAGGCGTGCGGCATCCATGCCGAGGCCGGCTCCGGGGCGGGCGGGCCTGCGGGCTCGGGCGGCAGGACGACGACCCTGGAGACGGTGTTGCTGCGGATGCTCGTTAACGCGCTGCGCGACCTGGTTCGCCAGGAGGCGGCCTTGGGTCGTCCACGCCAGGGACTTCCCGCGAAGGCGCAGGATGCCGGAGGCGGAGTCGAAACTCACCGCGCTCAGGTGGTCGGAGAGACTCCCGGCGAGCGCGGGCCATTGCCCGACCACCGTGGTGTCCACGGGCACGGGCCAGCCGGCATACTCGGCCATCTCCATCATCGCGACGGCCAGGGAGACGGGGCGCGGGCTTCGCGCTGCGGCTGAGGCCGCCACCCTGTGCGGCCCCGGTGCCGCCGGGCGGCGCGCTTGGCGTGGTGCAAGGCGATCAGCGCCAGATCGCCCCCGCCCGGCGCGGCCCTATACGGCGTCTGTTCGACCACCGACGTCCTCCTTCGTCCCAGCACGCCGCCCGAGTCTGGCTCCGTCTCACAGCCGGCAGACTCACGCCGCAGTGTCCCGCGCTGCTTTGTCCTGTGGGCCCCGGACCTGGGCGCGGCCGGTGCGGATCGTCCGTTCGGCGGCGGGGGCGGGTCGTCCTGGGCCTTCGCCTGCCGGGCGGCCTGGTACGCGGCCAAGGCCCTGCGGTAGCCGGCTGAGGCCGTCTCCCGGGTTTCACGGGCCCGGCAGCCGCAACTGGAGGTTCCGGCACGGCGGGGTCCGCTTGTGGCCGCTGCACTCGGGTTCGCTTCAATCAGAGCCAGCACATCGTCCGGGACGACCTCGGGCTCACGATTGCGCGACGGCGAATGCCCTCTGCCCGGCGCTGGATCGGCCGTCCCCGGCGGCCGCGCCTGCGCCTGCAAACCTGGTGATACGCCGTCCGCCCATGATCCAGCGGCTCACGGGTGCGGCCACATGGTGTGTCTACTCGGCCGGTGCGGGCCGCAGCTGCGGGGTTGCCTGGTCCGGCGGCGCAAGAGGCACACACTGCTGCAGGCGCACCGCGCAACCGTGACTCTCATCACACCACTTTCGGTAGGTGCAGGTCACACACTCTGTGACTCGCGGAATATTCAATTCCGTTAAGAACATCTGTCGCACGCTTAACCCTGCGAGGGCCCAGCAGCGGTGTAGGGGCGAGGGGATACCCCCCTCCCGGACCGCAACGGCGCGTTCTGGCACACCACTTGAAGTGAAGGAGGAGTCCGTGGGGCCTCAATGGGCCTGGTACGCGTTGGTTTTTGCCGCCGCCTACCGGATGACCGGATCGGACACCACCGCCTGGGCGCGGTGCGTCCGTGCCGCCTCGCACGCACTCGCGCGCATGGCTGTGCAGTGCGTGCCACCGCACCAGCCTCCGCCCCGTACCCGGGAGGTGTGGCTGCCGCCAGGCGGTCCCGCCGCCCTGGGCCGCCCCCGGGGCAGTCACTGTCGGCATTCCACCAAGGGGCGTGCTGCGGTGACTGACCCGTCCGACCAGGAACACCCCCTGATCGAGCCGGCTGAACTGCCGGGCGACTTCGACGACTTCTTCCGGCGCCACTACAAGGAGTTCTTGAAGTCGGTGGCCAGCCGGATGCGCAACCTGCACGACGCCGAGGAAGTCGTCCTCGAGGCAGGTCTGCGCATGTACCGCAAGTGGCCACGCATTCAGGCCCATCCCAACCCGATAGCGCTCGCCCACAGGATCCTCAACGGGGAGGTTGCCGGCTTCTTCCGGCGCCAGGCCCGTGTCGCGGGCAGGGAGACCTCCTACGGAGAGCTCTCGTACGCCGACGTTCCGACCGTCGACGACCTGCTCTTCCTGCGCCAGCACGACGACCTCGACCGCGCCCTGGCCGAGCTCGAGCATCTCGCACCCAAACGTGCCGCCTGCGTACGGCTGAGGTACCTGTCCGAGCTGAGCTACGAAGAGGTCGCCGAGCGGCTGGAGATCAGCTACGGCACCGCCAAGGTGCACGTGAGCCAGGGCCTGCGACACCTGCAAACCCTCATGGATCTCTCCACACGGGGAAAAGGAGATTCCTGATGTTGGAAGACATCCTGCGCGCCCAAGCGCAGGACCTCAACAATCAACTAGAGGATCACGACGCCGACGCCTTCATGCACCGCCTGGCCGTCCGCATCGCCGAGGACGCCGCGTCCCTCTCGCGTCCGAGTCGCTGCACCCGACACCGACCCGGGAGACGCGGGCGAGCCCCCCGCAACACGGCGGCGTATGCGCATGTCGCGGCCGCGTACCCGCCGGGGGGTGCGGCGCCGTCCCAGCCCGATCTGCCGCCCGACCCTGTCGCCGATCCAGCGGCCGTGCTGGAACATGTACGGGGGATCTGCCAGCAGGTCGTCAGCTCGCAGGAGATCGATTCCCTGGCCGACTTCGCCGACGTCTACGACGAAGCCGGTGCGCGGACCTTCGCATGCCTGTTGTACACGCTGGGGCGGCGCGAGGGTGCCCTGTTCTGGTGGCGGTTCGCGGCCGGCGCCGGGGACCCGCTGGCAGCCCACCTGCTAGCTGCCTACCATGCGGCGGTCGGCACAGCCCCTGACGCACGCCTGTGGCGGGCCTTCTCCAGACTGCTCGGCTTCACCGACCGGCATCTGCCCCGCGCGGCCGGGAAGCTATGGAGCCCGCGGAGGCCTGCACCCTGCAGGTAGTCGGCAACCCGGTCTTGCGCGCCTTCATGAAGGCAGAGCTCCCGGCCGCACTCAGCCCGCGGTGACCACCGTGGGACACCACCACAGGCCAGCACCCCACCGAAGACGGAGAACACCCTCACGCCGCCTTCGCATAGCAGAAGCAATTCGAGGACGCAGGGGTATTTCGCGTAATGGATGCGAAGTATCCGCAGGGCTTCGACGAAAGTGTCCGATCGGCCCGAAAATGCACTGCAGTTGGGAGCAAATGTCCGAATAGCTTTACGCGGACCGTGTTACTACGCTCACCGAGCGCGAGCCCGAACTCTTGGCGGGGTCCCAGGCTCGCGCTCTTGATGAATGCAAACCAAGGAGGACTCATGTCCCGTCCTGGCCGCTTCCGGTTCCTGCGCACAAGGCGCCGAACCGGTCCCGACCTTAACAGCGCACGCTCCATGCCGTACATGACAGGCAACGCGGCGCAGTCACCGGGCAACACGGCAGGCAACACCTTCGCCGCCGCCCTGCAGACCCCTCCCATCGTCGTCCTCTGCGGTCAGCCCGGCCTTCTGGAAGTGGCATCCTCCCTGGTCATCGTCGCCGTGTGGTCGGTCTGCACCTCGCTGCGCCGCCACCGCGACCGGGCCTGAACGAGCACCGGAGGCCAGCGGAACCCACTGGCCTCCGGTGCCATCCCGGCGATCGAGTTCCCGACGAAACGGGATTGGATCACCGCTCCCTGTCACGGAATTCACCCCTGGGCAGCCGCCCCGAATACCCCGACGCCCCCAGCGATGTCAGGAGAAGATACGCAATGACGCAGCCAAATACGCAGGAAAAAACGTGCCCGTGGTGCCGCAAAACCTGGATCCCTCAGAAGTCTGGCCGCCCGGGCACCTATTGCGGCACCAAGTGCCGCCAAGCCGCAAACCGTGGAAAGAAGAACCGCACCGACCCGCCGGACACGCGCCGAGATCGACGAGCAGCGCCTCCGGGACTTCCAGGCCGTGCAGGACGAAGTCGAAGACCTGCTCGGCTCTCTCGACTACCCCGGCGCCCCGCCAGAAGACCCCCTGCGCATCCTCGTGCGCATCCAGCACCGCCTGGACGCCGTCACGCCCGGCCTGGTTGGTCGCGCTGGGTGGTCGGCATTTTTCCTCACAGATGTGCTCACCGGCTTGCTCACCGGCCCTCGCGAATGTCAGGCTACCTGACATTCCCTTTCCGGCATTCTCCGATCCAACTCCCCGGAGCCTTCCATGACCATCGAGTACGCCACGCGCTACCGGCCCGCCTCCCGCATCCCCGCCGACCCCGGCAAGCCCTACTTCATCGAGAAGGGCGAGGGAGACCGCGCCCACCTCTTCGGCGACCTGGTCACCGTCTACGCGGGCGGCGAGCAGACCGAGAACACCTTCAACTTCTTCACCGTCGAGGGCCCCAAGGGCGACCTCATCCCGGCCCACATGCACGCCGACACCCACGAGGTCTTCTACGTGACCCAGGGCGCCGTCCGGCTGTTCGTCGAGGACACCGAGGGCGTCCAGCAGGAGAAGCTGCTCACCCCCGGCGACTTCGGCTTCGTACCGAAGAACTGCACGCACGCCTACCGCATGGAGCGCCACCACAGCCAGGTCGTCGGCGTCGCCGCGGGCCCCGGCGGCACCTTCGAGCGGTTCTTCGAGAACCTCGGCGCGCCCACGGAGCAGCACGGCCTGCCGCACCGGCCGCTCATACCCGAGCCGCACAAGTTCGGCACCGTGCCGCAGGAGTACGACGTGAACTTCCTCCCCGGCCACCAGTGGCGCACCCGGTGACCGGGCCCGCGCTGCGGCAGCTGATCGCGCGCCCCACCCCGACCGGGCCCCGCTGCCGCCCGCGGCGGTGCGCGAGCCGGGCGTGCGCGAACTGCGCGGTGTGCCCTACCACCAGGCATCGGGCAGCCGCCCCCTGGAACTCGACCTGTGGCTGCCGGGTACCGCCCCGGCGGCCGGCCCGGCGCCGCTGGTGCTGTTCGTGCACGGGCTCTGGCTCCAGGGGCGGCGCGACGACATGGGCCCGCGCACCCGGCAGTGGTCCCCGGGGCCGTTCGCGCGCATCGCGGCGGCGGGCTCCGCCGTGGCCTGCGTCGACTACCGGCTCAGCGGCGAGGCGGCCTTCCCGGCCCCGCTGGACGACGTACGCGCCGCCCTGCGCTGGCTCACCCTGCGCGGCCCGGAACTCGGCGTCGACGGCGGCGGACGGTGGTCTGGGGCGAGTCCGCGGGCGGCCACCTCGCCTCGCTCCTCGCGCAGGACGAGCCGGGCGTGGCCGGTGCCGTGATCTGGTACGGGCCGAGCGATCTGACCGCCGCCCGGGGCCCGTTCCGCCCCGAGGACCCCGCCACCCCGGAAGCGCTCCTGCTGGGCGCGGCCCCGGCGGCCGTACCGGAGGCGGCGCGGGCGGCCAGTCCGCTGGCCCGCGTCCGTCCGGGGGCGCCGTCCTTCCTGCTGGTGCACGGGGACGCGGACACGATGGTGGACCACTCGCACAGCGCGGCGCTGGCGGCCGCGCTGCGCGGGGGCGGGGACGGCGGCGGAACTGTGGACGGTCCCCGGCGCGGACCACGGCTGGCACGGCCTGCCCGAAGCCGAGGTCGAGCGGATCTTCACGCGCTCCCTGGACTTCGTACGCGCGCGTACGAACGAGAGCGAGGCGAGGCCCTAGAGCCCGGCCTCGGCGGCCGGGCTCGTCCGGCGGCTAGAGATTCCCCCGCTTCTCCTGCTCCCGCTCGATCGCCTCGAAGAGGGCCTTGAAGTTGCCCTTGCCGAAGCCCATGGAGCCGTGCCGCTCGATCATCTCGAAGAAGACGGTCGGGCGGTCCTGGACCGGCTTGGTGAAGATCTGCAGCAGGTAGCCGTCCTCGTCGCGGTCGACGAGGATCTTCAGCTCGCGCAGGGTCTCCACGGGCACGCGGGTCTCACCGGCCCACTCGCCGAGCGTGTCGTAGTACGAGTCGGGGGTGTCGAGGAACTGGACGCCCGCCGCGCGCATCGTGCGCACCGACTCGACGATGTCGTTCGTGGCGAGCGCGATGTGCTGGACGCCCGCGCCGCCGTAGAACTCCAGGTACTCGTCGATCTGCGACTTCTTCTTGGCGATGGCGGGCTCGTTGATCGGGAACTTCACCTTGAGGGTGCCGTCAGCGACCACCTTCGACATCAGCGCGCTGTACTCGGTCGCGATGTCGTCGCCCACGAACTCCTTCATGTTCGTGAAGCCCATGACCTTGTTGTAGAAGCCGACCCACTCGTTCATCTTGCCGAGTTCGACGTTGCCGACGCAGTGGTCGATCGCCTGGAAGGTCCGCTTGGCCGGCGGCTCGACCATCGGCTGCGCGGAGACGAAACCGGGCAGGTAGGGCCCGTCGTACCCGGAGCGCTCCACCAGCGTGTGGCGGGTCTTGCCGTAGGTGGCGATGGCGGCGAGCACGACCGTGCCGTTCTCGTCCTTCTCCTCGTACGGCTCTACGATGCCGCGCGCGCCGTGCTCGACGGCGTACGCGTACGCGGCGCGGGCGTCCGGGACCTCGATGGCGAGGTCGATGACGCCGTCGCCGTGCTCGGCCACGTGGGTGGCGAGGAAGTGGCCCCAGTCGGTGGAGGCCTTGATGACGGAGGTGAACACGAAGCGGGCGGCGCCGTTCGTGAGCACGTAACTGGCGGTCTCGCGGCTGCCGTTCTCCGGTCCGGAGTAGGCCACGAGCTTCATGCCGAACGCCGTGGAGTAGTAGTGCGCCGCCTGCTTGGCGTTGCCCACGGCGAAGACGACCGCGTCCATTCCCTTGACCGGGAAGGGATCGGCCTCGCGCGCGGTGTCCGGGGAAGTGTGGGTGGTGGTCTCAGTCATGTGCCGAGGCTCCCGCCGATCCACAAGGTGCGCAATAGTTCGCGTTTTCAGTGGTCAAACTGCCCAGTGGATGACCAGGATGGGCGGGCTATCTGTACATGATGACCACCCGGGAGGCCGCATGGCGATCGATCATCTGGACGGCAGGCTCATCGTGCTCCTGGCACGGGAGCCGCGCATCGGCGTTCTGGAGGCGTCCCGCAGGCTCGGGGTGGCGCGCGGCACGGTGCAGGCGCGCATGGACCGGCTTCAGTCCAATGGAGTCATCCGCGGGTTCGGCCCGGAGGTCGACCCGGCGGCGCTCGGCTACCCCGTCACGGCGTTCGCGACGCTGGAGATCAAACAGGGGCAGGGCGCGGACGTACGGGCGCACTTGGCGACCGTCGCCGAGGTGCTGGAGCTGCACACCATCACGGGCCACGGCGACATGCTCTGCCGCCTCGTGGCGCGGTCGAACGCCGATCTCCAACGTGTGATCGACCGGGTCGTGGGTTTTGATGGCATCGTCCGGGCCTCCACCGCGATCGTCATGGAGAACCCCGTTCCGCTGCGGATCATCCCGCTCGTGGAGCAGGCGTCCCAAGATGTCTGAGGATGATCGCCGAGCCCGGGAGGAGCACTCCTGAGAGGCGAGGTGAGCACGTCGGTGGATTTCTGGGACTACCTCGGCACCCGGCACGAACAGCTGCTGACGGACGCGTACCAGCACGCCTCGGCCGTCTTCCAGTGCATGGTCGTGGCCACCGTGCTGGGCGTGCTGATCGGCGTGCTCACCTACCGCAGCGGGTGGGCGGGCAACGTCGCCACGACGGTCACCTCCACCGTGCTCACCGTTCCCTCGCTCGCCATGATCGGCCTGCTGATCCCGGTCGTCGGGCTCGGCGTCGCCCCGACCGTCGTGGCCCTGACCCTGTACGGCCTGCTGCCCATCGTGCGCAACGCCATCGTCGGCCTGCGGGGTGTGGACCCCACGCTCGTCGACGCGGCGAAGGGCATCGGGATGTCCCGGGCCGCCCGGCTCTTCCGGGTGGAGCTGCCGATCGCCTGGCCGCCGATCCTCACCGGCATCCGGGTCTCCACCCAGATGCTGATGGGCATCGCCGCCATCGCCGCGTACGCCTCCGGGCCCGGCCTCGGCAACGTGATCTTCCGCGGCATCGGCTCGCTCGGCAGCAGGAACGCGCTCAACCAGGTGCTCGCGGGCACGCTGGGCATCGTCGTCCTGGCGCTGCTCTTCGACGCCGCCTACGTCCTGATCGGCCGGCTGACCATCCCGAGGGGTATCCGTGTCTGAGCCCACCGCGCCCGGCGCCGCCGCCTCCGGGGCGACGATCGAGCTGGAGAACCTCACCAAGCGCTACCCGGGCAGCCCCGAACCGGCCGTGGACAGCGTCAGTATGGAGATCGGGGCGGGCGAGACGGTGATCTTCGTCGGGCCGTCAGGATGCGGCAAGTCGACGACCCTGAAGATGATCAACCGCCTGATCGAGCCGACCGGCGGCCGCATCCGCATCAACGGCGAGGACGTCACCGACATCGACCCGGTGAAGCTGCGCCGCAAGGTCGGCTACGCCATCCAGTCCTCCGGGCTCTTCCCGCACATGACGGTCGCCCAGAACATCGCCCTCGTACCGAAGATGATCGGCTGGGGCAAGGCCCGCATCCGCTCCCGGGTGGAAGAAATGCTCGACCTGGTCGGCCTGGACCCCGGCGAGTTCCACGACCGCTATCCGCGCCAGCTCTCCGGCGGCCAGCAGCAACGCGTCGGCGTGGCGCGGGCGCTGGCGGCCGATCCGCCGGTGCTGCTGATGGACGAGCCGTTCGGCGCCGTCGACCCGATCACCCGCGACCACCTCCAGGACGAGCTGATCCGGCTCCAGAGCGAGCTGCACAAGACCATCGTCTTCGTCACGCACGACTTCGACGAGGCCATCAAGCTCGGTGACCGCATCGCCGTGCTGCGCGAGCGCTCGCACATCGCGCAGTTCGACACGCCCGAGGCGATCCTGACCAACCCCGCGGACGACTTCGTCTCCGGTTTCGTCGGCGCGGGCGCGGCGCTCAAGCGGCTGAACCTGACGCGCGTACGCGATGTGGAGATCGCCGACGTGCCGACGGTGACCGTCGACGACCCGCTCCAGGACATCTTCGACAAGCTGCGCGGCGGCACCACCAACGAACTGCTCCTGCTCGACAAGCGGGGCCGCCCCTACAAGTGGCTGCGCCGCGGCGACCTGATGCGCGCCCGGGGCTCCCTGGCCCGCGCGGGCACCCTCGTCCACGACACGGTGACCCGCGACGCCACGCTGCGCGACGCACTCGAAGCGGTGCTCACCGACAACGCGGGCCGGGTCGCGGTGACCGGGCGGCGCGGCGAGTACACGGGCGTGGTGGACATGGAGACGCTGCTGAACTCCGTCCACGAGATGCTGGAGGCCGACCGCCTCGACGCCATCGAGCACCAGCACGACCTGGAGGAGCAGCGCGCCCAGTTGACCCATCAGGAGCAGGAGGGCGCGGGTCCCGGTCCCGGGGGTCCCGGCGGGGCGGCGCGGGCATGAGGCCGCACGACCACCGCCCCGAGGGGGAGCACGAGGTCAAGGGTGTCGCCTTCCGTGACGCGGGCGGGAGCGAGCAGGAGGCACCGCCGCCCCCGGCCGCGGGGCGGCAGGCGCGCCGGGTCACGTGGCAGAAGGTCACCTTCCTGCCCGCCGTCCTCGTGGCGGTCCTGCTGCTCACCTGGGGGTGGTTCCAGCAGACGGACCTGGACTCGATCTCCAGGAACGCGCTGGCGGACGGGAACGTCTGGCTCCGGCTCCGCCAGCACATCCAGCTGACCGTGATCTCCACCTTCTTCGTGCTGATCATCGCCATCCCGCTCGGCATCCTGCTGACCCGCGGGAAGCTGCGCAGGGCGGCACCGGCCGCGATGGCGCTGGCCAACATCGGCCAGGCGACCCCGGCGATCGGCCTGCTGGCCCTGCTGGTGATCTGGCTGGGCATCGGCGAGAAGGCGGCCCTGATCGGCATCATCGTCTACGCCGTCCTGCCGGTCCTGTCCAACACGATCGCGGGCCTGAAGGCGAACGACCCGACGCTGCTCGAAGCGGCGCGCGGCATCGGCATGTCCCCGCTGGGCGTCCTCGGCAAGGTCGAACTCCCCCTGGCGGTCCCGCTGATCCTCGCGGGCGTGCGGACGGCGCTCGTGCTGAACGTCGGTACGGCGACCCTCGCCACGTTCGGCGGGGGCGGCGGCCTGGGTGACCTGATCACGACGGGGATGACCAACCAGCGCATGCCGGTCCTGCTGCTCGGCTCGATCCTGACGATCGTGCTGGCGCTGCTGGTGGACTGGCTGGCGTCGCTGGCCGAACTGTTCCTGCGCCCGCGCGGGCTGGAGGCGGGCTCATGAGGCCGACGACACGGACGACCGCCCTGGCGGTGCTGGCCGGCGCCCTGCTGGTGAGCTGCGGCCTGACCAGCGGCAGCCCCATGGTGGACGACGTGAAGCCCGGCTCCGTCGGCCGGGGCCGCCCCCTCAAGGGCGCCGATCTCACCGTCACGTCCAAGGAGTTCACCGAACAGCTGATCCTCGGCGCGATGATGGGCATCGCCTTCGAGGCGGCGGGCGCGAACGTGCTGGACCGCACCGGCATCCAGGGCTCGATCGGCGCCCGCGAGGCTGTCAAGAGCGGTGACGCGGACGCCATGTACGAGTACACGGGCACCGCCTGGATCACCTACCAGGGCAACACGGAGCCGATCGACGACCCGCGCGAGCAGTGGGAGGCGGTGCGGGACGCGGACCGGAGGAACGGCATCACGTGGCTCGCCCCGGCCGCGCTGAACAACACGTACGCGCTGGCGACGAACACGCGCAACGTGGCGAAGTACAAGACGAAGACGCTCTCGGACGTGGCGGCGCTGGCCAAGTCCGACCCGCGAGCCGTCACGCTCTGCGTGGAGAGCGAATTCGCCTCGCGCGAGGACGGGCTGCCGGGCATGCAGAAGGAGTACGGGATGAGCGTCCCGGCCGGCAGCATCACCAAGATGGACACCGGCATCATCTACACGCAGGCGGCCAAGGGGGCGTGCGCGTACGGCGAGGTCTTCACCACCGACGGCCGCATCAAGGCGATGGACCTCACGGTGATGGAGGACGACAAGCGCTTCTTCCCCAACTACAACGCGGCCCCGGAGATCAACAGCAAGTCCCTGAAGAAGTACCCGCAGATGGCGGAGATTCTGGCGCCCATCACGAAGAAGCTGACCAACACGGTGGCGCGGGACCTCAACGCGAAGGTGGACGTGGAGGGCCAGGACCCGCACGAGGTGGCGAAGGACTGGCTGATCGCGGAGGGCTTCGTCAAGGAGTAGCCGGGCCGGGAGCAGCCGGGCCACGGAAGTTACAAAGAACTGCTTGCAAAGAAACCGTTGCAACCAACTCTTTGCATGGCTACGCTGACGGCATGACGGAACAGTCGCCGCCCCGCAACATCCACCGCCTCGACGCCCGCACACTGCGCGGCCTCGCGCACCCCCTGCGCATGCGGCTGCTCTCCTCGCTGCGCCTGGACGGCCCGGCGACCGCGTCCCAACTCGCCGCCCGCCTGGGCGAGTCGAGCGGCGCGACCAGTTACCACTTGCGTCAGCTCGCGGAGTACGGCTTCGTGGAGGACGCCCCGGAGCGGGGCAAGGGGCGGGAGCGGTGGTGGCGTTCGGCCCACCAGGGCACGCGGACCGACGAGCACCTCATCCGTGACCCGGACCCGGAGGTGCGCGGCGCGCTGAACACCCTCCTGCACGAGTACGCGACCCAGCGCGCCCAGGAGGTCTCCACCTGGATCGCCACCCGGCACGAGTGGTCGCGGGAATGGGACGAGGCCGCGGAAACCAGCGACTTCACCCTGGACCTGACGCCCGCGCTCGCCGCCGAGCTGGGCGACAAGGTCCACGAACTCGTGGAGAGCTACCGCGCGTTGGCACCCGAGGCGGACACACCGGACGTGGCCAAGGTGCGCGTCCACTCCCACATCTTCCCGACGCGGCCGAAGGCCGACGGCACCTGAGAGGGGCACGGCATGCATCCCGACGTACACCTGATGCTGCACCACACGCGCGCGACGGAGTTACAGCGCTCCGCACCCGTACGGAACCCCCGCTCCCGGCTGCGCGACCGGTGCGGCTGGACCCTGGTCGAACTGGGGCTGCGCCTGGTCAGCAGCTCGGGACCCGCGCGCCCTTCCGCAGGGCCCGCAGCGAGTCGACCGTTCCCTTCAATGTCGTGACCGGCACCAGCTTCAGGCCCTTCGGCAGCTCCGCCTGAGCGTCCGCGCACTCGGCCTTCGGGACCAGGAACACCGTCGCGCCGTCGCGCCGCGCGGCCTGCGTCTTCAGGGCGACGCCGCCGACCGGGCCGACCTCGCCGCCGGCCGTGATGGTGCCGGTGCCGGCGATCGTGCCGCCGCCCGTGAGGTCACCGCCGCTGCCGTCGCCGTCCAGCTTGTCGATGATGCCGAGCGAGAGGAACAGCCCGGCGCTCGGCCCGCCGATCTTGCCGAGGTCGGCCGTGACGTTCACTTTCTCCGTGCCGTCGAAGCCGTTCGCCTTCAGGTACGACAGCGCCGCCTTCGTGGCGTCGTCCTGCGACTTCCGCATGTCGCCGAGGTTGTGCTTCTGGACTTCCTTGACGTTGTCGCCGGTCGGGTAGACCGAGTCCTTCGGCATCACCGCGCGGTCGGTGCGGAACCAGCCGTCGATCACGTCGCCGAGCCGTACGTCCATCTGCGGGCCGGTGGCCACGATGGTCGTCATGCGCAGCTCGCCCTTGGTCTCGCGGGTGGGCGCGCCGGTGATGGTGAGCACCGGCTTGCCCTCGTGCTCCCCCAGGACGTCCGAGGTGCCGCCGGGCTGCGCCACGGCGAACGGCAGCGGCGCAAGTGCCGCGACGGCGAGCAGGGTCGCCACGGGCAGGGCGCAGACGGCGAGGGCCTGGGGGCGCGTGAAACGAGGGAGGGAGAAGACCACGGGATCAATCTAACGTGACGGAGAACCCGGGCAGCGAGGACGCCGGAATATCGAGCCCGTCCGGCGTTTGAGGACGACTCGGCGAAAGCCGGCGATCGACCCGGGCCAGGCCTCCGCTCGCCCCGCGGCCTCAGCGCAACGCGTCGGCCACCTCCCGGGCCGCGTCCACCACCCGCGGCGACCCGCTCCGGCACGGAGTCGGCGAGCATCACCACGCCCACGCTGCCCTCTATCCCGGTCACGGCGACCAGCGGCACCGCGGCCCCGCTGGCCCCGGCCTCCAGTTCGCCGTGGGTGAGGGCGTAGCCGGGGTCGGTCACCAGGCCCTGGCGGGCGGCGAGGATGGCGCGGCCCGCGGCGCCCCGGTCCAGGGGGTGGCGGAAGCCCGTGCGGTACGCGACGTGGTAGTCGGTCCAGGTGGGTTCGACGACGGCGACCGCGAGGGCCTCCGTGCCGTCGACCAGGGTCAGGTGGGCCGTCGCCCCGATGTCCTCGGCGAGCGAGCGCAGCGCGGGCAGCGCGGCCTCGCGCACCAGCGGGTGCACCTGGCGGCCCAGGCGCAGCACGCCGAGGCCGAGCGCGGGCCCGGCCGCCCAGGTCCCGTCGCACGAGGGAGTGCTGTTCGAGGGTGGCGAGCAGGCGGTACACCACGGTGCGGTTCACGCCGAGCTTGTTGGACAGCTCGGTGACCGTGAGGCCATGGTCGGTGTCGGCCAGCAGCTTGAGGACGCGCAGTCCTCGGTCCAGCGTCTGGGATGTCTCCGCGGTCACGACGCCCACTCCTTTGGTGAGGGTCGGCGGCCTCCTTACGCGGCGGTTGCGCCGCCGGTCCCGTGGGCGACGCGCGTCAGAGGCCGCCGGTCGGAACACCGGCTGCGCTCCGCGGCGGCGCTGCCACGGGGCGTGTGCGTGTGCGGGGACACTAGCGAGCCCGTCCCGCTGAGCGGAAGACTCAGTCCAGAATCCGGGCAAGGGGGCGCCCGCACCGCCCCCATCTGCCCCGTTACGCGTGGCGCGCAGATCCGGACAGGCGTACGACATCCGCACAGGCCCTCCCCACTCGGAACGCCCGCCTCCCGTGCCTCGCGGGACCGCCGGGGTCACTTCATGCGGGTGGCCCACTCCTGGACCTTGGCGATGCGCTGCCGCAGCTGCCCCGCCGTGGCCTCCGCGCTCGGCGGCCCGCCGCAGGTGCGCCGCAGCTCGGTGTGGATCACGCCGTGCGGCTTCCCGCTCTGGTGGACGTACGCGCCGACCATCGTGTTCAGCTGCTTCCGCAGCCCGAGGAGTTCCTTGTGGGAGACCACGGGCCGCCGCTCGGCCGGCAGTTCGAGGAGGTCGGCCTCCTCGTCCGGCTTCTTGCGGCTGTGCGCGATCTGCCGGGCCTGCCGCTTCTGGAGCAGCATCTGGACCTGGTCGGGTTCGAGGAGACCGGGGATGCCCAGGTAGTCCTGCTCCTCCTCGCTGCCCGGGTGCGCCTGCATGCCGAACTCGGCGCCGTCGAAGAGCACCCGGTCGAAGACGGCCTCGGACTCCAGCGCCTCGAAGGAGAACTGCTCCTGCTCGCCCGTGTCCTCGTCCTGCTCTTTGTTCGCCTCGTCCATCTCCTTCTCGGACTCGGCGTAAGGGTCCTCCTCGCCCTCCTTCTTCGGCTTGTCGAGGGCGTGGTCGCGCTCGACCTCCATCTCGTTGGCGAAGGTCAGCAGGTCGGGGACGGTCGGCAGGAACACGGACGCGGTCTCGCCGCGCCGCCGGGACCGCACGAAACGGCCGACGGCCTGCGCGAAGAACAGCGGCGTCGAGATCGTCGTCGCGTACACGCCGACCGCCAGGCGCGGCACGTCGACGCCCTCGGACACCATGCGGACGGCGACCATCCACCGGTCGGTGCTCGCGCTGAAGTCGTCGATGCGCTGCGAGGCGCGCGCGTCGTCGGAGAGGACGAGGGTGGCCTTGGCCCCGGTGATCTCGCGGATCAGCTTGGCGTAGGCGCGCGCGGAGTCCTGGTCCGAGGCGATGACGAGCCCGCCCGCGTCGGGGATGGCCTTGCGGACCTCGGTGAGCCGCGTGTCGGCGGCCTTGAGGACGTTCGGCATCCACTCGCCGCGCGGGTCGAGCGCGGTCCGCCAGGCCTGCGAGACGGCGTCCTTGGTCATCGGCTCGCCGAGCCGCGCCGCGATCTCGTCGCCCGCCTTCGTGCGCCACCGCATGTTGCCCGAGTACGACAGGAAGATCACCGGCCGCACGACGCCGTCGCCGAGCGCGCTGCCGTAGCCGTACGTGTAGTCGGCGGAGGAGCGCCGGATGCCGTCGTTCCCTTCTTCGTACGTGACGAAGGGGATCGGGTTGGTGTCGGACCGGAAGGGCGTACCGGTGAGCGCGAGGCGCCGGGTCGCGGGCTCGAAGGCCTCCAGGCACGCCTCACCCCACGACTTCGAGTCACCGGCGTGGTGGATCTCGTCGAGGATCACGAGGGTCTTGCGCTGCTCGGAGCGGTTGCGGTGCAGCATCGGGCGGACGCCGACACCCGCGTACGTCACGGCGACGCCGTGGTACTCCTTGCTCAGCGGGCCCGCGCTGTACTCGGGGTCCAGCTTGATGCCGATCCGGGCCGCCGCCTCGGCCCACTGCTTCTTCAGGTGCTCGGTGGGCGCGACCACGGTGACCTGCTGCACGACATGGTGGTGCAGCAGCCACGACGCGAGCGTGAGCGCGAACGTCGTCTTGCCGGCGCCGGGGGTGGCGACGGCCAGGAAGTCTCGCGGCTGCTCCTGGATGTACTTCTCCATCGCCCCCTGCTGCCAGGCGCGCAGCTTGTTGGCGGTGCCCCAGGGGGCGCGGCCGGGGAAGGCCGGGGAGAGGTGGTGGGAGGAGTTGGCGGCGGCGCTGGTGGTAGTCACGGTCTCCGGGTTTTTACGGCTCGGGTACGTACGACAACCGGGCCACCCTACCGGTGAGCTGTTGCCGTACCGCCGGGTTCGGGGCGCTGCCGGGGCGGGTGCGACGGGTGTCACACGACGGAGTCAGGGCTCGCGTTCCGTCAGCCGGGTGCCGATCCAGGCTCCCACCAGGGCGACGGCGGCCATCGGCAGGAAGACGGCGGCGAAGGCACCTGGATGCGACGCCGAGACCCCGTCCGTGCCGTGGCCCGCGCCCACCGTGCCCCCGCCGAGCGCGGCGAACGCGGCGCCGCCGACGGCGAGCAGCAGGACGTTCGACAGCCCGTCGGAGATCTGGAGCGCGGCCGAGTTCGACCCCGCGTCCTCGGGCGCCGACAGCTGGAGCAGCAGCACGCTCGTGGAGGCGATGACCAGGCCCATGCCGAAGCAGCCGAAGCCCCAGGCGACCGCGATGATCCACACCGGCACGGCCTCGATGAGGACGGTGGGCGCGGCGGCTATGGACGCCGCGACGAGCACCATCCCCGCCGCCACGAGCCGCGTCCGGTGCGGCTCCATGCGGGGCCTCGACTGTACGTACGACCCGAAGGCCCAGGTCGCCCCGCCCACCGCGATCGAGAGCCCGGCCATGGTCGGGCTCAGCCCCCGCTGGGTGACGAGCATCAGCGGCACGAAGGACTCGGCGGCGATGAACGACCCCGCCGCCACGCCGCGCAGCAGCACCACGGAGGGCAGGCCGCGGGCGGCGCGGTAGGTGCCGCGCGGCAGCAGCCCGAGGACGGCGGGCACGAGGACGACGGCGCCGAGCACCGCCGGGAGCAGCGAGGACCACCGCAGGTCCTGACCGGCGTACTGAAGGAGCGCGGCGCCCAGCGAGATCCCGAGCGCGAGGCGGATGCGGCGCCGGTCGAAGGGCGCGACGGGCGCCGACGCGTCGACGGGCCCGGCGGCGGTCCGCCGGATCGCGGGCAGCGCGAGGGCCAGCGGCACGACGACGAGGACGGGGATGCCGACGAAGACCCACCGCCACCCGAGGTGCTCGGTGACGGTGCCGGACACCAGCGGCCCGACGACGGACGGCACGACCCAGCTCGCCGCGAAGGCCGCCATGATGGCGGGCCGCAGCCGCTCCGGATACGCCCGGCTGACGACGACGTACAGCGCGACGATGACGAGCCCACCGCCGAGCCCCTGCACGGCCCGCCCCGCGATGAACAGCCACATCACGCTCGCCGTCCCGCTCAGCAGCAGCCCCGCCGCGAACAACGAGATGCCGCCCGCCAGCGGCCCGAGCGGCCCCCGCCGGTCGGCCCACTGCCCGCTGAACACCATGCCGAAGAGGCTGGTGGTGAAGTACCCCGAGAACGCGAAGGCGTAGAGCGCGACCCCGTCCAGCTCCCGTGCGGCGACCGGCATCGCGGTCCCGACGGCGGTCGCCTCGAAGGCGATCAGCAGCACGACGGAGACGATGCCGATGCTGAGGGCGCGGTAGGGCCTGCCGAGGACACCGGGGCCCTCCGGGCGGGGCGGGGCGGTGGTCCCGGCGGCGACGTCAGTCTCGGTCATGCGCCTCAGGGTAAGAGGCGTGGGCGTGTTTTACCCCTGTCCGGAGGCGGGGGTTCAGTGGGCCCTTGGTCGTACGTCCGCGAGGAAGCGGGACCAGGTGGCGGGGGTGACGGT
>RBWT01000067.1 GCA_004010275.1 Streptomyces huasconensis
CCCAGGGCGGCGAGGCGTGCGTGCGAGGGCCCGTCCGACCATGCCCGTCGCGCCGGCCACCACGTAGGTGCGGTCGGGGCGGGCGGTGAGGGGCCGGGAGTCCGCGGGCACGGGGTCGGGCGTGCGCAGGCCGGCGCACCCAGCGCTCGCCGTCGCGGTGGACGATCTCCGGTTCGCTCTCCCCGGCGGCCAGCCACTCCCCCACCAGACCGGCGGCGGTGCCGTCGGTGCCGGGTTGCAGATCCACGAGGGTCGTCCGGTATCCCGGGTACTCCAGGGCGAGGGCCCGGCCGAAGCCCCAGAGGGTGGCGGCGGCCGCGGGCTCGGTTCCCTTGTCGCCGGGGAGGTGTTGCGCGCCCTCGTGATCAGCCACAGCCGCTGGCCGCGGCCGAAGCCCTTGCGGGCCAGGGTGTCCAGTACGGCGAGCAGTGCGCGGTAGTTGGCCTCGCACTCGGCGCGCAGCAGGCCGCTCCGCTGTCGGCCGTGCCCTGGTCGGCCGCGCTTGTTCGCCACAGCCAGCACACGTCGGTGGGCGGCTCGCCGTCCAGCGCGTCGGCCAGGGCCGTCGGGTCGGCGGCGACGGTGAGGGCGACGCCGTCCGCGGCGGCCGCTTCGGCGAGCCCGCGTGGCAGCCGGGCCGTGTCGCCCACGACGAGGACGCGGCGCCCGTCGCGCCGCGTTTCGGGCAGGGCCTGGGAGACCCAGTGCTGCTCGTAGAACAGGCTGTCGTGCGCGCCCCGTTCGCCCTCCGGAGTCCGCGCCGCCTGCCGGGCGGCCTCGGCGGCCCGGCGCTGCGGGGTGGGCAGCCAGTACCGCTTGCCGTCGAAGGCGTACGTCGGCAGGGGGACCCGGTGCCGCGGCGCGCCCTCGTGGTAGCCGGCCCAGGAGACCGGGACGCCCGCCTCGTACGCCTTGGCGAGGGAGCGGCGGATCATGTCGCCGTCGTGGTCGTCGCGGAAGGTGCTGCTCAGCCAGACGTGGTCGGTGTCGCCGGCCGAGGTCCTGGCCAGCGCGGTGAGCGCGGCGGAGGGGCCGAGTTCGACGAAGACGTGGCGTCCGCGCTGGTCGACCGCCTGGACGCCGGCCTCGAACCGCACCGGTTCGAGCAGATGCCTGATCCAGTACTCGGGGTCCGCCATCTGCCGGCCGCGGGCCACGCGTCCGGTCACGTTGGACACGACGGCCATGGTCGGCGTGCGGAACTCGACGGTGGCGAGGACCTCGCGGAACGCGTCGACGATCTCGGCCATCAGCGGCGAGTGGTAGGGCACCGCGCCGCGCAGCGGGGTGACCTTGACGCCGCGTTCGGTCAGGCGTCGGCCCGCCTCCGCCAGCGACGCGTGGCCGCCGGTGAGCAGGCACTGGCCGGGGCCGTTGACGGCGCCGATCGACAGGTCGGGGTAGTCCTCGACGAGGGGGGCGACCTCGGCGGCCGGTGCGCCGACCGCCGCCATGCCGCCCTTGTCGCGCACCGCTTCGCTCAGCCGTCCGCGGGCGGCCACCAGCCGGGCCCCGTCCTCGAGCGAGAACAGCCCGGCCACCGCGGCCGCGGCGAACTCGCCCAGGCTGTGGCCCATCAGCACCGAGGGGCGTACGCCCCAGGAGAGCCACAGCCGGGCCATCGCGTATTCGAGGCTGAACAGGGCGGGTTGGAGGTAGCGGGGTTCGTGGATGCTCTCGGGCGCCTCGCACTCGCCGCGGATCAGTGCACCGAGGGGTACGCCGAGCAGCGGGGTCAGGACGGCGTCGCACTCGGTCGAGGGCGGCGCGGAAGACCGGGTACTGCCGATGGAGCGCGGCGCCCATGCCGGGGTACTGCGTGCCGGTGCCGGAGAAGAGGAACGCCACCTTCGGGACACCGGCCGAGCCGCCGCCTCGGGTGGTGCCCGCCGCCAGGGAGGCGGCGCGCCTGCCGAGCGCGCGGACGGCGTCGTCCCGGTCGCCCACGACCTCGGCGATGCGGTGACGGAAGTGCGCGCGCCGGTGTTGGAGGTCCGGCACAGATCGGGCGAGCGGGGTGTCGGGGTGCTGTTCCAGGTGGTCGAGGTAGCGCTCGGCGAGCTTGCGCAGCGAGGTGCGGCTCTTGGCGGAGAGGGTGAGTACGGCGCTGGGGCGCGCGTCGGCCGTCTCCTCGTCCGGTGCCGTGGCCGTGGTGGCCGGCGCCTCTTCGAGGATGACGGAGGCGATCGTGCCCGTGACCCCGAAGCCGTTCACCATGGCGCGCCCGGTGCCCGTGCCGGGCCAGGAGCGCAGTTCGGTCGGGACGGTGACGGGCGCCTCGTCCCAGGCGATGCGCGGGGAGGGGGTGACGAGGTTCAGGTGGGGGAAGACCGTCCGCTCCCGCAGCTGGAGCGCCGCCTTGATGAGCGAGCCGACACCGGCCGCGCCCTCCATGTGGCCGATGTTCGTCTTCAGCGACCCGACCACCACGGGCCGGGCGTTGGTGTGCGAGTCGGCGAACACGTCGCTGATGGCGTCCATCTCGGTGGGGTCGCCGAGCGCGGTGCCGGTGCCGTGGGCCTCGACGTACTGGATGTCGCCGGGTTCGAGGCGGCAGCGGGCCAGGGCGGAGCGCATGACCTGTTCCTGGGCGGCGCCGTTGGGGGCCACCAGGCCCGCGCTCTCGCCGTCCTGGCCGACCGCGGAGCCCCGGATCAGGGCGTGGACGGTGTCGCCGTCCCGTCGCGCGTCGGACAGCCGCTTGAGGACGAGGACGCCGCAGCCCTCGGCGCGGGCGTAGCCGTCGGCCCGTTCGTCGAAGGTCTTGCACTGGCCGTCGCCGCGAGGACGCCGCCGAGGGTCAGGATGGTGTGGTTGTGCGCGTTGTGGATGACGTTGACGCCGCCGCTCAGCGCGACCCCGCACTCGCCGCCGCGCAGGGCCTGCACGGCGAGGTGGGTGGCGGTCAGCGACGAGGAGCAGGTGGTGTAGACGGTCATGTAGGCCCGCGCAGGCCGAGGAAGTAGGAAAGGCGGCCCGAGACCGCGCTGTGGGTCAGTCCCGGCGCGAGGTAGCCGTCGACGTCGGCGGGGGCGAGGTCGGTGGACTCGAAGATGTAGTCGAGGGTGGTGACGCCCATGAACACGCCGGTGTCGCCGTGCCGCAGGGAGACGGGGTCGATGCCCGCGTGCTCCAGTGCCTCCCAGGCCGTCTGGAGTGCCAGGCGCTGCTGCGGGTCGATGTAGGGGGCCTCTTTGGGCGAGACCCCGAAGAAGGCGGCGTCGAAGCGGTCGATGTCGCGCACGAAGCCGCCGGGCGGCGGGTCACCGGCGTGCTCTCCCCCGCCGGAGGCGCCGTCCTCTCCCTCACGGTCCACGCCGTCCTGGGCGAGCTGACGGCGCTCGTCGGCGGGCAGCGGTCCGACGCCCGAGCGGCCCTCGCGCAGGAACCGCGCGAACGTGTCGACGTCGTTGTTCCCGCCCGGAACGCGCAGCCCCATTCCCACGATGGCTATGGGTTCGTATTTCTCACGTTCCAGGTCGGCGAGCGCTTCCTCTTTACTCCGTAGCGTTTCCTCCTTGTTCCGTAGCATTTCCTCCTTGCTCCGTAAATCGGCGAGTACGGCGGCCAGCTCGGCCGCCGTCGGGTTCGGTGCGTCCGACATTTTCCCTCCGGTCAGGAAGTGGTTCACGCGCAGAGATGGTCTATCAACTGACCGGCGGTCGGGTGACCGAAAAGAGCGGCCGTCGAAATCTCGCACTCCAGTTTCTTCTCCAGGGAAAGCTTCACCTCGCTCAGCCGGAGCGAGGTGAGACCCATGTCGAGGAAGCCCGTGTCCAGCGGGAACTCATCCTGCGGGGTCATGAAAAGAGCGCTCCTGAACTCCTCCACGACCAAGGTCTCGACGAGCTCCCGGCGCTCGTGTTCGGGCAGGAGCCTCAGCTCCTCCATGGCGGGAAAATCATGCGACACCCACGTCACCGCCTCTCTGCGAATCGACTGCTGACCGAAATCGAAACAGCCGCCCCTGATGGTGACCTGATAGCCGACTGATGACGTCAGGCGGCGGCCGGTTCACATCCTCCGACTGGTTTATCCCTGTCGAATCGGTGTTATGTTTCCGGCATGAACGAAAATGAATTCGACTTGGTCGATGAATTAGACAGGACCCTCAAGACGCTGGGCCTCTCGCGCCATGACGCGGTCAGCGAACTCGTCGTGGACGGACAGGACCCGCTGGTGCCGTCCACCATCCGGCTCGGCTCGGCCATGGGCATCGCGCTGCTGTCCTCCGCCGTCGGAGCGGCGCAGATCTGGCAGGCCGCGACGGGGCGCCGGCAGCGGCTGGGGCTCGACCTCGGGCAGGCGCTGCACCAGCTCACGCCCTACCTCGGCGGCGGCAACACCCTGAACGGCTACGGCTCCAACATGGGCAGCGTCCTCGGGCTCGGCGGCACTCCCGCCCCCGCCCTGTGGGACCTGTACCGCACGGCGGACGACCGCTGGGCCATCCCGATCGCCTGCTACCCGCACACCCGCGACACGTTCCTCGACCTGCTCGGCACCGAGCACGCCCGCGAGCACATCGGCGCGGCCGATCGCGGGCCGGGTCTCGTGGGAGCTGGAGGAGGAGGCGGCGGCCCGGGGTGTGCCCCTGGCGATCGTCCGCAGCCGGGAGGAGTTCCTCGCCCATCCGCAGGGCCGGGCCGTTCTCGACGAACCCCTCGTGGCCGTCGAGCGGGTGGGCGACGCCCCGCCGCGTCCGCTGCCGGCCGGTGACCAGCCGCTGTCCGGTCTGCGCTCCCTGCAGTTCACCCAACTCTTCGCGGGCACCGCGGCCGGCCGGGTCCTCGCCGAGCAGGGCGCCGACGTCCTGCACGTGTGCGAGCCGAACGCCTTCGACCACGACCTGTGCTGGAACGAGACCGGCGTCGGCCTGCGCTCGGCCCGGCTCGCCCTGGGCGCCGACGGCGACGCCGCCGCGCCTTCGACGAACTGCTGCGCACCGCGGACGTCTTCGTGCACAACCACCGCCCCGCCAAGATGGCCCGGCTCGGACTGACCCCCGAGGAGTGCGCGGAGATCTCCCCCGGCATCATCCACGTATCCGTACGGTGTTACGGCCACAGCGGCCCATGGCAGGACCGCGGCGGCTTCGACCAGCACGCCCAGGCGCTGACCGGCGTCAACTGGAGCGAACGGCGGGACGGGCGCCCTCAACTGCCGCCCGGCCGCATGCTCAACGACTACCTGGCCGCCTATCTCGCCGCCGCCGGCGTCATGAGTGCCCGTCTGCGCCGCGCGCACGAGGGCGGCAGCTACCGGGTCCGGGTCTCGCTGGCCGGTGTCGCCAACTGGGCCTGGCAGCTGGGCACGTTCACGCGCACGGAGGCCGAGCGGCTGCTGCCCCCGACTCCGCTGCCGCCGCCCCGCCGCCTCACCCGGTCCACCCCGCTCGGCGACCTCTCCCTGGTCGCGCCGCCGGTCAGCCTGAGCGACACCCCGCCCGCCTGGCGCGGCCAGCTCCTGGTCCCCCGCGGCTCGTCGCAGCCGCGCTGGTACGACGACCGGGCAGCCTGACACACCCACACCCAGATCCACGCCCACATCCACACCCGCCTGACACACCCACCCGCCGCGCCGGCTCCCTCACACGCCGGCCCCTGCCAAGGAGTTCACACATGTCCCGCATCCCGTGCCTCGACACCGAGGCCCTGCCCGAAACCCTGCGCTCCCTCAGCCAGGGGCGCGTCATCAACGTGTACCGGATGCTCGGCCACGCGCCCCGGTCGGTGACACAGATAGCCCGCCTGGGCGCCGCGCTCTTCGCCGACGGCAGCCTCGACGCGATCGACCGCGAGCTGCTCATCCTCACCTACGCCACCGCTTTCGAAGCCGAGTACGAGTGGGCGCAGCACGTCCCGATCTCCCGGGCCGCGGGTGTCACGGACGCACAGCGCGAGGCCCTGCGCCACAGCCGGTACGACGCCGAGGTGTTCACCCCGGCCCAGCAGGCGCTCCTGGGCTTCGCCGCGGCCGCGGCGGCCTCGCCGCACGCGGACGACGCCCGCCACGCGGCCGTGGCCGCCCACTTCACCGAGGAGCAGATCGTCGAGACGCTCGTCCTGGCCGGTTTCTACTACCTCCTGGCCCGCGTCTGCACCGTCCTGGACATCGAGATCGACGCGCCGGAGACCGACGAGCTGGTCCGCATGGCGCAGACGATGCACAGCCACTGATCGCCGGGTGCGGCGCGGAGGCGGCCCCGGCGCGGGGCGGTGCGCGCGGGTTGAGTAGCTTTGTCGATCATCGACCCAGGAGACACCCGTGCACCGCCGCCCCCGCGTTCTGTTCGTGACCGATCTCGCCTATGAGGCCCGGGGGCGGCGCTACTGCGACGAGGACATCTTCCTGTCGTCGCGGCTGCGGGACGACTTCGACGTCGCCTTGTGCCACCCGCTGGACGCCGCCGCACTGATGGACGCCTTCGACGCGGTCGTGGTCCGCAACAGCGGCCCCGTGCTGCACTACCAGAAGGAGTACGACGCCTTCCGCGAGCAGGCCGCGGCACGCGGGACCCTGGTCTACAACCCGCTGTCCGGGCGGGCCGACATGGCCGGCAAGCAGTACCTGCTGGACCTGACGGAAGCCGGATATCCCGTCATCCCCACCATCGACCGGTACGAGAACCTGGGCGCGCTGCCCGAGGCCGGCCAGTACGTGGTCAAGCCGAAGGCGGGCGCGGACTCCATCGGCCTCGACTTCGTCTCGCGGGAGCAACTGGGCGGCCTCGCCTACGGCGGCATCCTGGTCCAGCCCCGCGTCGACTTCCGCTACGAGGTGTCGTTCTACTACGTCGACGACGCCTTCCAGTACGCCCTCCACGCCCCCGACCCCGAGCGGCGCTGGGTCCTTGAGCCCTACCGGCCCACGGACGCCGATCTCGGTTTCGCCCGCCGTTTCATCGACTGGAACACCCTCGATCACGGCATCCAGCGCGTGGACGCCTGCCGCACCCAGGAGGGGGATCTCCTTCTGGTCGAGCTGGAGGACCTCAACCCCTACCTGTCCCTGGACCATGTCGACGACACGACCCGAGCCGCCTTCGTCACGAGCATGACGGCTTCCCTCCACCGGTTCCTGGACGCCCCTCGCGCAGCGTGACGAGCTGCTGACGGTACGTAGTACCCTGACTTGCCGTCAGCGTCTCACCCGGGCCCGCCCCGTGGGCCCCGCTCGAAGGAAATCCTCATGCGTCGCTCTCTCGTCAGTGCCTGTGCAGTGGTGTTCACCTTCGCGGCGGCCGTGCCGGCCGCGCGGGGGGCGGGGCACAGGCTCCCCGAGCCGCCGAGTGCGGAAGCCACAAGGCGGCCTGGGTCGGGACGTACAAGGACGGGACGCAGCGCGTCACCTTCGAGTTCCGGAAGAACGGCACGGCCACGCTCACCGCACGCAGCGGAGCCGCGCGCCCCTTCACGTTCCGGGTGGTCAAGTACGCGAACGACGACTGGCGCGCCCGGCTCTCGTTCGCCGACGACGGCAGGCACCTGGCGGACCTCGTCCCCCGGTGCAACTCCCGGCGCGCGCGCCGCACTCGTCACCAAGTTCGACATGCTCGGCCGGGCGACTTCGTG
Organism: Streptomyces huasconensis; assembly: GCA_004010275.1. GTDB lineage: Bacteria > Actinomycetota > Actinomycetes > Streptomycetales > Streptomycetaceae > Streptomyces > Streptomyces huasconensis. The sequence continues at coordinate 7,575 of RBWT01000067.1, forward strand.
CGCGTCTGAGTCCGGGGCCGTCTCTTTTCGGCCCTTGCCGAATCCGGGCCGCCGGGCCGGGCGGCGATCGCGCAGAGTACTCCGTATGACGACACCCCGCGGAGCTGCTCCGCTCCTTCGCCCGCACCCGCGCTCGCTCGACGGCGAGGAGGTCACGTACTGGTGGTCCGGAGACGTGTACTCCTGGGCGCCCGACGAGCCCTACCAGCACCTCTTCGGCTTCGAAGGGCTGAACGTCGCGCGCCTGGTCCAGGACGCCGAGGCCGGTCCCGACGCCTACCGGCTGCTCACCCGCGAGGCCGGCTTCTACTTGGACCCCATAAGCCGCGAGATCCTGGAGGCCTGGCGGGACCTGCCCGTGGTGCACATATGGAACGACCCGGCGAACCAGAAATGGCGCCCCTTCCCGATCCCGACGACCGAACTCGGCGGACAGGTCTGCTTCAGCCTGGAGATACCGCTCGCCTACCCCTCGCCGCTGCCGGTGGCGCAGTACCCCGTCCACTCGGCCGGTGACACGTACAAGGCCCTGGAGCTCTTCCAGTTCTTCGCCGACCGTGCCGACCTGGCGGGACCAGCGCCGAGCGTGCCGGCCACCATGTCGTGGACCCGGATGTCCCCCTGGCTCCCGTGGATGGCGCGCGGTCAGCGGCCCGGCGGTCTCACCTTCCACTGCCGGGGCCGCAAGCTCGGCTCGTACGCCGAGATCCCCGAGCGGACCCGGGCCTACGTCGCCGACCACCACCCCGAGTTCGCGCACGCGCCGGAAGTGTGGAGTGAGCCGAACGAGACCAGCTGGACGTACTTCCGCAAGCTCAACCCGCCCGAGTGACCTGCGGGTTCCGCCCGCCGCCCGGCCGGTGGCGGCGGCTTCGCTCCCGCATCAGGCGCGCTGCGCCCGGTCGTACACCTTCTTCGCGGTGGCGCCCAGCACCTCCGCACGCATCTCGGTCGGCGTCAGGGAGTCCAGCGCGCTGTTCACCGAGATCAGCACGCCCTTGCCGGTGGCTGCCTTGAAGTCGGCCAGCCATGGGCCGCCGCTGGAACCGCCGCTCATGTCGCAGGGGATGGCCTGCAAGCCACTCGTCTTCTTCGCCGTGCCGACGCAGCGCAGGAGTTCCTCGCCGAGCTGCGGGCCCGTCGCGGAGTAGCCGAAAGCGGAGACCTTGTCACCGACGGGGCGGTCGAAGGCGACGGCCTGACCGCCCACGACGTCGGTGAGCTTGCGCCCGTTCTTGTCGGCGTCGACGACCAGGGCGGACATGTCGTCGGTGGAGTCCGTCTGCCAGGTGCGCGGGGTCAGGGCCTGGCGGACGGCGAACACGCCGTGCGGCTTGCGGCCCTTGTTGTAGCCGGGGACGAACACCATCGAGCTGTTGGTGTTGTAGGGGGACGAACCCCGCCGCACGCAGTGGGCCGCGGTCATGACGGCGGAGCGGTTGGCGCTCTTCACGGCGGTGGCCGTACACCAGGTGTCGGCGCCGTTCGCGTTGACGAAGAAGAGCCGCCCGATCGTCTTGAGGGGGGTGCCGCGCCACGGCTTGGCCTTCGGTCCGGTCGGGCCGAGGTCCACGGACTTGCCGACGGCCTTCATGCGGGCGGGTGTCCAGTAGGCGAGGGCGTCGCGGCGTTCGGCGGCGGTGTACTTCATGACGGAGACGGGATCGGCCGCGGCGGCCCGGGTGTGGCCGGCGAGGGCCGTCGCCGGGGCGGCCGGAGCGGCGAGGGCGAGCACCATGCCGGCCACGGTGAGTCCCGTGACCCGGTGGCGCGGACGTCGGGGCGCGGAAGTGGGTGTCTCGGTCACAGCGGATGTCTCCTTGTACGGGCGCGGGAGCGGACGTGGCCGTCGGGCCGCCCTGCAAGAGGAGGGAATTCGTCTGTTCGGTTCCGTTGTCGACGACCTGTGACGTGCGCGCCCGCTGCTCCGTGCGCGGCTTCGGGCACCCGCTCCGTGTGCCGTCCTCGGCTCAGGCTGTCCGGAGGTCGCCGGTGACGCGGAGCCCCTGCGCTCTGCCCGGTGTGACGACGGCGAGTTCGTAGTCGTGCCGAGTGCCGGGCTGCCACTGTCCGCCGGCCAGCGGCACGGTGGCGATGTTGGGCACGGGCCCGCCGGTCCAGTCGAGGAGTCCTGCGATGGTGTCCAGGCGGCTGCTGCCCAGGGCGGCGGCCACGGAGCGGCGGTCGGTGGGGTCGTCGGCGGTCGTCAGGGCGTGTGCGGCGACCTCGAACAGGGCGTAGGCCAGGCCGAGCGGCTGGAGCCACTGCCGTCCCGTCAGCTGCTCGTACGTCTCGGCCAGTTGGGCCGGGGTCGTGCCGTCGAGGGAGGAGCGGTAGGGGTGGCCCGGGGTCCAGTACACGAGGGTGGCGACGTCGGCCTGGGCGGACTGACGGCCGCTGATCGTGGAGGACGGCGGGTAGGCCAGCCAGCGTGAGCAGGTGATCAGACGGGGCTGCCAGCCGGTCTCGGCGGCCTGGGCGCGGAAGAGGGCCAGGTCCTGGCCGGTGGCCGCGCTGGTGACGACGGCGGCTCCGGCGTCCCGGAACTCCTGGATGTGCCGTCCGAGGTCCACGGCCGGCTCGCGGTAGGGCACGGGCTCCACCAGTCGGTGTCCGCGGTCACGGGCGGCCGGTGCGAAACCGTGCTCGGGGTGGCGCGACCAGTCCCCCTGGGGCCCGTCGTTCCACAGGCAGCCCACGGTCTGCCGCCCCGCGCCGCAGGCCTGTTCCCACAGGTCGGCGAAGGTCTCGGCAATGTCGTCCAGTCCCCAGCAGAAGTGGTACGTCCAGTCGAAGGGGCGCGCCGCGTCCGCTCCTCGCCCGTAGTAGTAGACCTGCCAGGGGAAGGTGCTCGACAGGCAGGGCACCCCGACGGACTCACAGGCGTCCGCGACGGCCGGCAGGACCTGTGTCCCGGCCAGGGTCACGATGATCGCGGCGTTCTCGTCCTGGACGAGTTCTTTCACCGCCTGCCGCGCGCCGTCGGCGGACGAACGGCTGTCCCGTCCCGCCAGCCGGACCCGGAAGCCGCGAGGGCCTGCCGCGGCCAGTTCGGGTGCCAGCAACGTCATGACGAAGTCCAGGGGGTCACCCAGACTGGTCAGCCGTCCCGTGCGGGCGACGACGACACCCACCGTGAGGACCCGCTCCCGCCCCACGCCCCAACCGCTGTCGCTCATGCTGTTTCCTCGCTGTGTGCGTCCCGTTCGACCCCACACTCCCCAGCGGCCGGCAGGCGCAAGAGGGCTGAACGAGTGATACATGGGGGGTACGTGGGTGAGGGACGGGAGTGAAAGCGCAGGTCCTGGGCACTCGCGGAAAGAGGAAACGACGCACTGCGCGACCCCGGCGAACAACGGCCGGGGCGAGTTCCACGAGGAAAGGTGTCATCCGTGTCGCAAGTCGAGGAATCCATCGAGGTCGACGTGCCGGTTCGTACGGCGTACAACCAGTGGACCCAGTTCGAGACGTTCCCCGAGTTCATGGAAGGCGTAGAGCGGATCGAGCAGCGCACCGACAAGCTCACCCACTGGGTGACGAAGGTCGGCGGTGTGGAGCGGGAGTTCGACGCCACGATCACCGAGCAGATCCCGGACGAGCGCGTGGCGTGGACCACGGTCGACGGGGAGGCCAAGCAGGCCGGTGTCGTCACCTTCCACCGCCTGGACGATGCCCGGACGAAGGTCATGCTCCAGATGGACTACGACCCCGAGGGCCTGGCCGAGACGGTCGGCGACAAGCTCGGCTTCGTCAAGCGGCAGGTCACCGGTGACCTGAAGCGGTTCAAGAAGTTCATCGAGCAGCGCGGCGGCGAGACCGGCGCCTGGCGCGGTGCGGTCTGACCGCTCGCCCACAGCAGAGGACACGAACGTGAGGGGCCCGTCCGCGGTGAACGCGGACGGGCCCCTGTTCGAGCGCCGGGCAGGCCTTGCACCTGCATTTCCCCGCAGGAAGCGGGACGTCTTTCCTTGGACCACCGACGCGCGGCCGGTCTCCGCGAGCCGCGGTGACCAGTGCATGATCAACTGTAGCGCATCGCCCGGCGGATGATTTGCCGCCTCTTCCGGTTCGGCCTAATTTGCGGTGATACAGCTTTTTCTCGGCCGACCAGAGGAGTAGTGCTCCATGGGGAAAGGCCTTCCGCGGGGAAAGGCCCGCCAGCCTCGTGGGCCGGAGGCGGATGCCACGCGCTCGTCACGTTCGGCGACGGACCGCATGGCGCGTACGCTGCTGCGCCGCCGGAAGAAGGCGCTCAGCGCCGAGGACGTGCTGGTCTCGGACCGGCCCAAGGTGCGACGCGCGGTGACAGCCGCCGCGCTCGGCAACACCATGGAGTGGTTCGACTTCGGCGTCTACGCCTATCTGGCGGGCACGATCGGCAAGGTCTTCTTCCCCTCCAGCTCGCCCGGTGCCCAGGTCGTCGCCACCTTCGCCACCTTCGCCGCGGCGTTCCTCGTCCGGCCTCTGGGCGGCCTGGTGTTCGGGCGCTCGGCGACCGCATCGGCCGGCAGCGGGTGCTCGCGGCGACCATGATCATGATGGCCGTGAGCACCTTCGCGGTTGGGCTGCTGCCCTCGTACGCGTCGATCGGATTCGCCGCCCCGCTGCTCCTCCTCGTCTGCCGGCTGGTCCAGGGGTTCTCGACGGGCGGCGAGTACGCCGGTGCCACCACCTACATCGCCGAGTACGCGCCCGACCAGCGGCGCGGATTCCTCGGCAGCTGGCTCGACTTCGGCACCTTCATCGGCTACTCACTGGGCTCCGGCCTGGTTACCGTCCTCACCCTGACGCTCGGGACGGACGGCATGGAGAGCTGGGGCTGGCGCATCCCCTTCTTCGTCGCGGGGCCGCTCGGGCTCATCGGCCTGTACATGCGCGTGAAGCTGGAGGAGACGCCCGCGTTCCAGCAGGAGGCGGCATCCGCCGCGGCCGAGCGGGAAGTCGTCCACCAGCGGGGCGAGAGCGACCCGGTCGAGCAGGCCCGCCAGTCCGGCCAGGGCCGCCTCAAGGAGATCTTCACGCGCCACTGGCAGGCGGTGCTGATCTGCATGGGTCTGGTGCTGCTCTACAACGTCACGAACTACATGGTGACGTCGTATCTCCCCACCTTCATGACGGTGACGCTGGGAGAGGGACACACCACGGCGCAGTTGCTGGTGCTCGGCACCATGCTGCTGGTGGCGCTCGCCATCACCACGGTGGGCCGCAGTTCGGACCGGTGGGGCAGGCGCCCGATGTTCATGGCCGGCAGCATCGCCATGATCGCGCTCGCCGTCCCCGCGTTCCTGCTCATCCGGGAGGGCGGCATCCTCCTGCCCGCCTTCGGGTGCGTGATCCTCGGTCTGCTCCTGGTCTGCTTCGCGGGCACGGCCGCGGCGACACTGCCCGCCCTGTTCCCCACCCGGCTGCGGTACGGCGCCCTGTCGATCTCGTACAACATCTCCGTCTCCCTCTTCGGCGGCACCACCCCGCTGCTCGCCTCCTACCTGGTCGACGCCACCGGCAACACCCTGGTGCCCGCCTTCTACTTGATGGTGGCCGGCGCGATCGGCCTGGTGTCGGCGTTCTTCCTGCACGAGACGGCCGGCCGGCCGCTGCGCGGCTCCGGGCCCATGGTGGAGACGCAGGACGAGGCCCGCGAGATGGTGGCGCGCAGCCGTGCGGAGGCGGGACGACACGCGCGTGACGTGTGGCTGCGGCTGTGGCATCCGCGGGGCGGGCGCGGGCGGGACGACGGCAAGGGGTCCGGTGGGCGCGAGGAGTGACGGGGAGGGACGGGTGTCGTCTAGCGTGGTTCGCCCGCGTCGATACGCCATTCCTGACCGCGGTCGGGGCTTCGCTCCCAGAACTCCGCGAGTGCCGCGTCGGCGATGACCGGCGGGCGGACCCCGAGGTACTGCCGCAGGAAGTGGTTGCTGAGCGCGTACACCCCCGGGCTCTGTTCCTCCAGGGACCACCTCTGGTACGAGTAGCCGTCACACGTGGCCTGTTTGGCCTGGCTGCCAGGAGCGCCGTTCGTGTCCCGGGTGGCCATCAGGCACTTGTCGCTGTTCACGTTGACGATCGCCACGCTTCCGCCGCCCAGCGCGACGATGCGCCAGGTCTCGTCGGCGCTGCCCGAGCAGGTCCGCTGCACGGCCCATTCCAGTTCCACATGGCTCGCGTTGCGCATCCCCAGACACTTGCCGCTGGTGGAGTTCACGATCGTGGTACGCCACTCGTGCGGCGGCCTGCGCTGCTGGAACCGGATGCCCGCCGTGCCCGTGCAGCTCCACTGCCGCAGCTCCGCCCGGTCGGCCGTCGACGAGTCGGTGATCCCCACGCACTTGCGCGGGCTCGCCGTCATCGGCTGGAGCCAGGCGCCCTCCCCGCTGTCCACCATCCGGAAGTCGACGCCGGTTTCCGCACCGCAGCTCCCCTGCCGGACCGCCGCGCCGTCAGCGGAGCTGGAGTCCGCCACGGCCATGCACAGTCCGCTGGAGGGGTTGACGATGCGCACCAGGTCCGATCCCGTGGGCGACTGCCGCAGCGTCCACAGAGCCCCGCGCTTTCCCGCGCAGTTGCGCTGGCGCACCGGTTCGCCGCTCGCCGTGGAGCCGACTTCCAGACACATGCCGCTGTGCAGCGCGACGATGTTGATGTCGGCGTGGCTGTCGGCGGCGAGGGCGGAGCGGTCCGTGGCGGCCGCCGGGACGGCCGGGAACGCGGTGAAGGCCGCGAGGAGGCCGCCGACGACCCAGGCGACCATGAGGGCCCGCCGGGTGGTGACTTCCTGTGCTGCTGGTGCGTGTGCCTGCGCAGCAGTGCGTCCCTTCGTCGGTTCGCCCCGGATCGGAACGACCCGGACCGACGCGGAGCGTAGGGGAGACCGTTGACGAGCCGCTGACATCGCCCCCGCCTGCGCACCGCCCTCAGGCCCGTCAGCCTTGGGCGACGTCCTCCGGTGCGGCTGCCCGACCGAGTGTGTCCGCCACCGTCGTGCAGGCGAGGCGGGCCACGGAGTGCAGCTCGGTGTCCGAGGCGCCGGCGCGGCTCAGTACGGCCAGCGACTGGTTCACGGCGACGACGAACGTGGCGAGTTCGTCGAGCGTTCGGACGTCGGCCGAGGGGTGCGCCAGCGCCGTACGCACTCGTTGGCGCTGGAGGTCGAGCAGGCCGCGTACCCGAGCGTTGTTCTCCTCCTTCAGGGTCGGGGACTGCGCGGCGGACTGTGCGATGAGGCATCCCATGGGGACGGAGGGGTCGGCGATGCGGCTCAGGGTGACGTCGAAGAATGCCTCGACCGCACGTACCGGATCACCGGAGTGGGCGGTCAGTGCCTGTTCGTACCGCGCGCCGTAGACCGACGCGTAGCGGTCGAGGCACTGGCGGAAGAGGGCGTCCTTGGTGCCGAAGGTGCCGTAGAGGGAGCCGCGGCCGAGGCCGGTGGCGGAGCCGAGGGCGTCGAGTGAGGCGTCCGCGTATCCGCGCTGCCAGAACACGTGCATGGCCTGGTCCAGGGCCGCGCCGACGTCGAACTGCTTCCGGCCGGACATGGCGTACACCTCCCGTTTCACGGCTCGGCCCTGACCTTACCCACATCTTGGATCGATCGGTCACACTATCTTTGACCGATCGGTCCAAGATGGCTAGCGTGGCGACGTGGCCCGTTCCTGAAAACCCGTCAACCACTGCGCAAAGGATGACCGTGCGTCTGTCGTCAGCCCACCTGTCCACTCCCGAAGGGCTCGGTTCCGTCTTCGAGGCGCCCCACCTCCCGGCCGGTTCACCGACACCTTCACCAGTCGGTACGTCGATATCGGCGAACTGCGCCTGCACGTCGTGACCGGTGGCGAAGGCCCCCCGTTGCTGCTGCTCGCCGGCTGGCCTCAGACCTGGTACGCCTGGCGGCTCCTGATGCCCGCCCTCGCCCGGGACTTCCAGGTCGTCGCGGTCGACGCGCGCGGTGTCGGACTGTCCGACAAGCCCCTGTCCAGGTACGACACCGGCACGCTCGCACGCGACATGGTGGCGCTGATGGACGCGCTCGGACATCAGCGCTTCGCCGCGGTCGGTCACGACGTCGGGATGTGGACCGGCTACGCCCTGGCCGCGGATCACCCTGACCGGATCGAACGCTTGGCCGTCGCCGAGGCCGCCATCCCGGGCCTTTCCCCGACACCGCCTCTTTTCGGCAGCCAGGAGGCCAACGACCGCCTCTGGCACTTCGCCTTCAACCGCCTCGGCGACGTCAACGAGCAGCTGGTCCGCGGGCGGGAACATCTCTACTTCGGCCACCAGTTCGCCACGAAGTCCGCGAAGGCACTGCCCGACCACGCCGTCCAGTACTACGTCGACGTCCTCGCCGCCGACCCGGAAGCCCTGCGGTGCAGCTTCGAGTTCTACCGCGCCCTCGATACGACCGTCGAGCAGAACCAGCGGCGCAGGACCCGACCGCTGTCACTTCCGGTCCTGGCGATCGGGGGTGCGGAGAACTTGGGCGCGGCGGTCGGCGCGACGATGCGGCTCGCCGCCGACCACGTGGAGAGCGTTGTCCTCCCAGAGTGCGGCCACTACCCCGCCGAGGAAGCCCCGGAGGCGATGCTGGCGGCGCTGACCGGGTTCCTGGCGCCGTACCGTGACAGGCCGACCGCGTAAGGCTTGCGCAGATCCCGCGCCGAGCGCGTATCGCCGACGCACATCCCGCGCCGAGCACGTAACGCCGGCGCAGATCCCGCGCCGACCGCGTAGGGCTCGCGCGGACCCCGCCAGGCCCCCTACTAGGCTCCGTTGGATGCATGTAGTCGCGGTCCTCGCGCTCGACGGGGTGTCGGCCTTCGACCTCTCCATACCCTGCCAGGTGTTCGCCCTCGCGACCCTGCCCGACGGCTCACCGGCCTACGAGGTGCGCGTCTGCGCCGACCGGTCCGTGACCGCCACGGCCGGCCCGTCGGAGCCCTTCCGGCTCTCCTCCTCGTACACCTTGGACGACGCGCTCGGGGCGGACACCGTCGTCGTGCCCGGGCTCCCCGCCGACCGGGTGCCCGATCAGCGGGCGGTCCAGGTGCTGCGGGGTGCCGCGGCCCGTAAAGCCCGGATCGCGTCCATCTGCACCGGCGCGTTCATCCTCGCGCACGCCGGGCTCCTCGCGGGGCGGCGCGCGACGACACACTGGCGGTTCGCCGACGCGCTGGCCGAACGGTATCCGGATACACACGTGGACCCGGCGGTGCTCTACGTCGACGACGGGCAGGTGCTCACCTCGGCCGGCATCGCCGCGGGCCTCGACCTGTGTCTGCACATGGTCGGGCCGACCACGGCGCCGCCGTCGCGGCCCACGCCGCGCGGATGCTGGTCATGCCACCGCAACGGGCCGGTGGCCAGGCGCAGTTCATCGAGTACCGCACCCCCGAGTGCGACTCCTCGGATCTGGGCCCCACGCTCCAATGGATGCGGGACGAACTGAGCAAGCCTCTGGGCCTCGCCGACATCGCCGCCCACGCCATGATGAGCCGGCGCAGCCTGGCGCGCCACTTCCGCGCCCAGACGGGCACCACGCCGTTGCGGTGGCTGCTCGCCCAACGAGTGCAACGTGCGCGGGAGTTGCTGGAGACGACCGCGCTGCCGCTGCCAAGGGTGGCGTCGACGCGGCCCTGGGGCTGGAGGCCATGCTGGAGTACGAGGCCCGCGGAACGGTCTGGACGTCCGCCACGCGTTCCTGACCCGGAGCGCTCCGCCGTCGGCGGAGCCGCGTACCGCGTGGTTCATCTCACCGTACGGAAACCGGAACAGCGCTGCCCGCGCGGGGGGTGACGCCTAGGGTTATGGGTGCAGCTGGTTCGCCCTGTCCGCCAGACAGGCGCGTCGCAAGAGGGAACCCGGCGGGAATCCGGGACTGCCCCGCAGCGGTGAGCGGGAACGACAGCCGTCATACGCACTGGGCCCGGCCGGGTCTGGGAAGCGACGGCCAGTAGGTGTCCGCCGGGAGAGGCCGGTGGACGGGTCCGCGAGTCCGAAGACCTGCCACTGCCCGCGCGTCGACGCGCGCGGAGACCTCGGTGACCTCGTGGGCGGGTCGGCGGTACGGATCAGGTGGCACACGCGCAAAGTCAGCGGTGTGGTCCACCCGGTCGGCCATCCCTTCGCGCCTTCGATCCTTCGCCGGGGTCTTTCGGAGAGACACTCGCGAAGGAGAGTTCCGTGACCACCGCACTGACGGCCGCCACAGCCAGGGCCACCGTGTACGGCTACCCCCGGCAAGGCCCGCGCCGGGAGCTGAAGAAGGCCATCGAGGGCTACTGGCAGGGCCGGGTGAGCGCCGATGAGCTGCGCGCCGTCGCCGCGGACCTGCGCCGGGCCACCTGGCGTCAGCTCGCCGACGCGGGCGTCCATGAGGTGCCGACCGGCGACTTCTCGTACTACGACCACGTCCTGGACACCAGCGTCATGGTCGGCGCGATCCCCGACCGCCACCGCGCCGCCGTCGAAGCCGGCACGAACCCGAGCGGGGGCTGCTCCCTTGACGGATACTTCGCCATGGCCCGCGGTACGCAGGACGTGGCGCCGCTGGAGATGACCAAGTGGTTCGACACCAACTACCACTACCTGGTCCCCGAACTCGGCCCCGGCACCGTCTTCCGCGCCGACTCCGCCCAGCAGGTCGCCGAGTTGAAGGAGGCGCTCGCCCTCGGCCACACGGCGCGCCCGGTGCTGGTCGGCCCGGTCACCTACCTGCTCCTGGCCAAGCCGGCCCCCGGTGTGGCGGCGGACTTCCAGCCGTTGACCCTGCTCGACCGGCTGCTGCCGGTGTACGCGGAGGTGCTCGCCGATCTGCGGGCGGCCGGCGCCGAGTGGGTGCAGTTGGACGAGCCCGCCCTCGTCCAGGACCGGTCCCCCGCCGAACTGAACGCCGCGGCCCGCTCCTACCGTGCGCTGGGTGCGCTCGCCGACCGCCCCAAGATCCTGGTCGCCTCCTACTTCGACCGGCTCGGCGAAGCCCTGCCCGTCCTGGCCAAGGCGCCCGTGGAGGGACTGGCGCTCGACTTCACCGGGCCCGCCGCGGCGAACCTCGACGACCTCGCCGCCGTCGGCGGGCTGCCCGGCAAGCGGCTGGTGGCGGGCGTGGTGGACGGCCGCAACGTGTGGATCGACGACCTGGAGAAGTCGCTGGCCACCCTCGGCACGCTGCTCGGCCTGGCCGACCGGGTGGACGTGGCCGCCTCCTGCTCCCTGGCGCACGTCCCGCTGGACGCGGCGGCCGAGCGCGACCTCGATCCGCAGGTCGCCCGCTGGCTGGCGTTCGCCCGCCAGAAGACCGGCGAGATCGTCACCCTGGCCCGCGGCCTGGCCCAGGGCACCGACACCATCGCGGCCGAACTCGCCGCGAACCGCGCCGACCTGGCGTCCCGGGCCGGTTCGGCCCTCACCCGCGACCCGGCCGTACGCGCCCGCGCCGCGGCCGTCGCCGACACCGACGGCCGGCGCTCGCAGCCGTACCCGCGACGGGCGACCGCCCAACGTGCCCATCTGGGGCTGCCGTTGCTGCCCACGACCACCATCGGCTCCTTCCCCCAGACGACCGCGCTGCGCACCGCGCGGGCCGACCTGCGGGCGGGCCGCATCGACACCGCGGCGTACGAGAAGCGCGTCGAGGCCGAGATCCGTGAGGTCGTGTCCTTCCAGGAGGAGGCCGGCATCGACGTCCTCGTGCACGGCGAGCCCGAACGCAACGACATGGTCCAGTACTTCGCCGAGCAGCTGACCGGCTACCTCGCCACCCGGCACGGCTGGGTCCGGTCCTACGGCACCCGGTACGTCCGCCCGCCGATCCTGGCCGGTGACGTCTCCCGCCCCGGTCCCATGACGGTGCGCTGGACCGCGTACGCCCAGTCGCTCACCCCTCGTCCGGTCAAGGGCATGCTCACCGGTCCGGTCACCATGCTCGCCTGGTCCTTCGTCCGCGACGACCAGCCGCTCGCCGACACAGCCCGCCAGGTCGCCCTCGCCCTGCGCGACGAGGTCGGCGACCTGGAGGCGGCCGGTACGCCGGTCATCCAGGTCGACGAACCCGCGCTGCGCGAGACCCTCCCGCTGCGGGCCGCCGGGCGCGGCGCGTACCTGGCCTGGGCCACGGAGGCGTTCCGCCTCGCCACGAGCGGCGTCCGCCCGGACACCCAGATCCACACCCACATGTGCTACGCCGAGTTCGGCGACATCGTCCAGGCCATCGACGACCTGGACGCCGACGTCATCAGTCTGGAGGCGGCCCACTCCCACATGCAGGTCGCACGCGAACTGGCCGCACACGGCTACCCGCGCGCGGCCGGCCCCGGGGTCTACGACATCCACTCACCACGTGTCCCCGGCCCCGGAGAGGTGGCCACCCTGCTCCGCGAGGGACTTGAGGCGATTCCCGCCGAGCGGCTCTGGGTCAACCCGGATTGCGGTCTGAAGACCCGGACCTGGCCCGAGGTCCGCGCCGCCCTGGGGAATCTGGTCACCGCGGCCAGGGAGGTGCGGTCCTCGCTCGCCGTCGACTCCTCCTGAGCACGGCTCTTCCTGAGCACGGCTCTTCCTGAGCACGGCTCTTCCTGAGCACGGCTCCGCCTGAGTACGGCTCCTCCTGATACCGCTCCCCCACGTCCGGCGGGGCGACTCCGCGTGTGGTGCGGGCTCGCCTCGTCGGAGTGCGATGGCATTGCCGTCACCGTCAGCCGCGGCGGGGACGAAGGCTTCATCCGAGGCGAGCACTGGCAGGCCTTTGCGATTTCCGCAACTTCGCTTGCCGTACGCGTATCACGCGCGGCACCGTACGTCGTGTCAGAAGCCCCACGGAAGCACGCAGGAGGCCACCCGATGACCCGTCACGACACTGCTCGGTCCGCGGCCCACGCCGACGGCGAGGCGTCGCTCGGCAACCGTGTCCACCTGGTGCGGTCGACCGAACTGGACGGCTTCGCGGCTATCAGCGGCGGCACCGTCGGCTCCAGGAAGCTCTGGATGGGCAGGGTGGTGAACCCGCCGATGAGCGGGACGGACAACCACCATCACGGTGACTCCGAGGCGGGCATCTACGTGGTCAGCGGCCACCCCGTGTTCGTCTACCACGACGGCACCCGGGAGGTCCGTCTCGCCGGGAACCCGGGGGACTTCTTCCTCGTCCCCCCGTTCGTCCCGCACCGCGAGGAGAACCCGCACCCGACGGAACCCGCGGTCGTCGTCATCGCCCGTACCACCCAGGAGCCGGTCAAAGTGGCGGTGCCGGAGCTGTACCGGCACACGGTGGGGGAACCCGCGTAGCGGCACCGGTCGAGGGGATGGCGCGCAACTCGACTGCCGTGGGGGCCGCCGAGGCCAGGGCCAGAGCCAGGACGTGGGCGTGGGGGGCGGCGGCAAGCAGGGCTGCGCAGAAGAGGTCCGGGTCGGCGGCCAGGAGGGTGAGGGCGGGCAAGGCGCCACGTGCGGGCGGCGGCCAGTGCTCGGGGACCGGCACCGGGCGGCGGAGGCCGCCGTCGCGGAGCCCCCGGCCGCGCGCGATGCCGACCGCCTCCTTCTGCGTCCACAGCCACAGGAACGCCGTGGCTCTCGCGGCCGGGGGAACGCCCCTCAGCCACTTTGCCTCGGCGGTGTCCAGCCGGCGTTCGGCCAGGCGCAGGGCCGGGGCGGGGCGTACGGCCTCGACGGTCTCCACGTCCACGCCGACCGGCCCCGCCGCGGCGAGGGCCACGGCCCAGATGCCGCGGCCGTGACTGATGCTCACGTGCGGCGGGGCGGTGGGGCCGGTCAGCCGGGGACGGCCGCCCGGTTCGTGCGTCAGGCGGAACGCGTCGGCCGGCTTCCCGGTCAGCCGGGCCGCGCCGTGGAGCAGGGCGCGGTGGCGCGGCGCGCGCGTCGCCGGCCGTGAGCCCCCACAGCACGGTCGCGCCCGCGTCTCCCACGCCGGCCTCAGGCTTCCCGGTGGATGTGTTCCAGTGCCTTGACCGCGTTCTCCGCCCCGCTCTCCCCCCGCAGACTCTCCGCCAGGCGGCGGGTGTTGGCGGCGATCTCCGGGTCGGTGAGCGTGTGCCGCACCGCCGCCACGAGCCCTTCCACGGTGAGGTCGTTGTACGGCAGGGGCGCCGGGGCGACACCGAGGTCCCGCAGGTGGTCGCCCCACATCAGCTGTTCCTTGTGGAAGGGGCAGGCGACTTGCGGGATGCCTGCCTCCAGGGCCGCGTTCAGAGTGCCGGGGCCGCCGGCGTGCACGGCGGCGCGGACGCGGGGGAACAGCCAGTCGTACGGCACGTCGCTCTCGACCAGGACGTTCGTGGGCGGGTCGGTGATGCCGATGCCTCCCCAGCCGGTGACGACCACCGCGCGCACGCCCAGGCGGCGCACCACCTCCAGCACCAGTTGTCCGGCCTCGTCCGGGTCGCCGTGGGCGAGGCTGCCGAAGCCGAAGAAGACCGGCGGCTCGCCGACCTCCAGGAAGCGCAGCAGTTCCGCCGAGGGCGGCCGGTTGGCGGGCAGGGTCCAGAAGCCGGTGGTGTGGACCCAGTCGGGCCACTCCGGGGCCGGTTCGAGGACGTGCGGGCTGAAGCCGTGCAGGACCGGGGTGGGCCGGCCGTCGGGGCGGTGCCGGAAGTCCAGGTAGTCCTCGCGGGGCGGCAGGCCCAGCGTCTCCGTACGCCAAGTGGAGATCATCTCGGCCAGCAGCGGATTGAGGGGTTCGCTGTGCGCCCGGGCGTGCTGCTCCAGGTTGTCCGGCCTGGCCTCCAGCGAGCCGAGCTGCGGGGGATAGCGGCGGGACGGGACGAGGTTGGGGTGGAGCGTGGCGAGCACGTTCGGGATGCCCAGTTTCTCGGCCATCTGGTGCATGACCTGACGTGAATGGTGCGAGTGGACGAGCAGATCGGCCCCGCCGCGTGCCGCGTCCCAGAACTGCCCGAGCAGGATCGGATACGTCCTGGGCATGAATTCGCGGAATATCGCCTCGCGGGCCTTTCGGTATTCCTCGGATTCCGGGTCCGTCGTCAGCAGCAGTCTGCGGACGTCCGGCCGCTGGAGCAGTTTCACGCCCTCGTCGGTCACCGGGGCGAATGCCACACCGTACGACTCCGCGAAGGGCGCGAAGACGCTCGGGCCGACGAGGGTGGCGGTGTGCCCGGCGCGGTTGAGGGCGTGGGCGACGGCCAGGTAGGGCTGCAGGTCGCCACGCGTGCCATGGGAGTAGATGAGCACCTTCACGCCGGCGACATTAGGGGCGCCGGGCCGTGGCCGGCTGGACGCCGTCTGCACGCGGAAAGCTGCCTCTTGTCGGGGTCGTGGCGGTCGATGAGCATGACCGTGATCCACGTCGTCCACCAATGGAGGAGGCCGAATGAAGGCTCTGGTGTACTGCCACGGGAGCCGTGGGGACGTACAGCCGTATCTGGCCCTGGCCCACGCCCTGAATCAGGCGGGGCACTCCGCGACCCTGGTGGCGCCGAGGCTCTTCGCTCCTTTCGCCGCCGCGTACGACGTGGACTTCGCCGGTCTGGACGACTGGTCCATCACGCTGTGGCGCAGGCCCGAGGTCCGCAGGCTGCGCTGGACGAGCGACCGCCGCACGCCGGAGACGGAGCGCCGAAGGGCCGCCCTCAAGCAGGAGGCGATGGACCGCTATCCGATCATCCTGAAGGACATGTGGGAGGCGGCGGCCGACGGCGCCGACATCATCGTCCACTCGCAGGCGTCACGCGAACAGATAGCCCAGATCGCGGAGAAGCTGGGCGTCCCGAACGTGTTCGCGGTGCTCTACCCCAACTTCGTTGTCTCGCGCCGGTATCCGGCCTTCGGCCGGCTGTCGGACGTCTTCAGCGACCAAGTCGACGAAAGCGGGGCGGACCCGTACAGCTACATCCCGCCCCAGCTGATCACGACGATCGAGCAGTGGCGGTCGCAGACGCTCGGGCTGCCGCCCCGCGAAGGGTTCCTGGACTTCCGCCACCGGGCCGACGGCAGCCCCACCCCGGTGCTGCACATCTTCAGTCCGCACGTGATCCCGCCCGCGGACGACTGGCCCGACACCGTGCACACCGCGGGTTTCTGGCATCTGCCGCCGGCTCCTGGCTGGCGGCCGCCGGACGACCTCGTGCGTTTCTTGGAGGCCGGTGAGAAGCCGGTGTTCGTGGGCTTCGGCAGCACCCTGAGCCCCGACCCGCAGGCGACGGCCAGGGTCGTCCTCGAAGGCGTCCGCGCGTCCGGGCAGCGGGCTGTGGTCGTCGAGGGCTGGGGCGGCATCCAGGTCACCGACTACGGCGAGGACATCCTCACCGTCAAGGACGTGCCGTACGCGTGGCTGCTGCCCCGGGTGCGCGCGGTGGTCCACGCCGGCGGGCCAGGCTCGTACAACGACGCGCTGCGCGCCGGAATCCCCCAGGTCATCTGCGCGTTCGAGACGAACCAGCGGATGTGGGGCGAGCACCTGCACCGCCTGGGCGTCGCACCGCCCCCTGTCATGCAGCGCGAACTGACGCCCGAGGGGCTCGCCGCCGACATCCGGCACGCGGTGACGGACCCGGGGATCGCGGCCGCCGCCGCCCGCTTCGGCACGCTGCTCGCGCAGAGGACGGCCTGGGGGCGGCGGTCCGCGTCCTGGGTAAGGTGCACGCCGAGGGGGTACGGGGGCGCTGACGCCGCCCCGCCGTTCGCGGCAGGCCGCACGTCAGGCGGACGTCCGTACCCGGTGACCTTGCAGGGGCCCCCCGGCCGCCCCGCCCGTGACCGGCCTGACGCTCACGGGGAGAGCTGCACCTTGCAGTGGTCGCCGAGGACGAGGCGGTGCGTGGCGGGAGCGGCGGGGGTGACTTCCACGTGGCGGCCGATGAGGGACGCCTCGATGCGGCCCACGCCGGTGATCGAGGAGCCGGGAAGCACGATCGAGGACTCGATCTCGCTGTCCTCGACGTGACACCGCTCGGCGATCGCCGTGTACGGGCCCACCCGGCATCCCGGTGATCACCGTGTCGGCGCCGACGGCCACCGGGCCCACGATCCGCGAGCCGCGCACCACGGCGCCCGCCGCGATCCGCACCCGGCCGACGAGTTCCGTGGCCGCGTCCACGTCCCCGGCCACCAGGGGCTCCACGGACTCCAGTGCGACCCGGTTGGCGTCGAGGAGGTCCGCGACGTTGCCGGTGTCCTTCCAGTAACCGGCGTGGGTCGTGGAACGAACGTCCGCGCCCTGGTCGATCAGCCACTGGAGGGCGTGGGTGATCTCCAGTTCGCCGCGCCAGGAGGGGACGATGGCGCGCACCGCCTCATGGACCGCCGGGGTGAACACGTAGACGCCGACGACGACGTGGTCCCCCTTGGGCACGGCCGGCTTCTCCTCGAGGCCCCTCACCCGTCCCGCCGCATCCAGTTCGGCGACGCCGAAGCCGGCGGGTCGTCCCGCGCGAGCAGCAGCTGTGCGGCCGGACGTGCGCGGCGGAAGTCGGCCACGAGGTCCGTGATGCCGCCGCGCAGGTAGTTGTCGCCGAGGTACATCACGAAGTCGTCGTCGCCGAGGAAGTCGCGGGCCGTGAGCACGGCGTGGGCGAGGCCCAGCGGCTCCCCCTGGGGGATGTAGGTGATGTCGAGGTTCACCGAGTCGTCGGCCGCGACGGCGGCGCGGATCTCGTCCGCCGTCCCCCCGACGACGACGCCGACCTCTTTGATGTCGGCGTCCGCCACGTCGCGCAGGACGTGGAAGAGCACCGGCCGATTGGCGATCGGGACCAGCTGCTTGGCGGACGAGTGGGTGAGCGGCCGCAGCCGTGTGCCCGTGCCGCCCGCGAGGACGAGGGCCTTCACCCGAGGTTCTCCCCGCCGTGCCGGTGCCGGGGAGTCACGTCCATGAGACCACCGTGCGGTCGTCGATGAACCCGAAGATCCCCGCCAGCGACGTGCGCCGGCTGCCGGGGTCGGCGTTGGGCTCCACGGCGTGCACATGGGAGCCGTTGAAGATGTAGACGTCTCCCGGGTGGACGTCGATCCGTCGGCACTCGATGCCCTCGAGGGTCCGGGGCGGGTACGGGGAGCCCGTGTGGTGCAGGCCCAGCCGCCGCTTGGACGCGTCGTCCGGCTGGATGTTCCACACCAGCAGCCGGCCGCCGTCGCCGTTCTCCAGGCAGATGTTGAGGGCGCAGACCTCGTCGTCGACCACCCGCTGGATCTCGAAGTCCGCCTGCCGGGGCTCGGTGCACTGGGAGCGGTCCTCGTGCGGGTCCAGGGCGTACCGGCCGTCGCCGTGCCAGGAGCGCAGCAGGCCGCGGGAGGCGGCGCGTCCCCGGTGGCGGGCGAGCGCACGTCCACCGCCTTCGGGGGCGAGTTCGTCGGCCAGCCCCGTGTAGAAGGCGGTCAGCGGGTCGTCGGGCAGGTCGAGCACCTTGTCGAGGGCGGCGGCGCGCGTTCGGACTCGTCCAGGTAGTGCTCGGTGGTCTTGTGGTAGTGGTACGCGCCGAGGTGGTGGCTGGGCGCCTCGGTGCTGCGCCGCTCCCGGTCCGGGCTGTCCCAGAACCGGGTCGGCGAGTTCGGCGTAGAGGTCGCGCGCGACCATGCCGCGGAAGATGACGCCCGCGCGGCGGCCGCGCAGGACGTCGACGACCAGCCGGGGGCGGAAGTCGCGGTGTTCGGGGAAGCTGAAGTAGTCGGCGTCGCCGCTCCAGCCGGTGACGGTGCGGCTCGGCGGGGCCTGGAGCGGCCCGTCCCCCGCCCCTGTCATCGGCCGCCCATCTGCTCGATGAGGCTCTTGGGCCGCATGTCGGTCCAGTGCTCCTCGATGTAGTCGAGGCAGGCCTGGCGGCTGTCCTCCGCGTGGACGACCGTCCAGCCGTCCGGCACCTCGGCGAAGACCGGCCAGAGCGAGTGCTGGCCCTCGTGGTTGACCAGCACAACATACCGGCCGTCAGGGTTCTCGAACGGGTTCGTCATGCGGGCACTCCCTTGGGTCTGTGTCCTGATATCGCGAGAGTCATGGAACGCGAGCGTGGAACGCGAGGGTCATGGAATTCGAATGGTGCCCGACTCGGGTGTGTTCCGGCTGTACCCGGCCTGTACGCGAAACTGCCGTCGAAATCCATCGGCATTTCTGCCAACATGACGCTCCGGTACGGGAGTTGCCGTCCCGTGGGCTCTGCCGCCCTTCCCATTCCCCGATCAGTGCGACCGCGGCCGCGTGGAATGGAGAGGCGAATATACAGGGGAGCGTTGTGAAACTGACCACCGGCGATCTCGCGATATTCGGCGGCGTGCACGCCTTTCTGCGGCCCTTGTACGTCGGCTCCCCCAACGCGGTCGACCGTGACCGTCTGTTCGACCGGCTCAACTGGGCGCTGGACAACCAGTGGCTGTCCAACAGCGGTCCGCTGGCCGTGGAGTTCGAGGCCAGGACCGCCGAACTCGCCGGTGTGCGCAACTCCGTCGCCACCTGCAACGCGACGGTCGCGCTCCAGATGCTCTGCCACGCCCTGGAGCTGACCGGCGAGGTGATCATGCCCTCGCTGACGTTCGCCGCGACCGCGCACGCCGCGCGCTGGGTCGGGCTCGACCCGGTGTTCGTGGACGTCGACCCGCTGAGCGGTCAACTGGACCCCGCCCTCGTGGCCGAGGCGGTCGGCCCGCTCACCTCGGCGATCCTCGGCGTGCACCTGTGGGGCCGGACCTGCCGGGCCCCGGAGCTGGAGAAGGTCGCATCCGACCACGGGCTTCCGCTGTTCTTCGACGCGGCGCACGCCATCGGGTGCACGCTCGGCGGGCAACCGGTCGCCTCTTTCGGCGTCGGCGTCGTCTTCTCCTTCCATCCGACCAAGGTGGTCGCCGGGTTCGAGGGCGGCGCGATCGTGACCGACGACGACGCCCTGGCCGGGCGTTGCGCAGTCTGCGCAACTTCGGGCTGGGGCCGGGGGCCGGCAGCCCGGCGGGCGGCACCAACGGCAAGATGAGCGAGGCCACCGCGGCCATGGCGCTGACGTCGCTCGACGGGTTCGAGCGGGCGGTGGCCCACAACCGGTCGAACTTCGACGCCTACGCCGCGGGCCTGGACCGGGTCCCCGGCGTGCGGCTGCTGCCGCACGACCCGTCGGAGTCACGCAACTACCAGTACGTGATCGTCGAGATCGACGAGTACCGCGGCGGGGATCGACCGGGACCTCGTCCTCAGGATTCTGCAGAGCGAGAACGTCATGGCGAAGCCGTACTTCTCCCCCGCCTGCCATGAACTGGAGCCCTACCGGTCCGGCCGCACCTTCCGGCTCCCGCACACCGAACGGTTCGCCGGGCGCGTGCTGGCCCTGCCCACCGGTACGGCCGTGTCGCGCGAGAGCATCCGCAGGATCTGCGACGTGCTGCGGCTGGTCGTCTCCCGCAGCGATGAAGTGACCTCCCGTTGGCAGCAGATGAAGGGACGACCCGCATGACGTCGGCACTCGATCCGCGTACCGGGGCGGTGGCGCTCTGCGCGGCCCCCGGTCACGACCCGGAAGCGGCGGCGGCCCGCCGTACGGCACCTGCTGACGGAGCGCCGCCTCTGCCCGCCGGACGAGGCGGACGGCGCCGCCGGACATCTCGTCGCCCTGGCGCGGCACTACGGCAACCGGCCGTTCACGCCGCTGGACGCGGTGCGGCGGGAACGGGGCCTGGACACCGACTGGTTCCGGCGGCTCCTCGACCTCTTCGAACGGCTTCCCGAACTGCGGGAGGCGGTGATCGCGGGCCCGTCGGGCCAGTACTGGTCGAACACCGTGCTGCCGCTGGAGCGGCGCTCGGTGTTCGACGCCGTCCTGGAGGGCACCCCCGTCCACCCGCACATCGTGGGCTTGTACCCGGGGCCGAGCTGCATGTTCCGGTGCCACTTCTGCGTACGGGTGACGGGGGCCCGCTATCCGGTCTCCGCGCTGGCGGACGGCAACGCGGCGCTGGCCTCAGTCATCGACGAGCTGCCCGCCGGTTCCGCCGAGTCGCTGTACGTCTCCGGTGGCCTGGAGCCGCTCACCAACCCCGGGCTCGGCGACCTGGTGCGGCGGGCGGCGGGGCGCGGCTTCCCCATGACGCTGTACACCAACGCCTTCGCCCTCACCGAACAGACCCTGGAGCGCCAGCCGGGGCTGTGGGACCTCGGCGCCGTCCGCACCTCGCTGTACGGGGTGTCCGACGAGGAGTACGAGGCCACCACCGGCAAGCGGCGGGCCTTCGGCCGTGTGCGGGCGAACCTGCTGCGCTTCCAGCGGCTGCGGGCCGGGCGCGAGGCGCCGGTGCGGCTCGGGCTGAACCACATCGTCCTGCCGGGCCGGGCCCGGCGGCTGCTGGAGTGCACGACTTCGTCGCCGAGCTGGTCGCCGCCGCGCCGGCAGGCCGGTGGATTTCCTGAACCTGCGCGAGGATTACAGCGCCCGGCCGGACGGGGCGCTCTCGGCTGCCGAGCGCACGGAACTGCAGGACATCCTGCTCGCCTTCGAGGAGAAGGCCCGGCGCCTGACCCCTGCCCTGCGGATCGACTACGGCTACGCGCTGCACGCCCTGAAGTCGGGCACCGAGGCGGAGCTGGTGCGCATCCGGCCGGAGACGATGCGGCCCCGCGCGCACCCGCAGATCGCCGTCCAGGTCGACGTGCTGGGCGATGTGTACCTGTACCGCGAGGCGGGGTTCCCCGGCCTCGAGGGCGCCGACCGCTACATCGCCGGGCGGGTGGGGCCGGACCGTTCCCTGTCCGACGTGGTCGGGGAGTTCGTCACGGCCCGCAGGTCGGTGGCGCCGCGGGCGGTGACGAGTACTTCATGGACGGCTTCGACCAGGTGGTCACGGCGCGGCTGAACCAGCTGGAGGCGGACATCGCCGCCGGCTGGGCGGCGCACCGCGGGCTGCTGCGCTGACGGCGAGCGGGGCTCAGGTGCCGGTCATGCGCTGGACGACCGGCACGAACTCCTTCCACCGAGCGGCGGGCAGCACCCAGTAACTGATTCCGAATCGCTCGCGGCGCTCCCGCAGCCGTGCGCAGATCTCGTCGGCGGTGCCCGCGAGGACCACGGGCGAGTCGAGCACCTCGCCGGGCGGCAGGCCGAAGCGGGGGGCGAGCCGGCGTGTGGCGTACTCCTCGGAGTCGGTGACGACCGCCGCGTCGACGAGCAGGCACTGCAGTTCCGGGGCGTGGGCGCGGCCGGCCTCGGCCGCGAACTCCCGCACCCAGCGCACCCGTTCGTCGAACCGCTCGGCGCGGGCGTTGTCGCCGAGCGGCGTGTCGCGGCGGCCGGAGGAGAGCCGTGCGGTCAGCGAGACGATGTCCGCGTGTGCCACGGCGGTGCGCAGCATCCGGGGGCCGCCGCCGCCCATGACCCAGGTGGCCGGGCCCGGCCGGGGCGCGCCGATGGCGTCCACGGCCGAGCAGTGGCGGCCCTCGTAGGAGATCGCCCCCTTCTGCCACAGCTCCTTGTGGATGTGCGCGTTCTCCGCCAGGCGTTCGATGCGGATGCCGGGCGGGGCCATGGGGATGCCGGCGCGTGCGAAGTCGGGGGGGTACCAGCCCGCGCCGAGGCCGATCTCCAGGCGGCCCGGTGCCGCCTGGTCGAGCGTGGCCAGGTCCTTGAAGAGCACGGCGGGGCGCCTCAGGTCGGCGGCGAGCATCAGGGTGCCGAGGGCGATGCGTGAGGTCCAGCCGGCCGCGAGGGCCAGCGAGACCACCGGCGACCAGCGTTCGTCCAGGTGGTCCGGGACGAGCAGGGAGGCGTAGCCCGCCTCCTCGGCGCCCACCGCCAGCGTGCGCAGGGCGTCGATGCCGGAGAGCGCCCCCGCGTACACGCCGAACCGGAACGGGTGCCGTCCGGCCGGTGGGCCGCCGGTCACGGCATGCCCGTCAAGCCGGGGCCCGGGGCGTTCACGAGGACCGCGGTGTTGCCCGCCGCGTGCCGGTTCTCGTACACCTGCTGATGGGCGCTGCCGATCTCCTCGAAGGGGACGGTCTCGCTCAGGCAGGGGTCGACGCGTCCGGCCGCCACCAGGTCGATGATCGCCCTGGTCTCGCGCACGTTGGCCGCGTGCGAGCCCTGGAGCCGCTTCTGGAACATCCACAGGAAGCGCAGGTCGATGTGGCCGAGGTAGCCGCTGGTGCCCGCGCAGGTCACCACCATGCCGGCGTTGTCGCAGACGTATACCGACGTGGCGAGCGTGTCCCTGCCCGGGTGTTCGAGGACGATGCGCGGTGAGCGGCGCTCGCCGAGGACTTCCCAGAACCGCCGGCCGAAGGAGCGCGCACCGTCCAGCCACGCGCCGTACGCCGCCGTGTCGTCGGGGTCGGGCAGGCCGCCCCAGTGGGTGAACTCGCGCCGGTTGACCACGCCGTGGGCGCCGAGCCGCAAGCAGTGGTCGCGCTTGGCGTCGTCGGAGACGACGGCGACGGGTATCCCGCCGAAGTGGTTGACGATCTGGATGGCCATCGAGCCGAGGCCGCCTGAGCCGCCCCAGATCAGCACCGGGTCCCCGGGCCGCACATGGTGGGGGTGCCAGCCGGTCAGCATGCGGTACGAGGTGGAGCCGCCGCCGAGGAAGCAGCCGGCCTCTTCCCACGTCAGCCGCGGTGGCTTCGGGTGGCACTGGTACTCGTCGACGACGGTGAACTGGGCGAAGGAGCCGTGGTTGAGTTCGTATCCCCAGGCGCGCTGCGAGCGGGAGGCGGTGGGGTCGGTGCCGAGCCGGATGTCGGGCGCGGACTCGTCCCAGCGGACGCCTCCCACGATCACCTCGTCGCCGACTCCGTACTGGGTGACGCCCTCGCCGACCGCCCACACCACGCCGGCCCCTTCGGAGCCCGCGATGTGGAAGTCGTGCGGGTCGCCCTGCTTGCGGCGCGCCGCGATGACGTCGGCGGGAGCGCGCCGAGCGCGGCCCACACGCCGTTGTAGTTGACCCCGGCCGCCATCACCAAGAGCAGGATCTGCCCCCGGCCGACCGGCGGCACCTCGGTCTGTTCGATGCGGATGGCGTCGGCGGGCGCGCCGTAGCGCTCCTGGCGGATCATCGCCGCGTGCATGTACCGCGGTACCTCGCCCAGCGGCGGTATCTCGCCGATCCCGTAGATGTCCTGGCCCATCAGCGGTCCGTTCCCCTCTCGGTGCGACGCAGCCGCGTGGTGACGATCCGCCCGATCTCGGCGAGCGGCTCCGGATTCATCATCTGTTCGTGGGTGCAGCGCACCGGGTGGGCGTGCACCCGCCCTTCGACGTACGGCTGCCAGCGCTCGGCACGGCCGCGGGCGTCGGTGCCGTCGGGCAGGGCCGCGAAGAGCAGCGCGTCCCCGCGGAACACCCGCGGCACGAAGGCGTGGCGCAGGTCCACGTGGTCCTCGAAGGCCTGGAGGACCGTGTCGAGCCGGTCGGCGAGCAGCTCCATGAGCGGGTCGCCGAGGGCGCGCAGCGCCTCGGCCGCCTCTTCGCGAGTGATGGCTTCGCCGCCGGGTGCGGAGGGCGCCGCGTGTGTCACCTCCAGCAGGGCGCGCAGCAGTTCGCCGCCGTCACCGGCCTGCTGGGGCGGCGCGGTGCCGGCTTCGGCCGGGTAGGCGTCCAGCAGGGCGAGGGTGGCGACCTCGTCGCCGTCGTCCTGGAGCCGGGCGGCCACGGCGTGGGCGACGAGGCCGCCGAAGGACCAGCCGATCAGGTGGTAGGGGCCGGTGGGCCGTACCTTCCTGATCTGCTCGGTGAAGTCCGCGGCGATCTCCTCGATGTCGGCCGGCCGGTGGCCCGGCGTGCTGTAGGCGCGGGCCTGGAGCCCGTACACCGGGTGTTCGGAGGGCAGGTGCCGCAGGAGGCCCGCGTACCGCCAGCTCAGTCCGCCGCCCGCGTGGAAGCAGAAGACGGGGGCCGCGTCCCCGGTGGTGCGCAGCGGCAGCAGTACCTCCAGGCCGCCGTTCTCGTCGGGGCCGGTGTCCGGCTCCAGCCTGCGTGCCAGCGCCGCGACGGTGGGCGCGGTGAACAGCGCCTGCACGCTCAGCCCGGAGCCCAGGGTGGCGCGGATGCGGGTGACGAGCGCGGCGGCGGTCAGGGAGTTGCCGCCCAGCATGAAGAAGTCGTCGTCGAGGCCGACTTCGGGCACGCCGAGCGCGTCGGCGAACAGGCCGCACAGCACCTCTTCCTGCGGGGTGCGCGGCGGGCGGGTGCGCTCGGCCCGGTGGTCGGGGGCGGGCAGCGCCGCCCGGTCCAGCTTGGTGTTGTCGGTCAGCGGCAGCCGGTCCAGGACGACGAAGGCGGACGGCACCATGAACTCCGGCAGCAGACCGGCCAGCCGCTCCCGCAGGGCGGCCGGGTCGGGGGCCGGTGCGCCGGTGAGGCAACGACGTACGCGACCAGGCGCTTGTCGCCGGGGCGGTCCTCCCGGACGAGCGCGACGGCCTGGCCGATGCCGGGGTGGCCGGTGAGGGCGACCTCCACCTCGCGCAGCTCCACCCGGAACCCGCGCAGTTTGACCTGTTCGTCGGCGCGTCCGGCGAACTCCATGAGGCCGTCCGCGCGCCACCGGACGAGGTCGCCGGTGCGGTACATACGGGTGCCGGGCGGGCCGTAGAGGTCGGCGACGAAGCGTTCGGCGGTCATGGCCGGGTTGTTCTCGTACCCCCGCGACACCCCGGAGCCCGCCAGGTACAGCTCGCCGACGACGCCCACCGGCACGGGTTCGAGGCCCGGGCTGAGGACGTGGGCGCGGGTGCCGTCCAGGGGGCGCCCGATGGGGACGCTCTCCGGCACGGGGTCACCCGCGCGCATCGAGTGGCGGGTGGAGAACACGGTGGTCTCGGTCGGCCCGTAGCCCGGCGGTGACCACGGTGTCGGGGCAGGCGCGCAGCGCTCTGCGCACCGCGTCCGCGGGGACCACGTCGCCGCCGGTGCGGACCTCGCAGGCCCGCGAAGCACTCCGGGTGTTCCTCGGCGAGCAGCCGGAAGAGGCCACCGGAGGCCCACAGTCCGGTGATGCGCTCCTGGACGACGAGGTCGGCGAGGGCGTCGAGGTCGAGTTTGCCGGGCGGGGTCGACGACGATCTCGCCGTGGTCGAGCAGCGGCACCCACCACTCCAGGGTGGAGGCGTCCCAGGCGTGCGGGGAGTGGAAGAGCACCGTCGGGCGGCGGTCGAGGCCCCACCAGCGGTCCGCCGCGAGTTCCACCACGTTCTGGTGGGTGACGGCGACGCCCTTGGGGGTGCCGGTGGACCCGGAGGTGTAGATGACGTAGGCCAGTTGGTCGGGTGCCACCTCGATGTGCGGCACGGTGGCGTCCTGGCCGGGCAGCCGGGGGTCGGTGTCGACCGCGACGACCCGTACGTGCGCCTCGGGTCCTGCGGTCCAGGCGGGCGTGAGGTTCTCGTGGGTGAGCAGGACGGGCGCGGCGGTCTCGGCGACGAGCAGTTCCTGGCGCCGCTCCGGGGTGTCGGGTTCCAGCGGTACGTACACGCCTCCGGCCTTCAGGACGGCGAGGACGGCGACGACGAGGTCGACACCCCGGTCGAGGAGCACCGCCACGCGGGTCTCGAGGCCCACCCCCAGCTCGCCGAGGAGCCGCGCGAGCCGGTTGGCGCGCTCGTCCAGTTCCCGGTAGCTGAGCTTCTGGTCGCCATGGCGGATGGCGGTGTCCTGCGGTCCCTGGGCCACGGCGTCGGCGAACCGGCCGTGGATCGTGGCGGGCCGGGCGGCCGCCGGGGTGAGGGCGTCGCCGTGCCAGCCGTCCAGGAGCTGTCGCCGTTCGCCGGGTCGAGGACGTCGATCCGGCCGAACGGGCCGCGTCGGGTCGCCGACGACCTGTTCCAGGACGCGTACGAGGCGGTCGAGCAGTTCCTCGGCACGTGCGCGGGCGACGAGTTCGGGACGGTACTCCAGGCGCAGCCGCAGTCCGCCCGGTGTCATGTTGGCGATCAGGGCGAGCGGATAGTGCGCGCCGCGCGGCCTTCCCTCGCCTTGGCGCTCAGCCCGGTCTCCTTCGACTCGCGGGAGGCGGGGGCGGGGAAGTTCTCGTAGACCACGAGGGCGTCGAAGAGTTCGCCGACGCCGGCCAGCTGCTGGATGCGGGCGAGCCCGAGCTGGTGGTGGTCGCCGAGCGCGGTCTGCTCGTGCTGGATGCGGGCCGTCAGCTCCTGCCAGGTCTCGCCGAGGCGCAGGCGGACGCGGACCGGGATGGTGTTGATGAACAGGCCGAGCATGGACTCGATGCCGGGTATCTGCGGCGGCCGGCCGGAGACCGTGGTCCCGAAGACCACGTCGTCGCGGCCGAGGAGCCGGCCTGCCAGCACCGCCCACGCGCCTTGCAGGAAGGTGTTGACGGTGGTCGCGGAGCCCGCCGCCTGCTCCTGGACGCCGTGGTCAGCGCGGCGGGCACTTCACGGAGCACGTTGCGGGGCATCTCGGTGGGCGGGCCGGGCTCGGCGCGCGCGAGGAGCGTGGGCTCGCCGACACCGGCCAGGGCCTCGCGCCAGGCCGCCTCGGTCGCCGCGCGGTCCTGGCGGGAGAGCCAGTCGAGGTAGCGGCGGTAGGGGACGACCGCGGGCAGCGCGTGCCGGTCGCGTGCCGGTAGAGCGCGAACAGGTCGCGCATGAACAGCGGCACGGACCAGCCGTCGAGCAGGATGTGGTGCTTGAGGATCAGCAGCCGGTGCTGTTCCTCGCCGAGCCTGATCAGCGTGAACCGGATCAGCGGTGGCCGGCCGAGGTCGAACCGCTCGGCGCGTGCGTCGTCGGTCAGCCGGGTCAGCTCGGCCTGCCGGGCGGTCTCGTCGAGCCCGGACAGGTCCACCTGCGTCCAGGGCAGCTCGGCCCGGCGCGGGATGATCTGGACGCTGTCACCCGCGCCGCGGTGGCGGAACCCGGCGCGCAGGTTGGGGTGCCGGTCCAGGAGGCCCTGTCCGGCGGCCCGCAGCGCCGTGGCCTCCAGCGGGCCCGTCAGGTCGAGGGTGGTCTGCATGGTGTAGACGTCGGGGCCGGTGCCCGCGAACAGGGCGTGGAAGAACAGTCCTTCCTGGAGCGGTGAGAGGGGCAGGACGTCCTCGACGCCGTCGGGTTCGGCCTCCCAGGCGTCGATCTCCTCCTGGGTGACGGTGACGAGCGGCAGGTCGGCGGGGACGAGGCCGCCGCCGGACCGCCCGGCCGCGTCGGCCAGGGCGTGCAGCGCCCGCAGCCAGGTGTCGAGCAGGTCCTTCGTCTCCTCGGCGCGGAACAGGGCGGCGGGCCAGGCGCAGCTGACGCTGAGCCGCGGCCCGTCGGCCGACTCCCGTACAGCGGCCGTCAGTTCGAGGGCATGGGCGAACGGCAGGTCGCCGTCGGACGGGTCGACGCCGGCGGTGAGGTCCGTGCTGACCGACCACTCCGTGGAGGCCGGGTGCTCACCGTCGAGGGCAGTGCCGTTCATCCGGCCCAGGTAGTTGAAGCCGATCTGCGGGGTGCCGAGCGGGGCGAGGACACCGGCCGTGTCCGGGTTGAGGTAGCGCAGCAGCCCGAATCCCAGGCCGTTGTCCGGGAGTTCCCGCAGACGGCTCTTGACCCGCTTGAGGGCGTCGAGCACCGCGGACTCCCCCGTCGGCGCCTGGTCCGGGCCCGGCTCCCCGGGGTCGAGCCGCAGCGGGAACACGCTGGTGAACCAGCCGACGGTGCGGGAGAGGTCGATCTCCTCGGCGATCTCCTCCCGGCCGTGGCCCTCCACGTCCAGCAGGACCGTGCGGTCGGCGTGGTCGGTGCTCCAGCCGTGCCGCTCCCGCCACTCGGCGACGGCTAGCGCGAGCCCGGTGAGCAGGATGTCGTTCATGCGGACCTGGAACGCCTCCGGTACGGCGGTGAGCAGCGTGCCGGTGAGGTCGGCGGGGAGGGTGGCGCTGACGTACGCGGCCGTGCCGCGGGTGTCCCGGGCGGGCCTCGGCGCTCCCCTGCCGATGCGGGGGTCGTCGCCGTCCAGCATGTCGGCCCACAGGTCCAGTTCGGCGGCGCGCTCCGGGTCCTGGGCCTCGGCCAGGAGGAGTTGGGACCAGCGCCGCAGCGAGGTGCCGACCGGGGCGAGTCCCGGTTCGCCGCCGGTCGCGGCCGCCCGGTATGCCTGGGCGAGGTCGGGCACGAGGATGCGCCAGGACACGCCGTCGACGACCAGGTGGTGGGCGATCAGCAGCAGTCGGCCCGGGCGTTCGGGTCCCGCGTCGAACCACACCACCTGGACCATCGCCCCGGCCTCCGGGTCGAGGCGGTCCCGTGCGGCCTCGCCCTCCCGGGCGAGGAGGGCGGCCAGCTCCGTGGAGGTGTCCGGGTGGGCGGTGATGTCGACCCGCCCGCAGGTGCTCGAGTGCCGGGACGGCGCCGCGCGGGGCGATCTTCAGGCCCCAGGTGACCCTGGTGGCGCCGCCGACCAGGGTGGCCCGCAGCGCGTCGTGGTGGTCGAGCAGGCTCTGCACGGCGGTGACGAGTGCCTCGGCTTCCAGGGCGGGCACGGTCAGCAGGACCGACTGGTTGAGGTGCTTGACCGGGCCGCGCCGCTGGGCGAGCCAGCGCATGACGGGCGTGGCCGGTACCGCCCCGGCACCGTCGTCACGGCGCCCGTCGTCCTGCGGCACGGACTCGCGCACGGCGGCGGCGAGTTCGGCCACGGTCTGGTGCCGGAAGAGGTCCCTGGGGGTGAGGGCCAGTCCGGCGGCGCGGGCCCGGCTGGCGACCTGGAGCGCGGTGATGCTGTCGCCGCCCAGGGCGAAGAAGTTCTCGTCGACACCGACCCGGGGCACCGCGAGCACGTCCGAGACCACCTGGCAGAGCAGTTCCTCGCGGGGGTCGCCGGGGCGGCGTCCGGTGCCGGCCGTGGCCGGTCGGACCGCGGGCAGGGCGGCGTGGTCCACTTTGCCGTTCACGGTCAGGGGGATGCGGTCGAGCACGACCACCGCGCTCGGCACCATGTGCGCGGGCAGGAGGCCGGCGACCCGGGCTCGGATCTGCTCGGGGTCGACGTCCGCTTCGGTGCCCGGCGCCGCCGGGGTCACATAGCCGACCAGTTGCCGGCGGCCGGGCCGGTCCTCCCGTACGACGGCGACGGCCCGGCCCACGCCGGGGCAGGACGTCAACGTGCTCTGCACTTCCCCCGGTTCGATCCTGAAGCCGCGGATCTTCACCTGGTCGTCCGCGCGGCCGGCGAACTCCAGTTGGCCGTCGGCCCGTCGGCGCGCCAGGTCGCCCGTGCGGTACATGCGGCTTCCGGCGGGGCCGTAAGGGTCCGCCACGAAGCGTTCCGCGGTGAGCGCCGTGCGTCCCAGGTAGCCGCGGGCCACGCCGAGACCGGAGACGTACATCTCGCCGGGTACGCCGACCGGGACGGGCCGCAGCCGGTCGTCGAGGACGTGCACGCAGGCGTTCGGCAGGGGCCCGCCGATGGGCGGTACGCCCGGCACGGCGGGCAGTGGTCCGGCCATGGTGCAGGAGACGGTGGTCTCGGTGGGGCCGTACGCGTTGAACATGCGGCGCCCGGTGGCCCACTTGGCCACCAGGGAGGCCTGCGCCGCCTCGCCCGCGATGACCAGGTTCTCCACGGCGGGCAGGCTGCCGTCCGGGAGCTGGGCGAGGACCGCGGGCGGCAGGGTCGCGTGCGTGACCCCCAACTCGCCCATCAGGGACGGCAGCTGGTCCGCCTGGTCGAGCATGTCGGCGGGGCCGAGCACGAGACAGGCCCCGGCGCTCAGCGGTGTGCAGATCTCGGAGACGGCCGCGTCGAAGCTGAGCGAGGCGAACTGCAGCGCCCGGCTGCCGGGGCCCATGCCGTACGCCCCGATCCTGGCCAGCACGATGTTCGGGATGGAGCGGTGTTCGACGACCACGCCCTTGGGCCGGCCGGTGGAGCCGGACGTGTAGATCACGTAGGCGGGGGTGCGCGGGGTGAGCGGGGCCCGCCGGTCGGCGTCGGTGAGGTCGGCGGGCAAGCGGCGCGACAGTTCCTCGGTGGTGGCCGGGGCGTCGAGGACGATCCGGTCGACGGCGGACGGCAGGCGGTCCGCGGTCGCGCGGGTGGTCACGGCGAGGAGCCGGACGCGCGTCGTCGAGCAGGTAGCGGACCCGGTCGGCGGGGTACGCGCTGTCCACCGGCAGGTACGCGGCGCCGGACTTCAGCGCGGCCAGGACGGCGACGATCATCTCCACGGAGCGCGGCACCATCAGGGCGACGATGCTCTCGGGTGCCGCGCCCCGCTCGACCAGGAGGCGGGCCAGCCGGTTGGCGCGGGCGTCGAGTTCCGCGTACGACACGGTTTCCGCGCCGCGGGTGACGGCGGGGGCGTCCGGAGTGCGCGCCGCCTGCTCCTCGAACAGTTGCGGCAGGAGCAGTGGGGGCAGCGGGCGTTCGGTGTCGTTCCAGCCGTGGAGCAGCCGGTCCCGCTCGGCCTCGCCGAGGATGTCCGCCGCGCCGATGGGCCGGTCGGGGTCGGTGACCACGGCTCGCAGCAGCCGGACGAAGCGTTCCGCGATCGCCGCGGCCGTGGACCGGTCGAAGAGGTCGCAGGCGTAGGCGATCGATCCGGCCAGCCCCGCCGCCTCTCCGTCGGCCGCCCACTGTCGCTGCACCAGGCGTACGGAGAGGTCGAACTTGGCCCGGCCGGCGGACTCGGGCGGCGGCTCCACGGCGGAGGGGGCGGGAGCGTCGTCGCCCGCTGAAGCGGTGCCGCCGAGCCCGTCCGGTCCGGTCTCGGGGCGGGTGAAGTCGTGGAGGACAGCATGACCTGGAAGAGGGGGTGCCGGGCGAGGGAGCGCGCCGGGTTGATCTCC